>JBBREX010000188.1:0-5153 GCA_038225245.1 Fimbriimonadales bacterium | reverse complement strand
ATCGTCGGCAGGCACATAAACAGCCTGGACCGAGGTGACCGAACCCTTGTTGGTCGAGGTGATACGTTCCTGCAGGAAGCCCATTTCGGTGGCTAGAGTCGGTTGATAGCCGACCGCGCTCGGCATTCGACCAAGAAGGGCGGATACCTCCGAGCCGGCTTGGACGAATCGGAAAATATTGTCCACGAAAATCAGCACATCAGTGCCGACCTCATCGCGGAAGTACTCGGCCATGGTGAGAGCGGTAAGGGCCACTCGGAGACGAGCGCCCGGCGGCTCGTTCATCTGGCCAAACACCATTGCCGTCTTGTCGATAACGCGCTTTTCGGTGCCGTCCACGTCTTTGAACTTGGCCTCGCTCATTTCGATCCAAAGGTCGTTCCCTTCACGGGTTCGCTCGCCGACCCCCGCAAAGACCGAAACGCCGGACGCTTCGACCGCGATGTTGCGAATCAGCTCTTGGATGAGAACCGTCTTGCCCAACCCGGCTCCTCCGAAAAGGCCTATCTTTCCGCCCTTGTTGAAGGGCACCAGCAGGTCGACGACTTTTAGCCCGGTCTGGAGAAGCTCCGCCTTCACGTTCTGATCGACGAACTTCGGAGGCTGGCGATGGATCGGCATCTTGGTCGTCACATTGACAGCGGGTCCGTTGTCGATCGGTTTGCCAAGGAGGTTGAAGACACGCCCAAGAGTCTCGGTGCCTACAGGAACGGTGATCGGAGCGCCGGTATCGGTGGCGTCCATTCCCCGGATGAGGCCGTCAGTGGAGGCGAGGGCAATCGTTCGGACGATATCGTCGCCAAGATGTTGGGCGACTTCACACGTGAGGTCCATGCCGCGTTTTTCATCGCGGATTTCAATCGCGTTGAAAATTTCAGGCAACTGATCGGTGGGGAATCGGCAGTCCACCACGGGACCCAAAACTTGAATCACTTTGCCGGCGCTTGGCATGGTTGTCTAAAATCCTCCAGATTGTGCGGGGTGCTGACAGGCAAAATCAGCCTGCTTAGCACCGCAAGTATACCTTTGGAAGGCGGCAAAACCGTTTGGTTATTCCCCGGACTCCAAATGGTAATACATCGATTGGATTCCCACCCGACCCGGCCCGGTGAAGCGGTTGAACACAAGTTGGCCCGAGCTTGCAAAGAAGCCGGTGGAAAACTTCTGAAGGACCGTCTCTATTTTTACGCTTCGATCTTTATAGATCCAGCCACCCGGCTCGATATCGATCTGCTCGCCCGGCTGCAGCACCACCTCGAAGACGTTGCCATACCCGTGCAACCAAAGGATTCCTTCTTGGCCAACGCTCGTGAAGGTATCGATGAAAAAGCCAGTCCCACCGAAGAGCATGTTGGCGGCTCCTTTCACTCGGCTAAATCCATAGTCGACGGCCGCGGTGGCGGCCAGCCATTGGTGTTCGCGCACATCCAGACCTTCACCAAGTTTGAGATGCATGGCAAAAACATGCCCTGGGGCGTCACGACTGAAGGCAATTCGACCTTGGCCACGGGTTTCCGTCAAGATGAGGGGCAGCCCAGCCACAAGTCTCTTTAGCCCGCCCTGCATCGGCCGGACGCCGACTTCCACTTGAACATCCTTCCAAAGCAGGATATGGTGCTCGAAGTACACGGGTACGGCGCTTAATTCGACCGTGAGGGAGGGCACCAGCTCCCCCTCGATGCGATAGGAAACTCCGCCAAATGATTCGGAGTCGGCAGCACTGGGCCTAAGAGTTGGTAAAGCCATATGCTGAGGATTCAATCTATCGATTGGGATTTCCTCTCGGTCAAAACATTCGCTTCGTGGATAAACGATCGATATTCAGGAGCAAGCCCAGGCAAGCGAGACATAGCCACAGAGCTGTGCCACCGTAGCTCATGAAAGGCAGCCAGAGACCGACGACCGGCAAGATTTGGAGATTCATTCCCAGGTTGACGATGGTATGGAATCCAAGGACGGAGAGAATTCCGCCTACGATCATCCGATGAAACGGCTCGGTCGTCTTAAAAAGCACGAGCCAAGCCCTGAAGAAGAAAAACCCGAATGCGGCGAGCGTTAATGTCGATCCAATCAGTCCACCTTCCTCGCCGACCACGCTGAAGATGAAGTCATTGTGCTGCTCAGGTATGTAATGGCCCGCCTTCTGCTCGCCTTTCAAATACCCCGTGCCGGAAATTCCGCCGACTCCAAATGCGATGGAAGCTCGCAGTTGCTGGTAATCACTTCCTTGTTCGTCAACCTTGAACATCGCGAAAAAGCGTTCCCTTTGATATGGCTTCAGAATGCCCGGCGCATTTAGCGCAATTCCCAAAGCGGCGGCTGTGAATACTGTGGTGCCCAACAGGTACTTCCAGGGAACCCCCGCGCAGATGCACACCCCGAACCAAGCCGCTAGCAGCACAAGGGTGGCCCCAAGGTGAGGTTGCTTAAACACAAGAATCAAGGGGGGAAGCATATGGACAAGAGATAAGGCAAAGGTCTTAAATGCTCTAATCTCACCCATTCTGTTGGCAAAAAACGCGCTCACGGTCAGGATGGTGAGAAGTTTGCTCATCTCGCTGGGCTGGAACTGAAAGCTTCCGATCTGGATCCACCGCTGAGCGTGCCCGGCCATATGCCCGGATCGCAGCACGAGGGCCAGGCAAGCCAAATTGAGCACGTAGAGGGTCGTCGCCGTTCGATGCCAAAAACTTGGCGGAGTGCGAAGAAATAAACCAAAAGGCACCATTCCGATCAGAAGCCAGATCAGTTGTTTATGAAAATATCCTCCCTCTTGCCGGCCAAGTCCCTCGCTATAAATGGCCATCAGACCGACCAAAAGTAAAATGGCGGCGGATGCGGCGAGCCAGGGATCAACGCTTAGCGGGTGCCTCTTGGAACTCACTCCAAGACTTGGACCGCGATCTACATAGCCTGCCATCGATGCTATCGTTGGTCCGTAAGCGGTTCGCGGGTCGATGCGGCCCCGAACTCGCGCTTTAAGATGCCTTTGCCGCGTACGAACCAAAATCTCAGTCGTCGCTTCGCCGGCTCGACGGCTCCGCTTGGCATGATAAGCTCAACGGACACTAAAACGGCGTCGAATGGACCTCCGGCAGTGTTGAGAACATCCGAGCTACACGCAATGTTGGCCGTCGCTGTGCGTTGAATCGTGCCAACATTGATGATTCCCTTCCAGTTCCAGGAATCTCCCACTTTCATCGGGAATTGTAAAAGAGGAATCGGTGGATGATAAGATTCACCACTTGCCCCGGCGAGGCGAAAGCCGGCCTCCGAATACTCGAATTGTTCTTCCTCGATGACTTCGTCATGGGCGCTAAGCGAAAAGGTAACGCTATTTGCCTCGAGCTTGCGAGAAAGAGCGACGGGAAAGGTAGTCCCCGTTAAGATGAGGGCGGCCTTCCGATAGGGAAGGTTGAGCGCGCCTAATTGAGCGTTGCTGGTGATGGGGGGCGCTTGGGGTCCTTCATTGCTGCTCAAATCGCGATTGCAAGCGCTCATAACCCAGATCGTTGCCAAAAAAACCACCATAGGTCTCAGCGCTTTCAACCCTTTGAACTTTTCCCTGCCTCATAAAATATCAATTTCCTGCTGCGGACGCTCCGCTCTTTGCCGATCGAACCGCTATCGCGCAATTCGACAAGCCCAATTCCTTTTGCATAAATGCCGACCTGATTGGATTTGATGACTACTCCGTCCATTCCGGTAATAATGGCCTCCAAATGCACCTGGAGCGCGGGAACTTTCTTCCCGCTCCACTCCATGTCTTTGATCGCGTGAGACTCGCCCTTAAGGTCTAGCGTAGCGGGGCCGCTATAGAATTGGGTGCCTCCACTATACTTCCAGCTGGTTTTCCCGGGGCCAACCTTAAGGATTGGATAGGGATTTGGAAGTGGTCTTTTCAGGTCGAAGCCGGCCAAGTACACGGTATCTGCCTCGACCCGGTAGTAAACGCTGGCCAGGAGCTTGTTATGCGAGTAAGTCGATACGGGGTTGCAAAGATTCGTGCCAAGCGTCACGGCGACACCCGCACGGTCCTCATATTCTTCCCCGAGGCCGCCATTTTGCTCTAGGTATACCCATCTCGATCCTGGCTCCAGAGGAAAGTAATCCGCAGCTTGGCTCGCCTCCATGCGGTTATTTAGCGTGCAAAGCGCGAGCACCGGGAGAATTGAGAGAAAAATCATTACTTTGTCGCCTCGATGGAGTAGTGAACTTCTTTGCCGCCCTTCAGCTTCACTTTGCTTTCCATTTTTACCATGCCGATATCTCGTGCAAACCAGAATTTGCTATTCATCGAGCCAGGTTTATCGTCGAATTTTGCCGTTCCGTCGGCCGTTATGAGCAGAGCCTCGAAAGGCCCTGCCGAGGTTTCTATTTTTTGAACGCCGACGACCTTATAAACGGCTCGGGTCTGAACCACTTGCCCGGTCGTTTCTGTCAGTTTCTCGGTCCGCCACCAACTTTTCCCGGTAGGAAGGCTAGCAGGCAGTTCGAGTTCCTTTTGATCTAACTTTCCGAGGGTTGTGCTCACGGTGTAGATTCCGTCAGATTGCAAAGCGACTTCGTCGTTTCCTAACTGAGCAAGCCCTTCGGTTCTGGTGACCGCATACACCCATCGGTCTTTTTTCATCTCTTTGACTTTAGCCGTTTGCTCTCCACGAATCTCATCTGATCCCGCTAACGAAAACTTAAGCTTGAAGGGCGAGGTGTTTGCCAGTCCGTAATAGTGGTACGCATCGTGCTGAAGCGCGGCGGGAGGGCTGGTTGGCGACTCCGGCGGCTTCGTCTCCTTCTTCGTGATTGATGGAGGAACGCTTGACGATCCGAGTCTATCGGGCGGGGCGCCCGGCTTTTCCGATCCCGCCATCGACGCCGAGCTCAGCTCTTTTTTGGCGCACCCAGCAATCAATATCCCGGCTACGAGGAGAAGGAAACTTTTACTCATATTCAACCTTTTAGAGACTTCGTTTTCAAGCGAAGAATCTGTTGACCCCCCGTCCCATTACCGTTGACCACCTGAGCGAATCGCACGAGTCCGATTTTAGGCGCCCACCAAGAAGTGCTCGAGCTTTGATAGGTTTTGTTATTTTGGTGCCACAGGGAAACGGTTTCTACGGCGACGGCGGATATTCGGCCCGTGTCGGTATCCA
>JBBREX010000187.1:0-5204 GCA_038225245.1 Fimbriimonadales bacterium | reverse complement strand
GGTCGCCCGATATCGTGTCGACCTCCTGAGGTTGAACGGGCGCGACCGCTACCGGTTTTGCCAGCTTTGTATCCTTCAGTAGCTTGGTAATCGTTGGCGATTTGCCAATGTTTGGGCCGATGACATAATAACCTACGACCCCAAGTGCGGCGGGCACGACAATCCACTTAACAATGAAGGCTAAGACTCGTACTTGTGGACTCATCATTTTAGATTCTCGCTTATTTTAGCAGACAGGTAATCTGGGCCCATGCTCCATGCCCTCTGAGCTCTACACCGAGACTCTTGAATTGAATTGCCAAACGGTCAAAGCTTTGCCGTTCGACGGTTTGAATAGTTCCTCGTATGCATGCTATCCGCTTGCTCGGCTAGCCTTGAACGATCATAGCGAGTCGACGGAGTTTGAAGCCTCCATATTGGAAAACGAGTTCCTCAAAGCGGCCGTTCTGCCCGCTCTGGGTGGTCGGATTCTCTCCTTGATCGACAAGCGAACAGGCACAGACCTTCTCGCCATGCCAAACGATCTTGTTCTTAGCGACGAAGGCCCCCATGGCGCGTGCTTAAAGCAGGGCCTGGAGATTTTCGTGGGGGAAAAACCTCGTCTTCAGTCGCTAAGTCCGGTTCAGTTCCAACACCATCAGCCCCGCGACGACGATGGCGCGGCAACACTCCTCATGTTCGAGCTTGTCCCGCCCCTCGACGTGAGTTGGCACGTTGCGATAAGCATGCCGCCGGATCGGGCTGAACTCGAGATCGCCTGCAAGGTATTCAATCGCGGATTTCGTGTGGCGAGGGCGTCAAATGGCCTGATCATTTGGGATCGAGGCTTGGCCAATTTCATGGCGCTCGAGGATTCTGATTTGGCGCTTTGGAACGAATCGCGCACTTGTGGCTGGATCGTCGATAACTTTCCTAACGCATTCGAAGGGGCCGAAGTTTCTGAGAGCGCTTTTACCGCAACTCATTCGTGCGATCCTCTTCTTGCTCCCCGCGCTACTGCTTCTTGGTCCGTGAAGCTCCTTCCGTTTTCTGACATGAAAGCTCCCTTGGTCTGGGGAGGGGGCGCGGTCTTGGCAATGGGCGAGGGTTTCGTTCGGCTTAGATCCTCGCGATCGCTACCCGATCATAAGGTGGTGCTTTCGGTCGCAGGTAAGACCATGGAAGCTTCCGTTGGTTTGACTCCGGGCGAACATCTTGATCTCTCGCTTGCGGGTCTCGACGCACTTCCAGAGACGATCATCCTCCAGAGCGCGAATAAGGCCGAATTGTTCCGTTGGACCAGCAGAACCTCGCGTAAGCATGTGAAGACCTTAGCGGATGCGAACTATGACGAAGGAAATCGCTTGCTTCACGACGCTTTATCCGGCGTAGTGTCGGAGGGGGGGACGAGCCGGGCAGATCGGTACATTCAGGGGCTTATCGCTTTCGAGTCTGGAAATAAGTGCGAACCCTTATTGCTGAGCGCTTCTCGCGGCCAAAGCCTCAAGCACCCGAGTTTTTGCCTGCTGGCGATGCAGGCTTGTCGAGAGAGCGACTTCACCAAAGCGATCCACTTTCTGGATGAAGCGCTGGTGTTCGATGCCTACGATCCGCTCGCATGGTGGCTCAAGGGAGTTTGCCAACGATCGCTTGGGGAGAATGCCGACGAAAGCCCCGAGATTCTCAATGCCCACTATCTCGCCCCGCTCGAACCTGCCCTGCGCATGGAGGGTTTTCTCAGCCAACCGGATATCGAAATCTCGCTGGAGAATCCTTTGCTCGCCGAACTGAAGGCCTTTCCCGACTGCTTGGTGGAATGCGCTTGCCTGCTTTTATCGATCGGCGTGAGGAACGACGCTGCCCGATGGCTTGGCCAAGGTCTGCTTCTCTATCCATGTCCTCTCCTGCATTACCTACACGCTTGGAACTACTTAACCTCGGGTTTGGACATTGAAGCAGCAGATCAGCTTCGTCTGGCGAGTGCGCTCGGAATAGAGCCTCCATTTCCGGTCCGCCCCCTTGAATTTCGAGCCCTGGATGATCTCCTCACGCGATTTCCTTCGGATGACGCCTTGCGGCAATTTCGAGAATTCGCCATTGAGGGCATCAATCGGCGAGCACCGAGGCCAAGGTCTTAAAGTGCATTTTCGCGACGAGCGGCAATTTGTCGCGCCCCAATTTGTGCACGAACCGCTTGCCGGCCTCGATCACCAAGGGGCTTGCTCCTTTAGGTAAAACCACCCCGAATTCATGGCCGAGCCGTTCCAGCCGTCTCAAGAACTCTGCCCTCGCAAGAATCGACGCGGCGGCAACTGCGATATCTTCTTCCGCTCGAACGCGCGACTCCAGTTCTATGGTGCGGCCTTTTGCGAATAGTTGACGCTTGAGACCCACGGGATCGGCAAACTGATCTGAAATCACCTTGTCCGAGTGGTGCTGTTCGAGGACGTTCTCGATGGCCCGAGCGTGCCCCCAGGCCAAGAGCTTATTGAGATTCTGAAATTTGAGATACAGCTCGTTATACTTTTCCGGGCCGATGGCCACGATAGCGTGAGGGCAGCTGCGCTTGATCACTCCCGATAGTTGAAGGGCAATCGGGTCGGTGAGTTTTTTCGAATCCTTGACGCCATCCAGCTCGGCGAGGTGCTCCGGCCCCACGTAGCACGCGGCGATCACCAAGGGTCCGAAAAAATCTCCCTTACCGCTTTCATCCACTCCGATGTGCCCGCTATCCATCCGCTGCAGAGTACCGCTCGGCAGAGACGCGGATAACTCAGCTCAGGGGGAATCGGCGGTCATCTCTGTCGGCGACGAACGGCGAGGACGAGGATGCCCAGACCGAGGCCGGCCATCGTGGCGGGCTCGGGAAGGATGTCGCCTCGAACCAAAAGGGCCATGTCGTTGTAAGGGTTGCCGGTGCTGTCGACCGTCTGCCAGGAGGTGCCGAAGCTAAAGCCACCGCCGGGATTCCGGAAGTACGCCTTATTGTCGCGAGCAGCGCCATCGGCGCCGCGCGTGAAGCACTGGCCAACCGTGCCGAAATCTCCGATCGGGGTAAGGCCGATGTAGTATGTGCCGAATGACTTGACGATGTTCAAACCCCTGGCTGTAACCTTATAACTATCGAGGCCGTTATTTGTTACGGCGGTGACCGTAACGGCACTAGCTACGCCAGTGGTGGGATCGTTAGCTGCGTTTGGGGGGCCTGTTCCCGTCTTGTTGAAGACGTTGACGATGCCTTGGTTGACCCCAGTAAGCCAAGCGGTGCTGTTTCGGTCAGTCCAAATCGTCACCTCCTGAATCGTGACGGAGCTACCGAAAAAAACGTCATCGACGATCCCGGTCGAGAACGTCGGGAAATCTCCGAACTTCTGGTTCACGAAGTTGGCCGAAGTATCTGCCGTGCTATGGTCGTAAAGAGCGGTTTGCGCATTGATTCCGACTGCCGCCGCCCCGAGCGACAAGATCACTAGCTTTTTCATCCATGTCTCCTTATCGATGAGCGTATCGTGCGGTCCATTAGATCATTGTATTGCAATAAGTGCAAAGGAGAGGCATATCGCCAAAGTTGAAAGCAAATGTGACAGGGCTCATTGTGACTCTAGCCCGAGTTCATCGACCCGCAGCTAAGATTGGCACGCTACAATGAGTCTGTGATTCTGGTCATCGACAATTACGAAAGCTTCACCTAAGTGACCGCTATCCACAGTCGGCAAGGTTATTTCCTGCGCCGACGAGTTGCGAGTGCGAGGACGCCAACCGCGAGGGCAGCGATGGTCGCCGGCTCGGGTACAAATCCACTGACCAAAAGGGCCATGTCGTTGTAAGAGTTGCCGGTGCTATCGACGGTCTGCCAGGACGTGCCGAAGCTGAAGCCACCGCCGGGATTCCGGAAGTACGCCTTATTGTCGCGAGCAACGCCATCGGCGCCGCGAGTGAAGCATTGGCCTACCTGGCCGAAATCTCCGATCGGCGTAAGGCCAATATAGTACTGGCCCGCGGCTTTTGAAATGGCTAGACCGCTCGCCGTTATTCTGTAGCTATCGAGACCGTTGTTGGTGACGGCGGTAACCGTTACGGCAACAACCGTGCCATTAGTGGGATCATCAGCTGCGTTCGGAGGGCCTGTCCCCGTCTTAGTGAAGACGTTGACGACGGCCGAGTTGACCCCGGTAAGCCACGCGGTGCTGTTTCGATCCGTCCAAATCGTCACATCCCGAATCGTGACGGTAGTTCCGAACGCAACGTCATCGACGATCCCGGTCGAGAACGTCGGGAAATCTCCGAACTTCTGGTTCACGAAGTTGGCCGAGGTATCCGCCGTGCTGTGGTCGTACAGGATGTCCTGCGCGTCCGCGATGACGGACGCCGCTGCGAGCGACAAAATTAATAGCTTTTTCATCCATGTCTCCTAACCAACGATCTCATGATAGTCCTAGATTGCCGACTGCAAAACTAAGGTCAACGTGATGCGGTCTTCGAATCCCATTGTAACGGACTTGTGGGGCCAAACACGAGAGTTTTATGAAAGTAGCAAAAAACCTCGTCTTCAACCCACGTATTGCCTCCGCTGGCTTGGCTGGGATCGCACGCTACAATGAGTCTGTGATTCTGGTCATCGACAATTACGATAGCTTCACCTACAACTTAGTGCAATACGTCGGGCAGTGCGGCGCGGAGGTCGTGGTCAAGCGCAACGACAAAGTATCGGTCGATGAAATTCTAGCCCTCCAGCCGGATGGGATCATGCTTTCTCCGGGACCCTGCACACCTGGCCAGTCCGGCGTATGTCTGGACCTGATGACGGAAGCGACGCAAGGCGATGCACTCAAAGACACGCCGGTGTTTGGGGTTTGCCTCGGGCATCAAGTGATCGGCGAAGTAGCCGGTGGCAAAGTCGAGCAAGCGCGCACGATCATGCATGGCAAAACCTCGATGATCCGCCACGACGGGTTAGGATTGTTTCATGGGGTTCCCAATCCATTTCGCGCGGTGCGATATCACTCGCTCATCGTCTCAAGGGATACCGTGCCTAGGGGATTTATTGTCACCGCAAACTCCGAGGACGACGGCGAAGTGATGGGTTTGCGCCACACGGAGCGTCCGATCGAGGGGGTCCAGTTTCATCCGGAGTCGGTGTTGACGGAAAGCGGAATGCAGATTATTGAGAATTTTGTCCGGTTGGTTCGTGGTCGACTGGGAGTACCCTCTATCTAAAATGATTT
>JBBREX010000186.1:0-5273 GCA_038225245.1 Fimbriimonadales bacterium | reverse complement strand
CGAGATCGTGCAGTACGACGGCGGCAAAAAGCTCGTCCGCGCTCCATTCGGTAACAAATTTGCCTCGCTGCATTCTTCGCGCGAAAAGATAACGAGCTAAGAAGGCGCTAAACAGGGCGTGCCTTGCAAAGCGATAAGGATTGAAGAACGTCCGATCATCCGCGTTGGTCATGATCGCTTGCACCGCCAATGAGACGGCAAGAGATCGAACTGCTCTTTGGCCAATGCGAAGTACGGCCGCTCGCACGGTGGTTACTTGCCCGCCTTCTCCGTACGCCGCATAGGAGGCCACTCGCAAGAGCTTCGTGCAAAGGCCGGGATCGCTCGTCGTTAGCTTTTCGATATCGATCGCGGAGGCTTCGCCCGAGTCGATAAGCTGGATCAAACGCAGAACCGTCGCCGGCAGTTGCGGCAAGGTAGCGGCACGAGTGAATAATATGGTTAATCGGTGGTAATCGGATGTTCCGGTCATGGTTGTTTGCCCAATCTGAAGTCCTTTTGATTCTCGGCACGGATACTGAAGATTTGAACCTTATGAAACACAAACCCTCCTTAATCTCGCTCGGAGCCCCGCCATCTGTCATAATGGGTCCTAGGAAAAGGCATGAAAGAATCCACCCACCCGAACAATTATCCCGTGCTCTTCGTCGACGGCGATCACGAATGGACCGGCGTTTCGACCACGAAGACAAATGAAACGCGGGTTATCGACGGCGTCGAGCACTTCGTCGTCAATGTCGAAATCAGCGCCTTTACGCATCCGTTCTATACAGGACAGAAAAAGATCGTTGACAGCGCTGGCCGGGTCGAGAAGTTTATGAGGCGATACGGCGCCCAGCAGCAATCGAAGCGCTAAGGCCGCCCGAGAACACGAGCAAGCTCGCACACTCTCTAAAAGCCAAGTGGCCGGTGATCGCCGTCGCAGTACTGCTCGCGAGTGTCGGAATCGGACTCTACGTTCGTAATCTGGCGGGGGGAATGAGAAACGCGGTAAGCGCCTCATATTGGGCCGCTCGCATGAAGACGGAAGACCTTTATGCTCCCGCCACCCGCGTGCTCAAGCACGGAAATCGGTCTCTCAAGGAAATTGCCCTAACGCTAGACGACGGGCCAAAGCCTCAATTTGCTCCACGTGTTCTCGATATCTTGCACAAACACGGTATTCGGGCGACTTTCTTTCTCGTCGGCAAATGCATGCAGCAATATCCGGAATTGGTTAGAAGGGTGATTGCCGAAGGGCACGAAGTTGGTAACCACACTCAAAACCATTTAAGGCTCGATACCTTACCGCTCGACAAGGTACGCCAGGAGATCGTCCTATGCGATGACAATTTCGCGAAAGCGACGACAAAGCATCTGTTTTTATTGCGTCCGCCTGGAGTTCGTTACAATCCGAAAGTACTTTCGGTTATAGCTGAGCTCGGGTACACGACGGTGGCGTGGAGTGTTGGAGCGAAGGACGCCGAACCTTCAACCCCTGAGCAAGTTTCCCAACGCGTCCTCGACCAAGTCGAAAATGGCAGCATTATTCTCCTTCATTGCGGAACAAACACCGCCGATGCCCTCCCTAATATCATCGAAACGTTGAAAAACCGGGAGTATCGGTTCGTGACCATTTCCCAGATGCTGGCTCACTTACCTCAACCGCCAACCGCCAACCGTTAACCGCCAACCCCATGTCCGGCTTGATCGACATGGGAGGACTGCACGACCAGTGCCGCCGCCATGCAGGCGACCCCGGCGAGCACATAAGGAGCGGCGGGCTGCCAATCGAATAATCTTCCTCCTATGACGGGTCCTGCCACAAAGCCGATAGATCGAGAGCCCTGGAGAAGGCCAAAAAGCTCCCCTTGTCGACTTTCCGGTGTCAATCGGCTGCAGAGACTATTGATAGTGGGATTGGCGATGCTTGAACCGACCGCATATAAAGTGCTGGCGATCATGAGAACGGCAAAGCCCGGTACCCATGCTTGAAGCAGACCGGCGAGCGGATTAAGCATGAGGCCAACTCCTTGGAGTAAGTAGCCCCCTTCCAAAAGGCTCTTTTGTCTAAATCGTCGAACCAGCCAGGCGAGAAGAAGACCCTGCACGAGGATGCCCAATAACGATTCATAACTGAAGATAATGCCGAATTCCGTTCGGCCATAGCCGAGCAGTTTTTCGATAAGGCGGCCGAAAGTACCTTCCAGGGTGGCTAAGGAAAACCAAGACACAACTGCCGCAATCACCAGAGGAGTCAGGCTTGGAAACTCGGACAAAAGAGATAGATCAAGAATGGGTCTCCGCTTCGTACGTGGCATTGGGTTTTCGCCATCCGCCACCCGCCCACCGCCATCGGGCAACCCTAGTGCAATCAGGAGCGCCCCTAGTAGCGAACATCCGGCCGCGATAAACCCTACCCATCGTATGTGATGGGTCGCTTGTAGAAGGGCGGTTATGGCCGGGCCGCTGATCAGGCCGGTCGAGATAGCTGCGCCAACTCTCCCCATCGCGCCAGCCCGAAGGGCTTCCGGTGCGCGATCGGCAATGAATGCCTGGCCCACCGCTACGTTGGCGGCTCCGAGGCCGCCGAGAATCCTGCTCGCAAACATCCAAGCGATCGTGTTTGCGAACCCATAAACCGCCATCCCTGCCGCCGAAATCAAAGTACAGGTGAGCAAGACCGGCTTGCGTCCGACGCGATCGCTTAAGGAGCCCCACCTCGGAGAAGCGATCAGCTGAACGACGAACATGCTCCCGAGGATAGAGCCGATGACCCATCCCGGGGCGCCCATCGCTTCAGCTCTAAACTGGATGTCGGGAATCAGCATTCCGAACCCAAGAAGGTCCAGGAACACAGCGGCCAGCAACGGCCATTCATGACGCCAAGGCGACGTGTTCCTGATCATCGATCAGGACCTGGATCAATGATCAATTGGTCAATAATCGGCAATGGTCATGGCTGAAATCGTAGGCTGCCCATTATCCGGCATCGTTAATTTGTAGCCTTGGGAGAGCAATGCGTCCGGAAAATTGTAGGGGGCCTCGAATGCGCAGCGGACCGAACCGGATAGTGCATAGATATACGAGGTCGGTGGTATGGCCGATTGATCGAACCGAATTCTTATGGAGCCAATAGAGGCTGTACTTATGGATCTGGTGCCAATGATGAATCGGCGAAGGTCCTTCCCTCGACTCCGGATCGCGGAATTGATGGTGACGTCCGTACCCGAAAAGAGCGTAATTTCACCCTGTGTGACGGTGATGTCATCGAATTCATCGATTGAGAATGCGGAAGATGCGGCCAAGCTCGAAGGGATCGTCCCCTTGACATAAACGACCGCCTTACCGTCAATCGCTGTGGCCACCGATCCTTTCTTATATAAAGGCTCCCCGGCATTTACGGTTGGGTGGGAAGTTCCGACGGTAATCAAGACGTTCTTATTTGGCCCCAAGAGATGCTTCGAATCGCCACTCTCTAGAAATGAGTCGGCAACGCAGCTCGACAACACCAGCAAAAGCCAAAATCCCGTTATCGTTGTCTTCATTCTATCCATCCATTCCTTGCATTAGGGGCTTGCATAGTCGCTTGCCGCCATCGGTTCGATCTTCGGCGGATCTCCTTCAGTTAGCGTCACTTTCCAGCCGGCGGCCAAACTCGCGTCGGGGTAATAAGTGGCAGTGTTGAACATACATGTGGCACGGCCCGAAAGGGCGCAAACTACAGATTGTTGCTTGCCTGCGACCATGTGCAAATTAATAAGAACCGAGCCAATAGAAGCCGTGCTAACTGACCTTGTGCCAATAATGAACCGTCTGTAATCCACTCCCCGAACAGTCGAACTTGAGGGTTCATGCGCTTCCATGCTGCCGCTCTCCAAGGTAATGCAGTTTAGAGTGTCGACGGAAGCGTGGCTCGCCGCATGCAAGAATAGGGGGTGTTGGCCCGACTCATAGAGAACGGACGCGCCATTTGACGCCGTAATAACGTGTTCGCCTTGCTTGATCTGTTGATTTGCGGTGGCGGGAGCGCCTCCTACCGTGGCATTTGTGGAGTACCTCACATAGTGGGGGCTCAAGGCTTGATTTTCTGACCCAGACAAAGTCACCAACGACGACCCCAGTGTGTTCAGCGCCAAGCAACCATAAATCAGAAACTGGCTCATCTTATCTTCCCTCCGACTCTGTGAACTTTACCGTACATGCTTGGGTCTTTTCCGAAAAGCCCTTAAGCTCGAGTGGAGGTAAGGGTTCAAGGTCGGACTCGGACAGCTCTGCGCAAATGTTCGGCCCGAGCAGGACGGCCGTCCCATGTCCGGCGCATGCTCCTTGAAGCCGAGCCGCCAAGTTCACCGATGGCCCTAGACTCGACCACTCGTCACGGACGATCGATCCGGTGATCTCTCCTTTTTCGATTCCGATTGTGAGCTTGATACGCGATGTTTCGCCGTACGGCAGAGAGTAAGCAAACTCGCTTGCGCAACCAAGCATCTCCTTGGCCGCATTTACGCTGTCGATGACCTGGGATTCAGCCCGGAACACGGCCATCAGACCATCGCCTAACGTTCGTTCCACACGTCCATGATGAGCGGCCACGATCGAGCCCAATCGATCGAGCAATGAGGTGAGCATTTCGGAGGCTTTTTGCGAGCCAAGCGTATTGGTGATAGGTGTGAACCCTCTCATATCGGCAAAGAGGATAGTCGCCGTTTCGGTTACCGGTCCGGTTCTGCCGGAGGCTTCCCACCATGGCATGCGCCTTTCAATTTCACTCTTCTGGCCGATCACCTGAAATAGAGAAAAGCATGCAAACGAGCAGCAAATGGTCAAGACCGGGAAAACTAATTCCAGCCAGATTCCCATGAAGCGCATAAGGAGAGGAGCCACAAGAGCGGCGCTTATTGCGAAGACGATGGCTGCAACAATGGACTTAGGTCGGGAGGTGGAGAGTCCTGATGCGGTGAGCATTCCCAAAGCAAAAGCCCACCACCACGACGCGCTAGTAGGATTTAGAAACAAAGAGTGGGAGTCGCCATCGACCAGCGAGTTGAGCACGCTTGCGACCACGATAACTCCCGGGAGACGATCGGCTAACCCTATGATAGAGCACTTGTCACCAGAAAGCCCTACGTTTCCGACTATTACTAATTTTCCTCGATACTTTCCTTGTTTATTTGGATCGTCAAGGTCGGCCAAAGCCTGGCTCAGCTCCACCTGTTCAAACGCATCAGGAGGATCGCAAAGACGAATAGGCTGTACATTTTCTCGAACCGCCAACCGCCAACCGCCAACCG
>JBBREX010000185.1:0-5340 GCA_038225245.1 Fimbriimonadales bacterium | reverse complement strand
CTTTCGGTAGTAAGGCGCCGCGTTCTCTTCCGGCCGAGCCGTTGGAACCGTGGCCTTGAACTCGGCTGCGGTGGTCGGTATTCCCTCCGAGCGGGCGAGCTGGAGCTGTCGCTGGAACGCAACTTCCTCTCTCGCTATGCGTAGCAACATCAGGCCCGGGACGGCTACGGCGATTCCACCCACCAGCCCCCATATCACATATCGCCGCACCTTCATTCCGCGGGTCGATCCAACCATGATTTAGTTACACTTTCTTCAGCGTGAAGCTCGTGCCGCAGCCGCAGTTCCGAGATGCGTTGGGATTCTCAAAGCTAAAGCCGCCGCCGATCAGATTGCCCGTATATACCAGCTTCGAACCTTGCAGAAATACCGCCGATTTGGCGTCGCACACGACGGTCAGATGCTCCAAAGCCAGCTCAAGGTCGTCTGGCCTACGCTGGTCGTCGAGCTTGAGCACATATTCAAGCCCCGAGCAGCCGCCACCTTTTACCCCGATCCGGATGAAAGAGCCTTGGCCCTTGCGCTCCATAATCCGACGCATTTGAGCTGCCGTTTCTTCGGAAATCTCAACCGGAAACTGGATTGGCTCGCTCATACTTTTGCCTCCAAAGTCAGGGGCGATCGCGCGCGTCGTGGCTGAATGAACAACCGCACGTTTTCACCGGACATAGGCTTCGCATCGAGCAAATCGGCCAACGTCATTCGATCGAGTACCGCGTCAACCGCCGACTGAACCCGCGTCCAGAGCGGGGCCAAGCTGCATGAAGTCGCATGTGCGCATTCTTTAGAGGTTCCCGCGTGACGCTCGCAGAATCCTTCCTCCAGCAACCTCCCTCCAAGGAGGGCAAGGACGTCGCCAATGACGATCGTTTCGGCCAGGCGGGCAAGGGCATAGCCTCCGGCCTGGCCTCGGGTGCTCTTGATGTATTCACTCTTTCGCAAGATGGCGAGAAGCTTGGCGGTGTGGGGCTGGGAAAGGCCTTCGAGCCTGCTGATCTCGGGAATGGTTAGACTGCCATGCTGGGCGATGGTCATCAGACAGCGCGGGCCATATTCTTCTTGGGCGCTAAATTTCATAACAATCCTAAATCCAGACGAACGTGCTCGGGGATCATCTCGATGCTGAAAGGCGGGTCCCAAACCAATTCGACGACCGCGCTCTCTACGCCGGGCGTTTCCCGAACCCGATCCTCCACCTCGCCAGGCAGGGTGCCTGCTACCGGGCAAGCGGGACTAGTGAGCGTCATGCGCAAGTGGACATTCGATTTCTCATCGATATCGATTCCATAAATCAGACCCAAGTCGTAAATATTGACCGGAATTTCCGGATCATAGACCGTCCGCAAGCTCTCGATTACTTCGTGCTCGAGGAGGCTCTTTTGAATGGTATTCAGTCCGCTATCGCTCATATGCAGGTCCATCCTCTTCGGCATATCACTCAGTGGTGGCGCTTTTAGCCGAGCCTTGGAGGGCGGCATGCAAGGCGTGCCAGGCGAGGGTCGCGCACTTCACTCTCATGGGGTACTCCTTGACCGCTCGCAAAGCTTCCAGCCGCCCCATGTCTTCGAGATATTCGTCGCTGGTCATCGCCTCCCGAAATTGGCGAAAAAGCTCTTCCGCCTCGACAATTGTCTTTCCCACGACCTCCTCGGTCATGAGCGATGCCGAAGCGGTTGAAATCGCACAGCCGGCGCCTTGAAAAGCGGAATCGAGGATTCGGCCATCGGCGACGCGTAAGCTCACCGAGATGCAATCGCCGCATAGCGGGTTGTAGCCATCGGCGCGGTGGGTTTCAGGGTCGGTTTTCCGAAAATTCCGAGGATGGCGAGCATGGTCGACGATCGTCTCCTGATAGAGGCTGGCCAGACTCACGTCAAAATCTCCCGAACCTTTTGTAGAGCGCTTACCAACGAATCGACGTCCGATTTCGAGTTATAAATGGCAAAAGATGCTCGGGCGGTGGCGGGAATTCCCAGCCGCTGCATGAGTGGCATGCAGCAATGGTGGCCGGTGCGAATGGCGACTCCTTCACCATCGACGATGGTGCCGATATCGTGGGGATGAACGCCTTCCATCACGAAGCTTACGATAGCCGCCTTGTGCTTGGCCGTTCCAATGATTCGAACTCCGGGAACCGACCCAATCTCGTCGGTCGCGTAGCTCAAGACTCGCTGCTCGTTGTTTTCAATTTCATCCCAGCCCTGCCCTCGTAGGAAATCTGCGGCAGCCGCTAGACCGATCGCGCCCGCCATATTCGGCGTTCCCGCCTCGAATTTGTTCGGCAGATCGTTGTAAGTTGTTTTTTCGAAGGTGACCGTGCGGATCATGTCGCCCCCTGACTGGTAGGGAGGCATCCGCTCCAGCAGATCCTCCTTTGCGTAAAGCGCCCCTACTCCAGTAGGTCCGTATAACTTATGTCCACTGATGGTGTAAAAATCCACATCGAGGTCTCGCACATCGACGGGAATATGGGCGGTAGCTTGAGCACCATCGACCAGCGCCTTTGCCCCAACCTGGTGAGCCATCTCGATCATCTTAGCGACCGGGTTGATGGTGCCCAGGGCGTTGCAGACGTGCTTGACCCCGACGAGCTTGACTCGCTCATCGAGTAGTCTTTCAAAGGCGCCTAAGTCGATTTCGCCTTCGTCCGTGATGGGAATAGGATGGATTTCGGCGCCCGTCATCTCGGCGGCGATTTGCCAGGGCACGATGTTCGCGTGATGCTCCATGTGGCTGAGCAGAATTCGATCGCCCGGCTTCAGCTCGGTTCGTCCCCAGGAGTGGGCCACTAGATTGATGGCTTCCGTGCATCCCTTGGTGAAAATGATTTCCTTTTCGGAGGCGGCGTTAACGAAGCGTTGAAGAACGCGCCTGGACTCATCGAATGCTTCGGTCGCTCGCTGGCTGAGGGCGTGCACGCCGCGATGCACGTTGGCGTTGTCATGTTCGTAATAGCTTTGCATCGCCCCCAGCACAGATCGCGGTTTCTGGGTAGTGGCTGCGTTATCGAGATAGACCAGCGGCTTGCCGTGGACTTGCTGATCGAGAGCGGGAAACTCACATCGAGGATGCTCGGGGTTACTCAATTTGGGCTTCAAAAAGGTGCTCATGACCTCAGACCCGTCCTTTACTCAGCTTTTCATAAAGCAGACGCTCTAGATTCTTGCGAACCGCTGCGTTGCTGATTCTTTCTAAGACCTCGGCGGCGAACGCATAAACAAGCAAAGCTCGTGCTTCGGATTCCGGTATGCTACGTGAACGCAAGTAGAACATGGCCTCCTCACGCAACTGGCCGATGGTGGCTCCATGCGTGCATTTGACGTCATCGGCGAAGATCTCAAGCTGGGGCTTGGAATTCATTGTCGCGTTGGGTGAAAGCAATAGAGCCTGATTGGTTTGCTTGGCGTCGGTCTTTTGAGCGTCCTGATGCACGTAAATTTTTCCGTTGAAGATGGCAGTGGCTTGATCGTCGACGATATGCTTGTACACTTCAAAGCTATCACAGTGGGGAAGTGCATGATCGAGACGAGTGTGATTATCGGCTATCTGATCGCCGCTCAATGCCACTACGCCGTCGAGTCGCGAATGGATATTCGTACCATCGAGGACAACGTTAAGATCATTGCGTGTTAACTGGCCCCCATAGCAAACGCTATAGGCATTGAGCGCGCTCGCTTCTCCCTGTATAATGTTACCTATACTGACGTGGAAGGCGTGTGTGTTTTCCTTAAGGACGCGAACGTGTTCCAATTTCGCTCCTCGACCCAATGCCGCTTCGCTTACCGAGCAGCACAGGTCCTGGCTATGGCCGACAGAGGCATAGGTCTCAACTAAATGGGCCTCTGCGCCGTCCTCTAGAATCAATAAGTTGCGGGGAAATGATCCGACGCCAGGCAGGTCTTGCTTATGTCCGGTGAGAAACAAAACTTGGATCGGATCGGGAAGCCGGGCGTCCGGGGCAAAGTGCAAAAAGAGCCCATCTTCGAACAAGGCGGTATTTAGGGCGGCAAAGGGATGGTCGCCGGGCGGAGTCTGCTTCCCCAGGTAAGTCTCGACGAGTTCCGGGCTCACCTCCATCGCTCTCGCCAAGCTGCCGGCGGTAATCCCGAGCCCGCTCGGCGGCGACGAATGTTCCTCGCAATAACGGCCGTTGACGAAGACAAGCTTAGGCCCGTCAAGCCCTGGAGTCAGGTGAGCTTCCACCTCCGCCGCCGTAAGCGCTAGCTTCGGAGCGGGGATGAAATGCGATTCACCCAGTGGCCGGAGGTTCAGATATTTCCATTCTTCCTGACGCGTGGTGGGCATGCCCAGCTCTCGATATCGACGCAAAGCTTGTTGGCGCAGCGTACGGAAGGGACCAACTTCGAGCATGCGCGGAGCAACCGCCTCGAGAGCTTCGAACGTGGCCAGCGGTTTGTTTTGCAATTCAGTAATCATAGGTAGATAAGAAGACTAGCGAACAGATGCCAGCTCCTGCTCGATCCAACCATAGCCCTTAGCTTCCATTTCAAGCGCTAATTCTCTGCCCCCGCTCCTCACGATTCGCCCATCCATGAGCACGTGCACATAATCTGGAACGATGTAATTGAGAAGACGCTGATAGTGAGTCACGATCAAGAATGCCCGCTCGGGGGAGCGCAACGCATTGACTCCGTTCGCTACCGTCTTGAGCGCATCGATGTCGAGTCCCGAATCGGTCTCATCCATAATGCACAGCTTTGGCTCCAGCACCGCCATCTGAAAGATCTCGTTGCGTTTTTTCTCCCCACCGGAAAACCCTTCATTTACGGATCGCTGCAGCAACGAGCTGTCTAGATCGAGAAGCTTGATCTTTTCTCGTATGAAGGTCATGAACTGCATGGCGTCGAGCGGACCTTCGCCTCGGCCTTTGCGGATTGCATTGACCGCCGCTCGCAGGAAATAAGTGTTCGATACGCCAGGTATTTCCACCGGATATTGGAATGCCATGAAAACTCCCAGGGCGGCTCGCTCTTCGGGATCGAGGTCCAATAGGTCTTGCCCTTCGAATTGAGCGCTCCCCTCCGTCACCTCATATCCGGCACGGCCGGCCAGCACTTGAGCCAAGGTGCTTTTCCCCGAGCCGTTTGGCCCCATGATCGCATGAACTTCGCCCTTCCCTACCTGCAGGTCGATGCCCTTAAGAATCTCTTTTTCTTCCACCCTGGCGTGTAATTCGTTTATCGTTAACATTTGGTTTCTTTTTGTTCTACGCTGTGCCGGGCAGCCTCACCTTCATAAAAAGCACACAAGCGATGAATCTATACTATTTTGGCATGTTTTAGTGATCGGCTCGGCAAATGGTGGCATGAGCGAAGCATG
>JBBREX010000184.1:0-5438 GCA_038225245.1 Fimbriimonadales bacterium | reverse complement strand
AGATCATTGAGATTCAAAAAATCCGGTGGGATGTCACAAATACTCTGCTAAGGCAGGAAACCTTTGAGGTTGGTTCGCAAGCGCGTCTTCCGGAATTTTCGCCCTCTGGCCAACCGCGTCGCGCGCGAACGTTTCTGTCCTTCGGTGTGAAGCAGATTGCCTATCCGGAGATAGAAGTGCGCGAATACCTGACTTATGAATTCGCTAACCAGGCATCCCTTCAACTTCGTTTCAACAAGTGGATCGACGGTCGCGGGTACGTCGATGAAGCCGTCAATCAACCTTTTCATGAGTTCGTGAAGGCCAAGTCCACTTTGGAAAGCTGGTATTTGACCGCCGAGCGCCTCAGCTTGTCGGAGGGAATACTAGACGACGAGGTCAACAATAAAAGTTGGCGTCCTATCGCCGAGTTCTGGAAGAACGTCATACCCCAGTACGTGAACCTTGTGATTGGTTCGGACAATACCGATGCCATGAAAATGTTGCCTGAGCTTACAAAACGTTGCGATGAGGTCTATACGGAAACTTACAGGGGCCAGGGCGTCCAAAGTTTTTATGAAATGAAACGGCGCGACATTGGCGCGCAATCCCGCGAAATTCGATCTCGCATCGAACGCGCGCTCTTCGAGGAATGGAAGAACGGCTCGAAATCCATGATGGATATTTCCCGCCTACTGGCCGCCTTACTCGAGTTCCTAGAGGAACGGATCAAAGGTCTCGACGACAGGATTGCAAAGGTTGGAGAAGAATCCGAATCGGTCAAACTTAATGAATCGGCAATAACAAAGAACCGTGAGGAGTGGACAAAGCTCGGTGTCCTGTCGCGTTTGATCTTAGGGAAACACAAAAACATCCTCAGTGCCCAGGCGGAGTGCTTCATAACCCGCTACACGATCCGCACGCGCGCTGAGGGGCTCCGTTTTACCAAGCAGTTGCTTCCCACCGTGAAAGAGGAGATCAGCCGGCTCGCTTCGGAAGTAAGTAAATGTTCCGCCATGATCGCCGATGCAACCAAGGATTTCAGAGCAGCCATCGACTCTCGCTGCCAAAGCGCGATAGATGGCAAAGACACTGATGTGAAGCGCGACTTTTCGCGCCAAGTAGTTCGCTTCTACGAACCCCAGGCGGTTCGCGATTTCGGACAGGTTCTCATTACTGATATCGCTGAGCAGCGGCGGCAAGCTGGAAAAATTCGGACGGAGCTAACGAAGCTGCTTGGCGACAATCAGACTTTTGCCGCTTTCAACAACCGGGTCACAAAAGGCAAATTCGTCGATGTGATTGAATCGAACTGCGAACAGAGCGTTATCGAAGCCCACGAAGAACATGTTGCGCGCTACCCGGATCGTGGCCGGGTTCTGAACGTCTCTCTCATGGAACTGATGCGAAAAGACTTCGAAGGTGACGCCCAACGTCTCAGGCTGTACGCTCGGGATGCAATATCGATGTCAAGCAACTATCTCAAACTGGATGAACAGCAAGTCGGAGTGGTGCAGGATGGCATCCCAGCGGCCAACAATCCGGAAAATGCGGTCTGCCTGTCGATGTTGACAATCGTTGCACCGGAGTTTCCCGAGGCTCCGGAGTTCCGCGACCAAGTAGGGAAGGCATTCGTCGATGCTTCAAAGGCTTCCACCCAGGTGGTCACTAATCCGGACCGCGCCCAGGAAGTTACGCTAATCAACATCACTAGTGGATTCAGTGCTCGGATGGTGGCAGTCGTGAAGTTCCTCCGCGAGAAATACGATGCCCGACTGCGGGATTCCAAGAGCGGCCAGGCCTTTACGGAACTCCATCTCGAAGGCGCTCTCGGAGCACCGTTGGCGGACGGTCAGATCATCTTCAGTTTGTACCCGGAGAGTTACAAGCCTGCGGACTTCCGGCCATGGGTGCTGCTGGCCGAATCTCTGAGCCTGGTTGCGTCTAAACCTGATACAGCCACGGGTGTCCAGAAATTTTGGCTCACTACTAGCCGCGACGGCTATGACAAGGATGAGGAAATTGGCACCAGCATGGAACACATGATTCAGAATCCGAATCCCAGAACCGTAGAATTAATCAAGGCCCAAGTTGAAGAGCGTCTTCAAGGCGACTTTTTGCATACCAGCAAGCGTGATGAACTGCTTACCAGGGTTCGCAACTGCGTTAACGAAAGGATCTCAGGTCTCGCATCGAATCACCCCTTATACATAGATCAGCGCGAAGGATTTTCAAAGGTCAAAGAACTGCTGGGTGCCGAAAGATAAGCAATGAATTCCACAAAATACCACTGCACAAATTTTGCCGCATGCGACAGGGCTCTGGGGAAGCAGGTTGTTGAGGTTGCGGAAGGAGAAGAGCCCGACTGCGAAAACGCAGGTTGTCGAAAGTATCTGATTCCAGTGAAGGAGGGCGCAACTTCGAAGGGTCTCGCAAGGAAAGTCGGCCTCATTGCCGCATGCGTGGCGGTTCTTGGTGGAACTGTATTTTTCATCTTTCCCTCATCGCCCAATCCAGAAGCTGCGAACGCTGCGTTGACCGAATATTTCCCGGAGTTGCCACAATAGCCCATGACATTTCCATTCACCCGATATATCGTAATCCTGCTATTTCTAGCAGTGTTCGCCAGCGGGCAAACCTCAGCTGAGTTGAAAGAACGGGTGCGATCACGCTCGCAGGCCGTTGCGGCCCTACAAAAAAACGGTACCGCGAAGGAGAGCGCCACTGGCTTACTTACTGCAAGTGTGCCGCTTGATGCGTTACAAGCCCAAACGGTTCAGGAAGAAAACAGAGATCGGCAGGTGATTTTTGGGTTAATAGGCAAAAAATTCAAAGTAACACCCGATGAAGTAGCTCTCCTATTTGCCGGTCGGGCTCGGAAGATGAGTGTGACGTTCCCGGTGACCAACGGTGGTCCATGCAATCTAACGTCGTCCAAGAGCGCTGACACTGCTCGTCTTCTTCAATATCTTAAACAGGGCATGAATTATGCCGCTCTAAACAAACCAGAGGCGGCGCTTGCCGAATTTCGACAAGCGCTCGCAATAGACAAAAACTTCCTGGGTTTGAACCAGAACGCCGCATCCGCTCTGTCCGCCTTAAAAAAGTACGATGAGTCGGAGTCCGCTTTGAAGGATGAGCTTAAGCTTATTGGCTGTCTTGCACCGATGCCCGATCCTTCTTTGCAGCGTTTTGCCTACATGATGGAAGTTCCCGAACAAGATCCAGTGAAAAGATCCGCGCTACAGGTTTCGGCATTCCGAATTCAACTGGAAAAGGTGAAGGCATCGTCTCAGTACAACCTTGCTTGCATCTACTCTATTCAGCGGAAGAAGGAGTCCTCAATCGAGGCATTACGAGCGGCTGTAAAGTCGGGTTTTGACAACCGTAAGGCGCTTATCTCTGATTCGGACCTAGCCTTTATTCGGCCCAGCCCGGAATTTCGGGAAATACTTTCCAGCGCGGAAAGTAAAAAACGTTGAGTGCAAATAGTGCAAATATTTAATGATTCAGTTAAGGTCCAAATCGCTATGCCGAGAATGTTAAGGAGCTGTATCGTTGCGCCAATCGTATTAAGCCTGTTTTTACCCTCCGCTGGATACGGCGCAAAGTTTCGGTACGGATTCGCAAACACGAAAGCCGATGAAGTACTTCTCAGAGTGCCTCGTCCCCCAGACGCCCTGATAACGAAGAAAAATGTTCAGGTAACCATTGTTGAGGTTCCGCCGAGCTTCGCCGAGGGCAACCATTTGCGGCTTGCTATCGAGCAGTCGCTTGCTCCGGAATTCAGCATGGTTGCGACCCAGCCGGAAACCATATTCAAGATCTCGGTGGTGACCTTTGATCGTCCGGTGATCAAGACCTTCTCTCAAACAGAGAGTCGCATGATCAAAGTTGGCACGAAGCCTTCGAAGAACCGCGACGGCAGCGCCAAGGTCGATAGCAAAGGCAATCAACAATATGAGGATGACATCCAGGCCAGACAGGTCGCAGTAGGCTATTGGGAAGCGCACGCTCACATGATTGCTCGAGTGGAGGTCGTTGACTCAATGGGTGTCACCGTCGATGGGTTTTCTCCCGAGTACAATTACGAACAAAAGAAAGAAGTCAGTGTTAACAACGAATCTTCGGTGGGCGGTAACTCATTACCCGATGAGCGTAAGATTCTCACGGAGATGATTGAATCGACGGCACACAAGTTCAAGCCCCGGTACAAGAAGACGTTCAATTCAGTGAAAGTGACGCTTGCCGTTGAAGACGAACTTCGCCCCGCGAACCAGAAGGCAATCGGCGGGGATTGGGATGGTGCCCTTAAAGATTGGCAGGCAGTGAAGATGAAAAAGGGCCATGGCGAAGGCGATCGGATCTACAACATTGCAGTTGCGCAGGAGGTTCTTGCTTTTCGCTCTTATGCCGCATCCGATAACCCGGAAGATGCGGAGTCTCTCTTTGTCGAAGCGCTGCAGAGTTATCAAAAAGCCACGGCACTTGATCCTGGAGAAAAATACATACAGCGAGCAAGTTCCCGGATTGAAATGGCAAAGCATAATCTTGAAAACAGTAAGAAACAGTGGGCAGCCCAAAAGTTTGAGGCGGAGAAGTTGATGGCCCAGATGAATGCAAAGCGCCAAGCGATGGAAGCTGAACGGCTTGCTTTAGAGGCACGGCAGCGCGAGCTTACTTCTGTCCGCGACGATTTGCCCGATGAGGCGAAATTCAGATCCATGGTCCGCCTCCGTCTCAAAGCCCTCACAGGGGCACCGGGTGCGGAGGACAAGACACGGATCTTGGCGATGGGCCGCGACGTCTACAAATTAGAGGATATTAAGTGCGAGCGCGTTTTAAATCAAGAGTGCGCGCGCCTCGAAAAACTGGCGTCAAGTCTCAAGACTTATGGTGAGACTTTCAAAGACTTTGCGTCCGACAAGGTGATCACGAAGCAAGAACGTGACGCTCTTTCTGAAATCGCGTCCAGTCTGACTCTAGCGCCCAGCGATACTGATCCCATCGAGGCCGGTTATCAATTTAAGGACCTCACTAAACCGGTGCCTCGGCCCGCCTCCATTTCCGTCAAGCCCTCCTCACGTAAATCCAATGGCCCAAATCCAGCGGCAAAAGTGTCTTCACCCGCAGGGAAGCCTGTACCGTCCACCGCACCCAGCGCCACAGTTCCCAAGCCTGCCGCGGCACCTGGGGTTGCCGCTCCCAAGTCCGTAGTGCCAATTCCAAAAGCCGGCAACTCAAACGGTACTGCGAGTGTTTCCCCAAAGTAGGATGTTGTCAATGCGAAACCTAAGAGTTCTCTGCTTACTATTCCTTCTCTCGACGGGTAGACTTGCTTCTCAGGACTGCGCTGGGCGTGCGCTTCAGACTGTCGAACGGGCAAAAGTCAGTGCGCTCACGGGTGAAACTAGGGCAGCCTTACGCTGGCTTTCTCAGGCTGAAGCGGAATGTCGAAC
>JBBREX010000183.1:0-5445 GCA_038225245.1 Fimbriimonadales bacterium | reverse complement strand
CATTCAAAACCAGTCGTTCGTGTGTGCCCTGGGGCGAATCGGAAGCGAGCCGGTCGGATGCGCATGCATTAGTCCCGTGGATGGAGTTTGCGAGCTCGCGGCAGTAGCTACGGCCCCGGCATTCCGTCGCCGGGGAGTGGCCTCCTCGATCAGCACCATTTTGCTCGAACGACATTTTCAAACCGGCGATTTGGCATGGCTTTCGGCAGGCGACACCATTGCCAAGGCAGTTTACGAACGTCTTGGGTTCCGCTTTGTGGCGACCCAGTTAAACTACATGCTTCCAGGGGCCGCCATATGATCGAGATCATCGGCGCCCCTTTCGACAAGTGCGGCAGACGGAGCGGGAGTCGCTTGGGTCCGGAAGCGGTCCGGCTTTCGGGGCTTGAAAAAGCTCTGAGATCGCTCGGACTCGACGTCCTCGATGCAGGCGATATCAAAAGCGCCGTGGTGGAATGCCCGGTCGAAGGATTGAAGCACTTCGAAACCGCGATAGGCGTTTACCGGGAGCTCAAACGCGCGGTGGAGCAATCTCTCTCCAAAAATCATATTCCCCTTGTGATTGGGGGCGATCACAGCCTCGCCATAGGGTCCGTGGCCGCCGCCCTCGAGCGGTTTGGCGATTCGCTCGCCGTGCTATGGATCGACGCTCACGCTGACTTGAATACGCCTGGGAGCTCCCGTTCGGGCAATTTGCACGGCATGCCGGCAGCGGCACTGCTAGGCATCGAAGCCGGAACCGAGGGAATCAAAGCGGCTCAATGGCAGAGGCTCGCCTCGGAGATTATTTCAGTCCACCTAAAACACTCGAATATCGGATGGATCGGTTTGCGAGACGTGGATTCTGAAGAGCGGGAAGTTGGAGCTAGGCTTGACGGTAGTTTTATGAGCACCATGCATGACGTCGACCGTTATGGCATGGCGCGCGTGGTCGAAGCCTTCGACCGTTGGATGCACAACATCTCGGCCAAAGCGCTGTGGATCAGCTTCGATGGCGACGTCATCGATCCCTATTACGCTCCTGGAACGGGAACCGCCGTCCGCGGGGGGCTTTCCTATCGAGAAGGCCATCTATTTGCGGAACTCTTGCATGAATTACTGCATAACGGCTCGGCTTATCGCTTGGCCGGCTTCGATATCGTCGAAGTTAACCCAATCTATGACCGTAGCAACGACACGGCCCGGCTTG
The DNA here is from genome assembly GCA_038225245.1 of Fimbriimonadales bacterium. Lineage (GTDB taxonomy): Bacteria > Armatimonadota > Fimbriimonadia > Fimbriimonadales > Fimbriimonadaceae > JBBREX01. The sequence goes on along the minus strand of JBBREX010000183.1, from coordinate 4,256 downwards.
CCGTCGAGTGGGCCGCCTCGCTATTTGGCAAGTCGATCCTCAAGCACCGATCGCCGATCAAGTTCTAAGAGCCAGGCTTGGGAGGAGCTTGCCAAAGAACTTCTTTGCCGTCGATGATCCGCAACCTCCTAGATCCGCTGATCGTTATTGCGGGCTTGCCTTCTTGATCCGTGAAGCTCGCCTCGGCGACGTCTTTTACCATGGTGAGCTGCATAGCCGCTCGTCCCCGGCCGTCGATTAGTTTGACTTCCGGGGCTCCGCCCGCACCGAGTTGCAGTGAAGGTTTGCCATCACGGTCCCGAAGAACGAGCGACGACCCTTGAGCATTGGTGGCGAGATCGAGTTGGCGGACACCCTTAGCACCCTCCAGGACCAAGGAACCCCCCTCCGCGTTCATCGACAATTCCGAGTTCGCCGAATCGCTTTCACGCCCGAAAGCAAGCGCGCCGCCGCCATCGCGGGCAATCAAGCTGGCGTGGCCATTTCGTCCTGCAGAAAGATAGACAGATGGCCGCCCGTCGGCATTAAAGAGCGTTAGCGCGCCGTTGCCGCCATTGTCAGAGATCATCATCACCATTTTTCCTCGCTCATTCACAAAGCGATAGCCGTCCCCGGGAACAATCTTGATGTCCTGGATTTTCGGCTGAAGGATTTGGGGTTGGACTTGCGCCGCTGCGATCCTCGACCAGGCAAGAGGAGATCCGACAGAGGAACCAAGAAAGCATCCAAAGCCGCAAATCGCGGCAAAAGCAACAAAATGTCGTTTACTCATAACTATTAGGACGTTCGGCGCAAGCCGCACGGCGGGGTACAACGAATCGGATGTCCGTTTTCCCTCTCGTGGTTGCAGGCTTATGTGGATTGGAACATCAATCCAAGCCCCCTCTGTTCATCAAACCGCCGCTAAGCCGGTTCCAAGCGGCTGCTCCGTGTCCAGCTCTTCCGTGGGTGACATTGGACGTTCTCGGGGATGGTTACGGAGTCGCTCAGCAGACGGCACGGTCGAAGAATTTGCAGGCTCGCATCCTTTGGATCGACGGGACCGCGAATCTAGATCGCATCAACTCGGCGTCGAAAATCGATTCATTGGTGGCTAAGATCAAGGCTGTTGGTTTCAACACGATCGTTTTCGATGTGAAGCCGATCGTTGGATTCACTCTTTATCCGAGCAAGCTGACGGAAAAGCTCGTCTCATGGAGAGACGGGCCTTCTCTGCCAACGGATTTCGATCCCCTGGCGGCCATGCTTTCGGCGGCAAAAAAAAACGGGCTACCGCTCTTTGTAAGCATGAACGCTTTTAGCGAGGGACACCGATTTACTCGGACCGGGCCCGGCTACGGCAAGCCCGAGCAACAGACGGTGCAGTATGAGACCCATCCAAGTCTAAAAGCCGCCTGGCCGTCCACTGCTTCTTTTCCAGTAGAGCCCGAGCCAAACCCCGGGGTGCTATCGCCAGACGGCCTGCATGTCTTTACTAGCGCTTGGGCTGCCGGACCGCTGCGCAAGGGCGCCGTCACCGTAGTCTTGGATTCGAACGGCCGCGTCGAAGCCCGCATCTATCACGCGGATGATAAGCTACCTCCCTTACCGGCCGGCGGCGCCATCTTGCTTGCCACCTCCACCGGAAAGGCGGGCGAATTTCTGATCACCAATGCTCCTGCCGGCGTGAAGTTCACGATGGAATCCACGCCGGAATTCGTTCGCATCGAGAACAAACACACTCAGTGGCCCCTTATGATGAATCCCCATCATCCGGAAGTTCAGGCGAGGGCTCTCGCCTTCGTAAAAGAAGTGGCTACAAATTACGATATCGACGGCCTCGTCTTCGATGACCGGCTACGGTTTGGGGGATTGAACACGGACTTCAGCGACGTAACAAGGGCCCAATTCGAAAAGCTGGTCGGCGCGAGAATCGAATGGCCGAAGGACGTCTTCGAGTTCACCTACACGATGGACCTCAAGCGAGGCATTCGGCCCGGTAAATGGTATGACGCTTGGATGGCGTGGCGCGCGATCACAGTTCGCAACTGGGTTGCCGCCGCAGGCGCCCTCGTTCGTTCCATCCGCCCCAACGCACAGTTCGGGATTTATGCCGGCTCGTGGTATGGCGAATATCAGCAGTTTGGCAATAACTACGCGGCGTCCGACTTCACCGCCGGATTCCCATTTATGACTCGCGAGTACCAGAAAACCGGCTTTGCTTCCGAGCTGGACTTTCTCATTACCGGCTGTTACTACCGTACGGCGACCATCTACGACGCCATGCAACACGTCGTCTCCACCGGCAAAACGGTCGAAGCCGGGGGTCAGCTAACTAACCGCGCGGTTCGGGATCGCGCTTGGGCTTACGCGGGCGTAAAGCTCGACGATTACTATGGAAACCTTTCCGGCCTGGAGCATGCGATCCAGGCCGCTTGCGGCTCCACTCAGGGAGTGATGGTATTCGATCTATCCCATCGTATCGATGAATTTTGGAGTGTCTTCCAGAGGGCGTTTCGGTTTCCCGCCCTGGCTCCGCACACCCAGAAAGGCTTGCTTGCCGATGTTCGCAGAAAACGTGCTCACTTGGACGCTTTGGGAGTGAAAGAGCCGCCAGTTTTCATTCGTGAGGGAGCGGCAGGCGCAGGTTTTTGATTCCTTTGTGCTTCAATAGCCTTATGAGCGTGGCGGAGATTTTCGACTCGATGGAGTACGGCCCGGCCCCTGAAGCGGCAGCTATCGCCAACGAATGGATCGCGAAGCATGGCCGCGGTTTCGGACACTTTATCGGCGGCGAATGGCGAGCTGCGACAGGCGAAACCTTTGAAAGCTTAAACCCCGCAAACGCCAAACCCATCGCAACTTTAGCCCAGGGAAGCTCGGAGGATGTGAACCAAGCGGTCATGGCCGCCGCCGATGCTTTTAAATCATGGTCGACCCTCCCTCCGTTCGAGCGGTCTCGCATTCTTTACGCCATCGCCCGCCAAATCCAAAAGCATTCGCGGCTCTTCGCGGTCCTTGAAACACTCGACAACGGAAAGCCGATTCGGGAGACTCGTGACTTGGATATCCCTCTCGCCGCTCGCCACTTTTACCACCACGCGGGATGGGCGTTGCTCGCCAAAGAAGAATTTCCTGGATATGAACCGGTGGGGGTATGCGGCCAGATCATCCCCTGGAACTTCCCGCTTCTCATGCTTTCATGGAAGATCGCGCCTGCTCTGGCGGCAGGCAACACCGTTGTTCTCAAGCCTGCCGAATTTACTTCCCTGACTGCCTTGCTCTTTGCCGAAATTTGTGAGCGGGCGGGCGTTCCTGCCGGGGTCGTCAATATTGTAACCGGGGATGGGCGCACCGGCCAGGCGCTCGTGGATCATCCGAACGTGCATAAGATCGCGTTTACCGGGTCCACGGAAGTCGGTCGCATTCTGCGAGAGAAAACCGCAAGGAGCGACAAAAAGCTCTCCCTGGAGCTCGGAGGAAAATCTCCGTTTGTCGTCTTCGAAGACGCCGATCTCGACAGCGCGATCGAAGGCATCGTCGATGCCATTTGGTTCAATCAAGGCCAAGTGTGCTGCGCTGGATCGAGATTGCTGGTTCAAGAAAGTATCTCGGTTGTGCTGCTCGACAAATTGAAGCGCCGGATGGAAACCCTCATCGTCGGCGAACCCCTGGACAAGGCGATCGACATTGGCGCAATCATCGCTCCTGTTCAGCTCGAACGCATCAGCAAATTGGTGGCGACCGGCCGCGAAGAAGGAGCAGAGCTTTTCCAGCCGACTTGGGCATGTCCAAAGGCCGGCTGGTTTTATCCCCCGACGTTGCTCTCGAATGTATCGCCCTCGTCCACCGTCGCGCAAGTCGAGATATTTGGGCCGGTACTGGTGTCCATGAACTTCCGAACGCCTGCGGAAGCGGTCGCGCTCGCAAATAACACCGTCTACGGGCTCGCGGCAAGCGTGTGGACGGAAAATCTCTCACTCGCCCACGATATTGCTGCGCATATCAAGTCCGGCACAGTCTGGATCAACTGCACCAACCAATTCGACGCCTCGTCAGGGTTCGGCGGCTATCGAGAAAGCGGCTACGGACGAGAAGGCGGGCGAGAGGGCATGCTCGAGTACCTCAAACCGATTTATGATGAGCCGAACATTTCAGGACAAGCGTTGAAGGAAATCGTTGCTCCTGAACCGATCACCGTCGATCGCTCCCATAAACTGTTCATCGGCGGCAAACAGACAAGGCCCGACGGCGGATATAGCATTGCATTGGACCTA
>JBBREX010000182.1:0-5538 GCA_038225245.1 Fimbriimonadales bacterium | reverse complement strand
CCTTTACCGAAGCGGAGGGCGCGATTCGCGTGAGCGCGAGCAAGCTTCGCGACACGAGGCGATGTCCGACATTTTGTATTCCAGCGCCGACCCGATAACGGGTAGCGGGATCGGCGGTTACGAAGAGGGTCTTCGAGTCGGTCCGCTGGCCGCCCTCATTCCGGTGGCGGTGCCAGGAATCGGTCTCGTCATGGGTGACGGCTTTTTGTCGAGTGCGATTCTCGATGCAGAAACCGAAGCCGCCGACAAAGGCATAGTCGGCTTCTTGGCCGATCAAGGGGTGCCTCAAAATGATGCGGCTCGGTATGCCCAAGACCTCGAAAATGGGGGAGCAATTCTTTCCATCACCGCTGATCACGATGATCTCGAGCTTAACCTGGCGCGGGAGCTAAATGAAGTGGCGAGCAAAAATGGGGCTTACATTCAACGCTAGGAGTCACCTTCGCCGAGCAAATGTTGGGTGGTCTCGTCCCGATGCTTTTTGAGATATTTCATGAATGGGGTGCCGCCAGTTCCGATCGCGGAAGGATTCGACGCTTCGGTCTGGGCTTGTTTGAAGATATAGGTCGCGGCATATTCTAAATGCAGGGAGCGAAATCTTTCGACAAGGGAAACGCATTCATCATACAGCTGGCGAAGAATCGGAGGGCAATTCCCTTGTTTCACAACGTTTCTCAGAGGGGGCCCGCTCTCCAGAGCGGCGATGAAAGCTCGATGCTTGGGCGGCATATAGTTCCTCATGGCTACCAGGTATTCCTTAAGGGGATCGCTCTCATGTTCAACTCCGAGCAAGGCGTCCAGGGACGGGATAATGGAGCTTTGGGCGCCGGTTTCCCCGTGGAAGGTTTGGGGCTTGCCGTCATATTCCGCTACGCCTTCGTAAATCATCCCGTTTGGCGTGGTTGGATTATTCTTCCAGCCGTGGATGTAAGGACGCACGCGATGGAAATAGATGTAGGGATCGCAATGGTCCGGCATCCTCGTTAGAGTCGAGTAAGCCTGCGCCATGGACTCGACGATCGTTTCAAGATTAAATTGCAGCTCGGCGTCGTTTCCACGAGCGGAAGCAGCATGGGCCCGCGAGATGGCGACGATGGCAGCGGCGACTTTCGCTTCGATATCGACGTGGATGAGGATGAACCACTCTTCGTCGGCTCCTCCGAGAAAATTCTGGGCGAGAGCGATATTGCCGCAAGCGATGGGTCCGTCCGGGTCGAGGCGAAACCAATTGTCGAGCGCATATGAAGCATAGGACAAAATGGGAGGGCGCCCAAGCTTTGTTGCGACACTATGCCAAGGTACGGCGAGAACGGCGGGAATCCGGTCGACGCAAGAATGTTCCCCCCAGACGTAAGCATGGCCGAGATAGGAGAGTAGCAGCATGGCACGCCGAAGCTCTCGCTCGCCTGCCAGTCGATCGGTCGGAAATGGTGGCAAGTCGCCGATAAAGTTTCTAATTCGGTCGGACATCAACCACTTGGGTAGTTCGGAAGCTATCGCCTCCCACTGCTCGAATTCGATCGGCAGGCGTCGCATCGGATCAGCGGCGGGAAGAAAACCGCGTATAGGATCAATATCGAATTGGCCGAGGGGTAAGTCGGATGCTAACGTCTCAAAGGAAGACACCCTGCTAGTTTATCTCTCGGGCCTTATCCCTCGCTCACTTCCTGGACCTGGACTCGGACGATTCCGGCAGAGTATAACTTGATTCCCCGGTTGGCAATGACCGACCCGACGATGCACATGACGAGGAGCATAAACATTCGAAAGAGCATCTGCATGAGGGAACGCCCGGCTTCGTTTACGTTCAGTGGGGTGTTGGGCTTGACCCCCAGCGTTTCCGCGGGGGGGACCTTGAATAGACCGTAGGCAATCCAAAAGGTGAGACCAAGCAATCCAACACCGGCGAGAAAAATCAGGATGCCAAGGATCGAGCCAAAAGGATCGCGATATTCACGCAATGATCAGCTCCACGGGGACAGGCTTGAGATTCAATTCGACCACATAGCCATTACTCATAGGAGCAGAATACCGGCAAGGCTTACTCTGCATGGCAGGCTCCGTCCGAATCATATCCTTTCCTTCTTTCCAATAAAGGGAACTTCATAACATAAGGTCCCAATTCGCTAAGAACTGCATTCTGACGACGTTCCACCGATACGGGATCGTTTTGGTTCCTGCGCTTTATTATGCGGAAGTGCCTTTCCGGAATCCCCCGCTCTAACTCAAGTTCATGCCGGCAAAGACGGGTTCTGTCGGCGGAGCAGCTAGCACAAACCCCATGCGAGCGGGCTTATCGCGAAGGCAGCGTAACGCAGCAAGCCGAACGTCCTCCATGAGGCGTTGGAGATTACGAGACAGACGTTGCAGCCGGGCCGCCCCTTCCGCATCATGGTCGCCCTCGAGAATGGTTTCGCCTTGCCGCAATCGATGGAGTTGCCGCTTTAGCTCGCGGCAAATTCGCATCAGATTTCTCGCCTTTTGCATCGGCTGTCCATCCGAGTTTTCAATGGTGGCCACTTGTTCGCGTACCTCGTACTCACACAACATCTAATTGCCTCCTGTCTTAGCCGGTTTCTCAGTCTTGCCGCAATCGCGTACCCGTGTTTGGCGAAGCACCTATTTCGAGGGCTGGCATGCCAGCCCCCAGCAATTGCAGTCTCGGCACGAACTAATTCTGCAGACGATACAGGACTCACTTACGGTTCAGCCGCGCAGAAATGTGTTGCCGTAAGAGCGGCTCGTTCAGAATTCGTATTCTAGGCTCTCAAATCGAACATTTCAAAGTAGAATCAACGAACCAAGGCTTGCAATGGCAAAACCGAACAGTTTCACATGGGCCAAATCGCTGTTGGTTGTTGCTCTATGGGCCTCGGTTCAAGTGCCCGCATCAGCGGTGGAACGAACGACCATCGTCGTTTGGGGCTTAAGCTTGGGGGCCGACACTAAGGGCGACGAGGCGGTCATTCACGAATTCGAACGCGTTCACCCGGAGATTCGCGTCCGGCTTCTGAGCATGGGGGCGGGCCGCATGAATCCCCAAAAGCTGATGACGGCGATCGTAGGCAAAGTCCCCCCGGACATGATCAATCAAGATCGATTCACAATCTCAGATTGGGCCAGCCGTGGGGCATTTCGACCTCTCGACGATTTGATCGCAAGGGATGAAAAAACAGATCCCTTGTGTCCTAGGAAAGAGCAATACTATCCGGCCGCATGGGAAGAAGCAACCTTTATGGGAAGGCTCTACGGCATTCCAACCGGCACCGACGACCGATCGCTCTTTTATAACAAGACAATTTTCCGGCAAAGGGCGGCCGATCTTAAAGCGGCGGGGCTGGACCCCAAACGTCCGCCTCGCACTTGGAGCGAGCTCCTCGCCTACAGCAAGGTTCTGACGGAGTTCAATAAGGATGGCTCTCTCAAACGAGCGGGATTCCTTCCGAATTATGGCAACTCTTGGCTGTATATGTACGCCTTCCTTAACAACGCTTCCTTTATGTCGGCGGATGGCCGGACCTGCACGTTTTATAGTCCGGCTTCGGAAGAGGCCCTCAAATTCATGGTGCAGGGCTACGATTTGGTCGGCGGATATGAGGAGGCGAAAAAGTTCGAAACTGGTTTCCAAGGTTCGGAAAACGATCCCTTCATGATCGGAAAGGTTGCCATGAAAATCGATGGCGACTGGATCATTTACAGCCTTTCCAGATTTGCCCCCCAACTCGATTTTGCCAATGGGCCACCGCCAATTCCGGATGACCGATACTTTCATCGCGGCAAATTTGCCCACGATCCGGAACAGTTCGTGACCTGGATCGGCGGGTTCAGCTACTGCATCCCGAAGGGAGCACACCACGTGGAAGAGGCGTGGAAGTTCATCAAATTCGCCACCAGCACCGAAGGCAGACTACTCAATATGCGCGCCCAACGGGACTTCGACCGCAAGCGTGGCCGCGTATTTATCACCAGAGTTCAAGGCAGCATCGAAACCAATCGGCGGATGTATAACGAGTTCAAGCCCCCGGATGCGAAATTCGCGGCGGTGCTTAAACAATGCATCGATTTGATGGACCATGCGCGAATCAGACCTACAACGTTCGTCGGCCAACTTCTTTGGGACGAGCATGTTCGGGCGATGGAAAATGCGTGTCTGAAGAAAATGAGTCCGAAGGCGGCGCTATTGGCCGCTCAAGAAAAGGTGCAGCGCGAGCTCGACGAGGAGTTTCAAAAGGAGCGGTTTTCGACGATCGACCTAAGGATTCCCTCTGCCGTTGGATTGATTGGGGCGATATTAGGCGGAATCTTGCTCTATGCCGGATATAAGAAGAAAAATCTCGGCAAGCTCTCCCGCCACGAGGCGAGATGGTCCTATCTCTTCCTCGCCCCATGGGTTATCGGTTTTTTTGTATTTACGCTGGGGCCTATGCTCGCCTCCCTTTTCTTCAGTTTCACCCAATACAACGTGCTAAGCCCCGCCCGCTGGGTGGGACCAAAGAATTATGTGGACCTTGTGACCTACGACAAGGAAAACGTGCTGAAAGCTTTTTCCAATGTCTTATATATAGCCGGTATCGGCGTTCCACTAGGGCTCATTACAAGCCTTGCCGTCGCTATGCTCTTAAACTCGGCGGTTCGGGGGATGCGGTTCTACCGGACGCTGTTCTACATGCCCGCCATCGTTCCAAGCGTGGCGAGCGTGGTCCTCTGGATGTGGATACTCACTCCAGATCCGGGTAAAGGCTTACTCAACAGCATTTGGCAATCGACCCTCAGCCAGTGGCTGGGAGCCCCGGTGCCGGGATGGCTGCAAGTGGAGTCGTGGGCAAAGCCTTCCCTGATCTTGATGGGTCTCTGGGGGGCCGGGAGCGGCATGATCCTGTGGCTGGCAGGATTGAAGGGAGTTCCGACAACGCTCTATGAGGCAGCCAGCATCGATGGCGCGAGTCCCAATCAACAATTTTGGTCGGTTACACTCCCGCAGTTGAGCCCTATCGTATTCTTCAACACGGTGATGGGGTTTATTGGCTCTCTTCAGACCTTCGACAGCATTTACGTGGTCACTCAAGGCCTTGGCGCGGGGCCTTCCGACTCGCTGCTGATGCCCGTTTATCATCTGTTTACGAATGGATTCAACTATTTCAAGATGGGTTATGCGAGCGCCTTGGCTTGGGTGATCTTCATTATTATCTTGGCCCTTACTCTGTTTCAGTTCAAGCTAGCTCCCCGATGGGTTCACTACGAGGCGGAAAAGTGAGCGCCGAGTTCCTGTATACGGTCGGCACAATGTTAACTTGGGTGGGCTGGGTAGCTCTATTGCGGGCCTGCTACTTGGGAACCAAATTCTGGTTTCCACCGGCGCACTTCAATAAAGAGGAGAACCTCCGGTCTTTCATGTGGGCAGGACTAGTGAGCGGAACCGCCTTGATTGGGACCGCAAGCACGCCGATGGCGTTGGGTCGGGCGATGGCCGGTGGCTGGAGAGTTCCGATCGTTTGGTTTATCATGCCTTTTTCGGCATGGGCATGCTTGGCTTCTGTC
>JBBREX010000181.1:0-5564 GCA_038225245.1 Fimbriimonadales bacterium | reverse complement strand
AAACCGCCTAGCCCTCCATAATGGATATTGCCGATGGTCGCTTCTTTTGACCGCGCAATCCTCAATGCTGAACAAAGCCTCGCGGTCGATTGGCCGGGCGGGCCGATGCTCATTTTTGCGGGGGCCGGCTCGGGGAAAACCCGCGTTATTACTTGCCGAATTGCCCGCCTGATCGAAGAAGGCGTTCCTCCCAGCCGCATATTAGCGGTCACCTTTACCAACAAGGCAGCCCGAGAGATGCGAGAGCGCGTGGAAGGTATGGTCGGTGATCGCGCGCGCAATATGTGGATGGGCACGTTCCACTCGATCTGCGCACGGCTGCTCCGAATCGATGGCCGCGCCATCGGACTCGACAGCAGCTTCGTGATCTACGATGACGCGGACCAAATTGGCCTAGTCAGGGAAATACTTAAAGCAAAGAACTTGGACGAAAAAGCTCTGCAGCCTAGAGCCGTATTGAGCGAAATCAGCCGGGCAAAAGAACGGCTGCTCACGGCGGAGCAATATGCCGAGGGCGCAACCGGGTTTTTTGAGCGCATGGTGGCTGATATCTATCCATCCTACGCCAAGCTACTCACCAAAGCAAATGCGCTCGATTTCGACGATATCATCATGAATGCCGTGCGCCTGCTCGAGCAGCGCGAGGAGGTTCGCCATAAATACGCTGAGCGATTCCTTCACGTGCTCGTCGACGAGTACCAGGACGTGAATATCGCCCAATATCGCCTCGCCAATCTCCTTTCTTCCAAGCATCGCAACATCACCATCGTGGGGGACGACGACCAGTCGATCTATGCTTGGCGCGGGGCAGACGTGTCGCTCATGCTTAGGTTCAGCTCCGATTACCCCGATGCGAAAGTCATCACCTTAGCCCAAAATTATCGCTCCACGAAGAAAATTATCGAGGCCGCCTACGAGGTCATCCGCCACAACCGGTCGCGGAACGAGAAAAAGCTGTGGACAGATAATTTAGAAGGGGCGCCAATCACCATCAGCGAGGCAGGGACCGAGCAAGATGAGGCCATGCTGGTAGCCGATACGGTCCTGAAGGACACGCGGTCGGGGCGGCGAAAGTTCGGCGAATTCGCCATTCTATACCGAACAAACGCCCAAAGCCGGGTTTTGGAAGAAGCGTTCCTTACCATGCGGATACCGCACATTTTGATCGGCGGCCAGCGATTCTATGAGCGCAAAGAAATCAAGGACATGCTAGCCTACATGCGCCTCACTCTTAACCCTCTGGACAACCTTGCGTTTCGCCGAGTGGTGAATACGCCAACCAGAGGTATCGGCGCCACTGCCATTGCCGCTCTCGACGCGGCCGCCGCAAAATCCGATTCCGCGCTTTGGGCGGCCACTCAAGACCAAGAATTGCAATCGAGCTTCAAAGGAAAAACTCTCCAAGGACTTCGATCCTTTATCGGAATCATCGAAGAAGCAAAGCAGATTGCCGAAACGGGCAGCGTGACCGCCGTCCTAAAGCACCTTCTTAGCCGGAGTGGCGTGATGGACGAGCTCAAGGCGGATCACTCGGAAGAATCCATAGGCCGTCTTGAAAACCTTCAAGAGCTTCTTAATGTGACCGCAGAATACGACGCCACCGCCGAAGAACCCACCCTGCCCGGGTTTATCGAAAATGTGTCGCTGGTCGCCGATGTGGACGCCTTGAACGAAGGAAGCGAGGCCGTCACCCTCATGACCCTTCATTCGGCAAAGGGGCTCGAGTTTCCCGTGGTTTATCTCGTGGGGCTGGAGGAGGGCGTCTTTCCCCATTCGCGATCCCTCGGCTCCGATAGCGAAATCGAGGAAGAGCGCCGACTGTGCTACGTGGGGATGACGAGGGGCCGCGAAGAGCTGCATCTCACTCACGCAAGAAGGCGAGCCCTCTATGGCCAGCCTTCGTTCAATAGGCCGTCCCGTTTCCTGCAAGATATCCCGCCTCACCTTACCGACACGCTTTTGCCGAACGCCCCTCAAAATTCTAATCTGCGCTCAGTTCGCCAGGAGCGCTCCGGGGCTTATTCTGTAATCGAGGCGAGGACCGATTCTTCTCGGCTACGCTCGCCTGCCTGGGTCGCCCCATTCAACGTAGGGCAGAAGGTTCGTCACGCGAAGTTTGGAATCGGGGTTGTGATCGCATGTGGCCCGATAAGAAATGACGCGGAGATTACGGTCGCCTTTCCCGGAGTCGTTGGAGTGAAGAAACTCGTTCAAAGCTTGGCCAAGCTTGAATCCCTATGAAGCGCGCGGCGACTGGCTTGTGGTGCGCATTGGCGACAATCGGATGTAGCCATCCCGAGGAAGCTTACTTTCCCTTAAAGGCTTCGCAGGAGTGGAGCTACCGAGTGATGTCCGGCCTGGTCGAACGTGTGGAAACGGTTAGCGTTCTAAGACCTCGATCTTGTTTTGGAGTCCAAGGCTGGGAAATCGGGGGCGTTTTGGGAATTTCAGTATTGGCTTGGAAAGATCATATTCTGTGGGCGCAGGAGTTGGCCGGCACCTCATTCGACCCTCCGTTGCCCCTGCTGCTGGGCGAGGCAGCCGGCAAGAAGACCTGGTCGGGAATTGTATCTTCAGGAGGAAAAAGCATGGTGGCTACCGCCACTTTGGACCAAGCTCCATCCAGTTTCACCCTTGCCGGGCGCAAGATTTTGGCAAAGAAAGTAATCGTGACTCTCGTCATGCCGCGCCGAACCGTGACGACCGAGAGCGTTTACGGTGAATCTTTCGGATTGCTATCCCAGAGGCAGCAAGAAAATGGGGTAGTCACTCGTTCGCTTGCCTATGTCGCTGGCCCCTAAAAGGCCATGCCCTCGTAGTCGCGGATGAGGCCGACGATCCGTCCGATGATATGCGCATCCTCGCGATCCACGACAATTGGATCGTAGGCCGGGTTGCTTGGCATGAGACGAACGCTCTTTTCTCCGAAATGGATGCGTTTCACGGTTGCTTCATCGCCGAGCAAAACCGCCACTAGGTCGCCATGGCTTGCCGCTTGCTGAGGTTTGATGACGACGAGATCGCGCGGCATAATTCCTTCGCCGGACATGGAATCTCCGCGAACCCGCAACAGAAACGCCCCTTCGATATTACGCACCATCTCACTGGGAACCGGTATCAAGTCCTCTACATGCTCCTGAGCCAGGATGGGTGCCCCGGCAGCGATCGAACCCAATAAGGGAAGCATCATGACGCGTCGTGCCGGCTGGTAGGAGGGATGGACGATGCGAATCGAACGGGGAGTGTTTGCCCGGGAAATATAACCCTTTCGGGCTAAAGCGTCGAGATGGACGGTTACCCCCCGCAACGATCCGATCGCAAAGTTCTTGCCGATCTCCCGAATCGAGGGCGGAAATCCCTCTTTTTGAATGTAATCCATCACGAACTGAAGGATCATTTCTTGCCGCTTCGTTAATCCTCTTGCCATCGTTCCCGTCCTTCGGCGGATTTGATTGTCCGCATTTTTATCGCAACCACCAGAAAGTATAGACGAGAGACGACGCAAAAAATCCTTCTGTCTACTAAAAAAGTCAGAAAATATGCTCAGCTTGCGTTTATCGACACCCCGGCGATTACTTTGATGGAATGAAAAAGCACGGAATGTTGCTTACGGTAGAATGGTGGCTGTGGGAGGGGCGCCGAAGGCGTTCCGCATGAACCACGGAGGCCATCTTGCGAACAAATACGAAAAAGAACCGACATTCGCCGCGCTTTGCGGCTCTCGCCAAAACCATCGACCAAAACCAGCTTTATAGCGTGGATCAGGCGATCGACATCGTGAAGAAAACTGCCACCACAAAATTCGTGGAGAGCATCGATCTCGCCGTAAGGTTAGGCATCGACCCTCGCAAGAGCGACCAGAATGTACGCGGACTGACCAACCTCCCTCACGGAACTGGTAAGACGAAGAAAGTTGCGGTCCTAGCCAAGGGCGACATGGCCGCCGAAGCAGAAGCGGCGGGCGCAGATACCGTCGGAGCCGACGAGCTTATCGCCAAAATTCAAGCCGGATTTCGCGATTTCGACGTCATCTTAGCGACGGAAGAGATGGCCCCTCAGATCGGTAAGATCGGCAAAATGCTGGGCTCACGAACGCCAAACAAGCGAAACGGAACGGTTACCAACAACATCGGCCAGGCGGTGAAGGAAATCAAAGGGGCGACACGCGTGGAATACCGTGCCGATAAAGCAGGCATTGTCCACCTTCCTCTTGGCAAAGTCAATTTCACCGAAGCACAGATTCTAGAGAACTTCAATGCCGCCCTCGATGCGGTAGTGAAGGCTAAGCCGTCGAGCACCAAGGGTAAATATCTGGTCAGCGTCACCATGAGCAGTACGATGGGCCCGGGCATTCCGGTTGACCCCGCGACCGCTCAAAAGGGCAGCACGGCAGCATCGGCAGGCGGCTAATTTAGCTAGGGAGCGGCAAGCGGAGCGACCGTTATTTCGGAAATCCGGACTGGGCCCCCTTCCTTCACCATGATTCGGATGAACCGAGCCCTGGTTCCGGGCCCTCGATAGGCGATGGAATTCCTCCCCGATGCCACGTCTTTACGATTCAGCAAAGCCCATATTCCCGCCTTTTCGCGGATCCAAGGGCGGGCTTCGCTCGGCCGCTCGCCAGTGCCGTAGGTTAGGATATCGAACGCATTCCAAATTTTGCTACCGGACGGTAAAGTGAATCGCAACTCTCCGATCGGGCGATCTCGGCCAAGGTCCAGCTCTAGCCAGTCTCCGGGTTTAAGTTCCGTTTCTGAAACGGTCAGAGGATCCTCATCCACGAGCGCCGCAAGCTTCGCTGGCAGGCTACCTTTAGAATCGAGAACGATTTTATTCGCGGCAAGGTTGCTTGCCGTATCAAGAGTGCCTGCCGGAAGATTGAATCTGAGATTGATCAGTGCGATATTTTTTGAACCGCGGGCAGCCATGTCGACGATCTGCCAAGTTTTTAGCCATGCGTATTCGTTGGCCCCGTTTCGGGAGGCTTTAAGGATCAACCACGGACGGTTCAGCATGTTTGAAGGCCGAATCGCCAATGTTCCCTGCTTCCCGGTAGTTCCGCTTTCCAGTAGAGCTAGCTTGCCGCCAGTGTCCAAACCGTATGCTTCCAAAGCGGTTTGCGGCAATACGGCGCCGCTTTGGTCCTGAACCCGGACGAGAATTCCAGAGGGTACGAGAGAACTCAAGTCATTTCTTGTAGGCCCGAGCTTTCCCAAATTCCCATTGAGGATCGCCGTTTCGGCAGCGGAAAGCAAATCTGTCTCGGGCAAGTAGGCGGAATCGATAATGGGATCGAACCATGGCTCGTAGGTCATGCTGAGTTGCGGGGGCAGGTCGGATTCGTCCCTTGTATCTCCGTATCCTAACAAGCCGGGAAAGAGGTCGCTCGAACCTCGTCCTTGTATCCCCGGAAGGAGATCAGCTGGCGGCTGAAGACCCATCCTTAGATCAGGCAGATCGAGCTGGGTTAACACGACCTGGCAGAAATCTCGCAACGACTTGGAGACATTCGCTTTGACGTCGGGGGCAGACTGAATCCGAACGCGCTCGACGACTCCTTCTTT
>JBBREX010000180.1:0-5618 GCA_038225245.1 Fimbriimonadales bacterium | reverse complement strand
ATTTCCGACGGTTCCGGCGACGGTCTCCATCGCCTGCAAAATGGGCACGCCCGAAGTGAGCAAAGTACCCATGGTTCGGCTAAAGCGGGCCATGCAAATCTTGTGGTGGAGCTTTCCGAACACTGGAATCTTGAGCTTCATTCGATCCGCCGTACGCCGGCCGAATCGGGTGCTGATGAAGACCTTCCAAGCGATAAAAATGCCCGCAATCGACAAGATTAGAATATGCCAGTGCTGCTTGAACACGCTCGATAAGTCGATCAGGAATTTCGTCATCGCGGGGAACTGCTCGTCCTTCAATCCAATGTCCTTGAACAAGGCGGCGAATTGGGGCACTACCCACGAGACCAGGAAAATGACGATGCCGGTGGCGGCAATCATAACGAGGACCGGGTAAGTCAGAGCAGCCTTTACTTTGCGCCTCAGCTCGACGTCCTTCTCCAAGAAGTGCGAAAGACGTTGGAGCGACTCTTCCAAGACACCGCCGATTTCTCCGGCCCGCACCAAGCCGATAAACAGATTGCTGAACGAGCGGGGGTGACGCTGCATGGCCCGAGAAAGGCTTTCGCCTCCTTCAACGCGCTCGCCCACGTCCAGCAAAATCTTTTTGAGCTTGGGGTCCGAAGTCTGCCGACTCAAAACGTCCAGGCATCGGACCAGAGAAACGCCGGCGTCGACCATGGTCGAAAACTGCCGACAGAAGACGGCGAGATTGCCGAGCTTAACTCGGCCGAAGTTCTTTTGGCGAGTTCTGCCGCCTTTGATTACGGCAACTTCGGTTACGGTAAAGCCTTGCTCTTCGAAACGTTTGCGAAGAAGGTCTTCGCTTTCCGCTTCCGCGGTCCCTTTCTGAGTGCCTCCGCTGGCGTCGCGGAAAGAATAGCTATAAACCGGCATTACGTGCTCCTAACTTGTCATCCATTATCGGTTTGAACTAGCGGCGAACTGGACCCCCGGATGAGCCCGGCTGGGGAGTGTTGATCATCTTCTTCAGTTCTTCGACGTTCATGCAACGGGTCATCGCCTCTTCGAGGGTGATGATTCCCTTCATGTAAAGGTCGCGCAGGCATTGATCCATGGTCGTCATGCCCACTCCGCCGCTGGTTTGAATCATCGACGGAATTTGGTGAGTTTTGTTTTCCCGGATGAGATTCTTGATGGCGGGAGATGCGATCATGATCTCGTTCGCGGGGACCCGCCCCGGACCGGAAGCGCGGGGCAAAAGCTGCTGAGAAATAATAGCCACGATGTTATTGGCAAGTTGGATGCGGATTTGCTCCTGCTGGCCGGGCGGGAAAACGTCGATCATACGGTCGATGGACTCGGCTGCGTTGTTCGTATGCAAGGTGGCAAAAACCAAGTGCCCCGTTTCCGCCGCTGTGATGGCAAGGGCAATGGTTTCCGTATCGCGCATTTCACCGACCAGCAGCACGTCCGGATCCTCTCGCAAGGAGGCACGTAGAGCATTCGAGAAGCTTCTCGTATCTCCACCTAACTCACGCTGATTGATGACGCTCAGGCGGTGGGTATGCAAATATTCGATCGGGTCTTCGATCGTAATAATGTGAACGCCGCGGGTCGTGTTGATATGGTTGATCATCGCCGCCAGCGAAGTCGACTTACCCGAACCGGTAGGTCCAGTCACCAGAACAAGCCCTCTCGGCCGCTCGGTTAAGGTGTCAAGCAGGGGAGGCAGGTTGAGCTCTTTCGTAGTCGGAATACGGTTGGAGATCAGACGAAATGCGCCTGCCACGGCGCCCCTATCGCGATACATGTTGACGCGGAATCGCGCCCTTCGTGGGAGTTGGTATGAAAAGTCTAGCTCGAGGTTCGTTTCAAAGCGCTGGATGTTGTCGTCGGAGATGATTTCATACATCATCCGCTGGGTTTGTTGAGGCGAAAACTTTTCGTAGTTCAGTCGCTTCAATTGGCCGTCTTCACGAATAACCGGCTCGCTGTGAGAGCAAATGTGCAGGTCGGAAGCGTTCTTGTCGACGACGATATGGAGCAGCTCGTCGATGTGTAGGTCTTCAAGCGTCTTGGGAGCGCCAACTACTTTGACCACCTCGGGGTCTGTCGGAAGTTCGACTCCTAGAGGCGGAGGAGCGGAAGATTCCGGCATGCCCGCGATGTATGGTTGTTGCATTTCTTGCATTTTATCCTTTATCCAAGTGTACGACTAAAAACTAGAATCCTGCCGTGAAGACGACTCGCATTACTTCTTGAGGGTCGGTGATCCCGGCAAGGACCTTGTGGAGACCGTCTTCGCGAAGCTCTCTCATCCCATTCGCCTTCGCCGCTTCTTTAATGTCGGCGAGAGGCGCTCGGCGAACGACCAATTCGGCAATTTCGGCATTCATGACCATGAGCTCGTGGAAGCCGGTTCGGCCCTTATATCCGGTTTGACGACAAGCTTCGCAACCGGTTCCCCGATACAAAGTTACTTCCGCGTCAGGATCGGTTACCTGAAAACCGAAGCGTCTCAAATCTATTTGTTTGACCGTGTAAGGCTCCTTACAGTCCGCGCATATGCGTCTGCCTAATCGCTGAGCGAGAATGCCGATGACGGTCGCCGAGATGAGATAAGGCTCCACGCCCATATCGATCATTCGAACAGTGGCCGATGGAGCGTCGTTGGTGTGAAGAGTGGAAAGCACAAGGTGGCCCGTAAGCGACGACTCGATGGCTATTTCCGCCGTCTCAAGATCGCGCATTTCTCCCACCATGATGATGTCAGGGTCTTGACGAAGGAAGGAACGCAGGGCAGTTGAAAAGCTCAGGCCCGCTTTTCGGTTAACTTGAACTTGAGCGATACCGCCGATCTGATACTCTACCGGATCCTCCACGGTGATGATGTTCACTCCAACCGTATTGAGCTTGTTCAGAACTGAATACTGGGTGGTCGTTTTACCGGAACCGGTTGGGCCGGTGCATAGAAACATTCCGTTCGGCTGCGCGGTGAGCTCCTCGATCTTGAGCTGATTTTCTTCGGTAAAGCCAAGCTTTCCAAGGCCGATCATGACGCTCGATTTATCGAGGATACGCATGACGATCTTTTCGCCGTACGGGGTGGGAATCGAGCTGACGCGAAGGTCGTATTCCTTGTTCTGATGGCGCACCTCGATGCGGCCGTCCTGAGGAATACGCCGCTCCGCGATGTTCATTTCCGCCATGATTTTCAGGCGGCTGATGAGAGGGGCTTGTAGATTTTTCGGCACCGTCATCGCTTCCATAAGCACGCCATCCACGCGGTATCGGATGCGAACGGCTCGCTGCTGGGGCTCGACGTGGACGTCGCTCGATCGGTCGTAAATGGCTTGCTGAATAATCGCGTTGGCAAGCTTGATGATCGGCGCTTGCTCCGCCATTTTTTCCGCGTCGGCATCATCGACCGCGTCATCGGCGGCGGTGCGCCCTACGGCCGCCTCCGCCATCATGCGGCGCATGTCGGAGCTCATGTTGACCGGGGCTTCGGCCGCAGTCACGGGTGCGGCAGCACCATTGGTGGCGGCCCCCCCGTAATATTTCTTTATCGCGTCTTCGATGGCTCCCGGGACTGCCACTACGGGTATGACACGACAACCGGAGACCATCCGCACATCATCGGCCGCCTGGATATTGTTGACGTTGCTCATGGCGAGCCAAATCGTCGTGCCTTCTTTCTTGACCGGCACCACGTTATGATTTTTCGCGATGCGCTCGGGAACGACGTTGATGGCGCTGCTCTCGATGGTGACCCGGTCGAGGTCGACAAAAGGCATGCCACCCTCTTGAGCTTTGGCGAGCAAGACTTCGCGCTCGGCCACGAAGCCGAGTTCGATCAGAACGCGTCCTAAATCGGGTTCTTTAGTTTGCTGCTGAACCTTTTGAGCCTCTTCGAGCTGCTCCTTCTGCAGGTAATCCTTTTGAACCAAAAACTGCGCCATCGGCACGCGCGGCAATGCCATACTAAGACTCCACCACTTCCTCTATTTCCCTAGGCAGCCGGACCCTACCGCCACCACCCGCCCATTGTAGACCTTTTGACCCATTTTTTTGCGACGGGCGAACGATTTGACAAAGAGGCGTAGTCACCAGAGACGCGATAGGACCCCCAAAAAGTTCGCTTTGCGCCTTTATTCTGGGCGGCCTTCTGGGCAGTGATCAATCCTACTCCGTCCTTGGCGGCATTTGCTCGCCCGCCGCGATTGGGGAATGAGGTATTCATTGTCCTTGTGATTCGCGACGACCTCGCTTCCCTCATCCATTCCGCGCTCGATCGCCTCATCAGGGCGCAGGCGATTCCAGTAGGCGAATATCCGGAGGCGGAAATTTCCGATGCGAAGAATCCTGAGCATGGCGATTATGCGTGCAACATCGCGCTCGTCGCCACAAAAATCTCCGGCAAGAACCCTCGGGAGTTTGCCGAGCTGGTGAAGGGGGAGCTGTCAAAGGAGAAGGCGTTTGAAAGAGTCGACGTCGCCGGTCCAGGATTTCTGAATCTTTACTTGACGCCAGGTTTTGTGGCCTCATACGTTCTTAAGGTGATCGATCGAGGGTCGGATCATTCCAAATCGCCTGTTTCCAATCCCCAGTCGATAAACGTGGAGTTCGTGTCGGTCAATCCGAACGGTCCGATCACGGTGGGGTCTGGCCGTGGCGCGGCTTATGGCTCGACCTTATGCAACGTGCTGGAGGCGGCGGGGAATCGCGTGCATCGTGAGTACTACATCAACGACGGCGTGAACTCGGAGCAGATGCGGCAATTTGCCCTAGCTCTTAGGCGTTACGCCCAAGCTCAATTTGGAATAAAGGTGGACTTGTCACAACTTCAATATCGGGGCGACTACGTGGAACGTGCGAGCGGTCAGATTCGATGGGCCACACGGTCATACCTTGAAGAAATTTACCAGCTTAAAGTGGAAGAACGGGAGCGTTTCGCCAAAGAGGCGGCAATGATTGAGGAGTGTGTAGAGGATCCCAATTTTACTCCGACAGAACAATCGCATTTTTATGATCAGTATCGAGCCGACATAAAGTTCGGGAGGATGGCAGCGGCCGATCTACGCTTGATCGCAAAAAGCTGGGCCTTTGTCGCCTCAGTGGAAGGGCCATTAGCGAACATGGTCCAGGCGTACGGGCATCAATTTCTCGAGAAGCTAGATTTGTTGGAATTTCAACGAATCGCTAAGCACATAAACTTGAAGCACCAGAGACACGACCTTGCCGCCTTTGGCGTCCGCTTCGACACCTGGTTCTCCGAGCAATCCCTCCACGACTCCGGCGAAGTCGAACGATGCGTGCAAGAACTAACCGCCAAGGGCGTCGCCGACGGCCAGCCCTTTCGCACCATCATCAAGCGCGGGAAAGGCGGCGTTATCGATGAAGTCAAGCGGGAAGAGCAACCGGATGATTCCGAGCCGGAAGTCGATACCCATAGCCAAGAGGCAGTCGATCAAGCCCAAGCCCAAGACCAATACCAAAGCCACACTGAAGGCTCGATGCCCACTCTTTGGCTTCGGTCCACAAAATTCTCCGACGACATGGATCGCGTTCTGCGCCGAAAAGATGGGCGATTGACCTACATCACCAGCGACGTCGCATACCACAAGGATAAGCTCACTGATGGCTCCGGCGTG
>JBBREX010000179.1:0-5688 GCA_038225245.1 Fimbriimonadales bacterium | reverse complement strand
TTCGGACGGTGATAGCCTGCCGCTACCATAGCCTCTGCAATAAGTAAGCGTGCAGACCGTTCGGTCTCACTCAGCAACTTTTCAAGCTCTGCTAGTGACAGCTCGGCTTTGGCCAATTCCACGCGTTGTTCCTCCTGGGTCGCTTATGCCATGGTTCCGGGCCACGCTCGCGATGCTCGCGCCCGCCTCGATCTCGCCGAGAACCTTGAGGATTTGCTCCTCCGAATACCGTCTCCGTGCTGCCATGTTCGTCTCCTATTTTGGAGGCGAATCCTCTATTCCAGGGGTGGAAAGCTTAAGGGGAACCGGTCAAACTGCGACACAATTACACGTGATTCGAGTGTCTTCGCACCGAACTCAGGTGATCTCACCTCTGGTCAGTTTTCGTTGCGCCGCACCTGTTAGTAAGAAACCTAAGGTCAGACCAAGCGTCACGACCCATCCTGGAGCCTCAGGTACCGCTTGAATATAGTCCACATACAGGGGCGCGAACCCGTGAACTTCGGACCCTTGAAATCGCAGGGTGACGGTGTTCGCTGTCAGTGCAACCTGATCATCCTCAGCCAATACCAGGCTTCCATCGAAGTACGCCTCTGAATGCATGTCCTTCCGGAATACATGAAATATATGCATACCGTTCGGCGGCGCGGGAATTCTTGCGTCTCGATTTAGAGCGAAACTAGCAATAATGTGCCGATCCTCGTGGGGGTAGCGATAGGATGCCATATAGGCGGATCGTGTAGTCCAATTAGGTGGATGCCCCCCAACCATGAGTTCGATGGCGCTTACCTCGGCCTCGTCCCATCCCAAGCGTGTTTGAACATCGTAGTCGCCTAGGCCAGGGATCTCGGCGGTGATCGCCACACTGTTGACCTCCAGAGCTCCGCCAAGATGCGTTACGGTAAGAAGGCCCCCGCCGACCTCATATTGCATCCCGCCGCCTTCCGAGAAGAAACTCCACCAGCCGCCTAACGCATTGCCGTCAAAGTCGTCTCTGAATGCGAAGGCAAAAAGCGGGGCGAGCGCAAGGCCCAAGATCACTATCTGTTTCAGTTTCAAGCTTTTTGTCACCTAAACACGTTCAGAGTAACGCATATCGTTGAATAGTACAAGTAGACACATGAAATTATTGAAAAACAAATCCCGTATGGTCGAAGGGCAGACGCCAAATACGTTTGGAATATGCTCCGCAAAACTTGCGAGCGGGCAGGAATTCCCCCAGTATCACCCCACAAATTAAGGCATACCGCCGCCACGCTCGGGCTTCAAGAAACCGGAGACCTCCACGCCGTACAGAAGATGCTCGGCCATCAAGAGGGCCGCCTCACCTCCGACCTGTACGGCCATGCCACAGCCGAGAGGCTCAGGCCCTTGAGCGATGCGATCGAGAAGGCAGTTCGAAGCTCATGAGGTCTCCATAAGCTCATGAGGCTTCCTTACTTCATACCTGGTTTCGGATCATGGTTAATTCGACCATCGGTTATTGACCTTATCCCCGAGCATTCAGCGAGCCAATGTTGACTTGCTTCTCTCCGATGTTCACCTGAACGGACGGTAGTTGCAGGCGTCGTACTTGGTAAAGAGCTTTTATGGCCGACTGCATCCGTGCCTGAAAGCCTGCTATACGCTGTAGCTGGAACTCATTTTGCCTAATAGTCCAGTCATCTCCATTGACCGCGTAGAGCATTTCGAAATACCGCATCCATGCATAGTTCGAGACAGCTGTCTCGGCAAGTAACGATTCAGCCCGAGTCGGGTTTGGCCCTTCAAGCCCAGCCCGCAAAGTTGCAAAATCTTCTTCGAATACCTGGCGGACTTCGACCTGATCCCCGGTAATTCTCTCAAGCAACTTAGCCTGTGCTTGGTTTGCGAAATGCAGGAACTCTCTCGGTCTCGTTAGGGCAGAATCGGACGGGGTTTTAGCTAACGGCGATTGTTGATTTGTCACGCCTGCGCCTCCATTTGTATCTAGCCGATTTGTGAAGTCCGGCAGCTTTCAACTCCTTGACCACGGCCTCATTTAACAACCTATCGGTCTCTTTGAAGGCGTTCATAAGCTCCGATAACTCCTTTTCCGCACTGGCCTCTTTCTCTCGCTGTATCCTGAGCATTTCATTCTTCTCAAGTCGAAATTCTAAGACCTCATTCTCACCAAGCTGTCCCCTACGACCAGGCCCTACGTAAACTGACTTTACGCTTTTGCCCACTCTCTGCTTGATGTAGTAATAGGGCCCGAATCTGCCTCTCATTTCCCATGCCATACGCCTAACTCCTATTATGAAAGACGCAGTTACACATGGTTGTGCTACTGTTTTGAGCTTTGCCTAACTTGGTACCCTTGGAGCACCCGGTCCGGTGCAGCTCGGCGCTCGAAATATGCCTGCTGCCAACGCCACAATCCACGTAGGCGGCTTGGGTCTTCTTTCGCGTCTTTGTTGTCCCCTGAGCGTCCTCAGCGGTCAAATAATCCGTAACCTGGTCTATGTGGCTTCCACAAAATAAAATGATCATATCGGCCCAGCTCGGAGGGTTGAATAAATGTGGCCCTAGAATCAGACTAGGCTCGCCAAGATTTAAGTGACCCAGAGTTCGTAAAGCCCCAGTCACCCAGGCCACCCGTCCGAGCACAAAAGGCGAGGGATGAAAAGCTATGGAAGTGGACCGTCGATGAAGCCCTATGGCTTCATGAAGGAACTCAAAAAGCCTTTCCAACCCAAGATATTGGTGGTTCGCATACGGCCGTCGGAAACAAAGTCGATCCGACCTCCCACGCCTGTTTTGGATAGGCTCGCTGTGCTGCTAAGGGTCGCGACTTTGCAGCGGTAGAGAACTTCATTCGCACGGAATCAGCGATGACCGAGCTCTTCCCACCAGATCTGTTGGACAGCGTAAATTGGACGAGCAAGCCAGGCAGCTTTCTCGGCCTGCACTTTACTTCTTGGGTCTACGCCACCAAGCGGTTGCGCCAGCTGGGCTTTGATGATGCCTCGGAAGTGCTCTTGCTTGGATTGATCGAGGCGTTCGAGGCAGAGCAGCAACAACAGGACGGTCCGGCGCCGAAGTCGTACCCCTTTGAGAACATGACGACGATTCGCTTTACGAATTTCGGAAAGTCGTCCGGTGTCGGACTCAGCTTCTTGTACTCGGTCTCAAGGGGCGAGCCTTTGAAAGCGTCCGCCGTGAGTTTCGAGATAGCTTCGCGCGCTTCCGCGATCATGCCGTCACGGCGGAGCGTGGACGAAATGATGACTGCTTTTCGCACTTTGTCGGGATGGCGGATCGCACACTACATCGCCACGCTTCCGCCCATGCTGTAGCCGATAAGGTCCGCTCGCGGGATCTTGAGATAATTGAGCAGTGCGGCCACGTCGTCGGCGAGGTTTTCGTAGATGAACTCTCGTGGGACGTCCGCCGTGCGGCCGTAACCTTGCATTTCGACGGCAATGACTTTCCGTGTTTTGGAGAGCTCGCTGATCCACCCGGCCCAGTTGTTGGTGATGGCCATGAACGCGCCGTGAAGCAGCACCACCGGTTTGCCGCTGCCGTGGACTTCGTAGTACATCTTGAGCCCGTTGACCGGCGCGTAGCCCGTCGTTGGCTTCTGCTGCGCCGACACGGCAGTCATAACGAGCGTCATGAAAAGGAAAGCTGTTTTCCGTATTGTGCTTAGATTGTGCGGATGTGGAACTCAAGAAAAACCTCAAGAGCGGCTTTCGGACGGGCCTTGCTTAAGATCCCGTTTGGCGAATGTAGGTGGAGCGGATTGCAGCGGCAAGATCGGTAGGCAAGACCTCGAAGCCCGCGAATACGTTGATGTTATCTTCGCGGACATGCAACTGGCCCTCGCCTACGTTGCCGCGATGTTGGCCTTGGGAATAGGACGGGTGGCTTTCGACCTCTTGCGAAGACAGAACCCAGTAGCGAATTCGATCCCTCCAAACCGCGACCCAGACGAACACATCGCAACATCCGGGCTTGATCTGTTGAAAGTTCATCCAAAAGGGGCTCTTCGAGTCCGATGCTAATGCTTTGACATAGAGCGGTTCGTCGCTGTCCTTGTCAACCGCGCGAGAAGCTTTGACTTCGATCCGCACCTTGCCGTCCAATAGAAAGTCATATTGCCCGGAGTAGTCCGGGTCGGCCTTCCGAGTGGGCTTGTCCAACTCGGGAATCAGTTCTTTCAAATGACCCTGAGCCCATGCCTCCCCGAAGGATCGCGGCGCACTGATCTCAAAAATGTAGAGATATAGATTACGAGCAATGTAGGAGTCCCAGAGGTCAAGATAGGAATCCCAAGTTAGAATGTCCATCGCAAGCAATGTCGAGATGATGACTGGGGCCTCGCTTGGAATCTCAGGAACAGAATCAGCGACACTTGAACTTCGCTTGCGACCAAATCTCCTGTCCCGAAGCTTTATCCAAATACCCTTCAGCATCTTTGCTGACTCCGCGTCGAGTCCCATGCCTCCGCGAAGACTTCCGGCGAAGGGCTGATCGCCCGCGTTCGTGACGCGCGGCAGGCCGAAGAACCGGATAAGGAAACAGGCGAGCTTCGACCCGTGGTCGTGGATCCCGGAATATCGGACAAGCGGCTGCTGGTTATCGAGGTCGAATTTGCGCGTGTATTGCAAGTCGGGAAGCGCGAATCGAATACCCTGAGCGCGGTAATACGGCAGGCTTGGGACGGGGACCGGATCGCCACCCTCACCCGGAAAGACCCGCTCTCGGCAACGAATCCTCATATCTCCATCATCGGCCATATCACTCCTGCCGAACTCGCAGCGGCGCTGACAGAGACGGATAAGCTCAACGGGTTCGGGAATCGCTTTTTGTGGGTGTGTGCATGGCGAACAAACGTGCTTCCGTTCGCACAGGGAATGCCGGATACATGGTATGCGCCATTCGCGCAGCGTCTCTCTGAGGCGCTGCGTTTCGCGGGCCGTGAACGGGGTGTGACGATGGATGGGTGGTGCGAGGGGGTTATGGGCGAAGGTGTATGGGCCGCTGACTACCGACCAGCCTGGGGTATTCGGCGCGGTGATAGCGCGGGGCGCTCCGCAGGTCTTGCGGCTCGGGCTGATTTACGCGTTGCTCGACCGCTCGGAAGCGATCACCGAAGATCACCTGAGGGCGGGACTCGCGGTCTGGCAACACTGCGAAAATTCGGCGCGCTCCCTCTTTGGGCAAAGGCTCGATAATTCTATAGCTGAGACCATCTACGCGGCGCTCCAACAAGCTGGCGCGGAGGGTTTGTCACGAGCGGCAATTAACAAGCTCGGGCAGGGGCATTGGACCACTCCGAAGATAGAGGCCGCGCTGAACGAGTAGCGCGAAAGGGGAGTGGCGCGAGTGGAATCAAAACAGACCGCCGGTCGGACCGCAGAGGTATGGTACGACACGCAGGCGATCGAGGAGTTCGAGGTATGACTGCTCATGCACTCCTTGAGCAAGCCGACCGGCTCGGAATCGTTCTGGAGCCGGAAGGCAGATCGCTGCGCGTTCGGGCACCCGCTGGAACCCTCCTAGCCACCAGCGATCCCGAGGCATTGACCAGTTCCCCTTAGACTTTCCAGGGCAGGAATAGAGGATTCGGCTCCAAAATAGGAGACGAACATGGCAGGACGGAAACGATACACGGAGGAGCAGATCCTCAAGGTTCTCGGCGAGATCGACGCAGGCGCGAGCATC
>JBBREX010000178.1:0-5706 GCA_038225245.1 Fimbriimonadales bacterium | reverse complement strand
TCTTTCGCGGCGACCTCGAACACGTGCGCCCGCCTGGCGTTCGATCCACCGAGCAATCCATGGTGCTCACTTCCCAACTCGGGAGCAAGCGAGCCTTGGACGAGCAATAGAATCAATGCGGGCAATAAATTCAGCATGAGTGCTTCTTTCCATTATAGAACGCCGGAGCGATGGCTTGCGCTCCCGCCACTCTTTTCGCCAGTGGCACAAGACAAGTTTTGTAATCCATTTTCTCCTTTCCCCGTGAGGATACGGATATGGTTAACCGAAGGAAAAGATAATGGAGTAAACCATGAAACTTCCTTATTTGATCGGCCTTGTGTTGTTCGCCTCGGCATCAGGAATCTGTTCCGACGGACACCTCTACAGTAATACTGAGATTCGGTACTGGGTTCACCGGCAAGATAATTACATCGAGCTCGGCGATCCTGTGAACCTTGCCGGAGGAGCTACGACGATCCATGCCGTCACGCTCTCTAGCCATTGCCCACATCGCCTTCAGCGTTTCGCGATGTTCACGGAGGAATTCAGCATTCGTCACCGTGCGTTCCGGGTCCGAGATTTTTCATATTTCATTCCTGGAGGAAACGCATGAAACCCATGAGGGATTCCATTCTAAATCTTGTTAATTTGAAGCGATGGAGCCTTGGCCTCATAGCCCTAACGTCCATCGTCGCCACGTCTCACGCTCAGGATTTCACATTCAGAGGAGATGTCCATCAGCTTTCGCCCACTCGTGGATTGGCGGAGGAAGGCTATGGAGATATTCCCGTGATGTCCGCAAATGGGACCCTTATTGACGGCAACATAAGAATCCGCACACGGGAATACAGGTGGTTCTACCATCTAAGCGGAGTTCGCCAACTTCAGCAAACCTACTACTGGGTCCACTTCTCGGACGGGGTAACTGATCTAGAAGGCCGCGTCCTCATTCTCCCGCGAACTCAAGGGAAGGCTCTATTCATCCTAGTTCTGGATGGCGATCCAAGAGTTTGGTACAGTTACGTAACGATCATGACTTGAGCCAGGTGTTCTAGTCCATGCAAGTTGTGTCCCCGTCGCCAGTTTGATCGAGTGCTCGGATGAGCGGCGGGGACGTTTCTTGAAGATGGGCTGGTCGACAAGTCGAGTGGGATTGGCGGATCATACCGAAGCAGGTGCTTCGATATATTCCTTATCTACATAACACCAAAGCCATTCAGCGGTTGATCCGCGGGATTGAATGATCGGATGGCCAGTCTTCCGGAAATGCATGGTCGCGTGTCTATTCTTAGAACTATCGCAGCAACCGACATGTCCGCAGGTCATGCAGAGCCGAAGCTCGGACCAGCGATCTCCAAGCTTGACGCATTCCTCGCAAACCTCGGCGGCAGCGGTCACGTCCCGAATCTGATCTAAGTGTGTGCAAGCCATGTCGCCTCATCTTACTCCAACCGCAGAAATCTCGTGGTTAAACCTCTCGAAACGCGCTAAGCTTTGCCAAGTGCGCCAAAGACGTGGTTGGCCCTGGTATGCCGAGAAGCGATTGGATCGAAGCCTCGCTGGCCTTCCTTCCCGCCTCGCGAGCGCCTTCCAATCCTAGGAGCGATGGGAAAGTCATCTTAGATTTAACTCGGTCCGAACCTGGCCTTTTGCCCATTGCGGCCGCGCTCGATGTCTCGTCCAGCAGATCGTCAGCGATCTGGAAGGCCAAACCAAGCGAGCGGCCGAACTCGCGCAAGGCTTGAACCTCGGGCCCCGTTCCTCTTCCCAAAATCCCTCCCACCGCACAAGCGGCTACGAAGAGAGCGCCCGTCTTTCGTGCGTGAATATCTTGGAGCCTATGGAGGGAAGGCTCCAATCCTTCCGACAAAATGTCCAAGACTTCTCCGCCCACGAGCCCCCTAGTTCCAACCGCCGCAGAAATTTCTTTCATTACTGGCGGAAGCTGCTCAGTCGAATACCCTGCCTCGGAGACGACCGAAAAGGCTTGAGCAAAAAGGGCGTCGCCGGCCAAGAGGGCCAGGCCCTCCCCGAACTCGATATGACAACTTGCCCGTCCCCTCCGCAGATCGTCGTCGTCGATACAAGGCAAATCGTCGTGGATCAGCGAAAATGAGTGAATCATCTCGATCGCGCATGCCGCGTCGATTGCGCAAGCGACAGTGCCCCCAACCGCCTCTGCGCTCAAGAGAACAAGGAGTGGCCGCATCCTCTTCCCAGGCGCAAGCGCGGTGTACCGCATAGCTTCGTGAAGCCTGGAAGGCTCTTGGTTGACCGGCGGAAGCAGTTCGTCCAGGCGACGATTCACGAGCTCCGCATAGGACTTCAGTCCAGTTTCCACGAGCACAACTGGCAGTTTACCGATGAACTCAAAACGCGCCTGGTACACTCCCCGCCCAGATGGCGACCGTTCGACCGTTTTGCGGGTTGCGTTTTAGCCCGTCGGCAGGGCCCATCGATTCTCTGGTCGCTCCGCCCTACGATGTTCTGTCGGAGCAGGAACGAGCGATTTTCGCCGGGAAGAGTGAGCACAATATCGTCCACCTGACTCTGCCTGAAGGCCCGCCTGACCCTCGAAGCAAGTTTGTGAAATATGCGAACAGCGGAGCAACCCTGCAGCGCTGGCGTACCGAGGGCACACTGAAGGCCGAAGAACGGCCAAGCTATTACCGATACACGCAGACCTTTGACCTGCCAGGAAGCGAAGAACGCCGAGAGCGGATCGCCCTGATTGCCACTATCAAGGTCGAGCCATATGAAAAGGGCGTCGTCCTCCCCCACGAGCAGACCTTCCCCAAGCACAAAGAGGACCGATTGCGCCTGCTCGAAGCCACGCGGGCTCATCTCGAATGCATTTACGGGCTCTTCGAAGATGAAGCTTTAGCCGTCTTTAAGCTCATCAAGGGAGCGCGCGGCACCACGGTGGAGGAAGTGACGACGGATGACGAAGTTCGGCACTTGGTGGAGCGGATCGACGACCCCGCGACCTGCCAAGAGATCTCCCGAGCGATCCAGCCCAAGAAAGTATGGATCGCCGATGGGCATCATCGTTATGAAACCGCGTGCACCTTTCGTCATGCCCTTGGCGATAGCCTTGATCCGGTGCCGGAGGACTACATGCTGATGGCCCTCAGCAGCATCAGTGACCCGGGCCTTGTCTTATTGCCAACCCACCGTATTCTGAACAAAGTCCAGTTGTCCAGCGCAGAAATAGCGTCAAGAATGAAAGAGTCGTTTACGCTTGAGCCATGCAAGAACGAGGATTTGCTAGCCGAGATATCCGGCCGGAAAGCTTTTGGCCTCGCCCTGCCGGCCGGGGAGGGCCTCGTCTTGATGATCGAAGACTTGAAGGCTGTGATCGATAGAATTCCCGGACCAGAGAGCGAGCGATTGAAATCCCTCGATGTAACCATTCTCCATCGCCTCATATTTGAACAAATCCTCGGACTTTCCGGAGTTGACTTCTTTTCCTACACGCGCGACGAGCGAGAAGCGATCGAAGCCGTGGAGCGGGGCGCCGCGGCAAGCTTTCTCATGAATCCTCCGACCGTAGAAGATATGAGGCTAATCGCCCTGGGAGGAGAAAAGATGCCCCAGAAGAGCACCTACTACTATCCTAAGATATTGAGCGGCCTCGTCCTTTGGTCGCTCAATGACTTCGTGGCATGAGAATAAAGCTTTTAGGCACGGGAGCGGCCGACGGTATCCCCGCGATCTATTCGGATAGCGAGGTCAGCCACTATGCCCGCCTTCATGGCGGCAAGGATTTGCGAAGCCGATCTGCCGCCCTCGTCGACGGGCATCTCCAACTCGACCTTCCGCCGGACACCTTTTTTCAGCTCGCCCGGGAGGGCATCGATGCGCGGAAATGGTCGGCTATTCTTTTTACCCATAGCCATGACGACCATTTCGCCCCCACCGAGCTGCAATATGCGCTCTATCCGTTCAATCCCTACGAATACGCCGGGTTTGCCGTCTTTGGCAACGATGAGATTATAAGACGGATCGAGGCCTTATATCCAGATTGGCCATTCGAGCTCTTCAAAACCAAGAGCTTCGAGCCCTTCAAATTTGCGGGATACACAATCACTCCGATTCACGCTCACCACAAGCTCGACGAGGATAGCCACAACTTAATCATCGAGGACGGGAAGCGGGTGCTCCTTTACGGAACGGATACGGGAATCTGGTTTGAGGAAACATGGGACTTCTTGAAAGGAATCAAGTTGGATGCGCTGGTGATCGAGTGTACGGAGGGCTTTGTGCCCACCGCCTATACGGGCCACCTCGACATTACCGACTGCCTTGGCGTGGTGGCCAGGCTCCGAGAACAAGGGACGCTGCGCCCATCTTCGAAGGTCGTTACCACTCACCACAGCCACAACGGCAACGCCACCCACTGCCAACTCGAAGAGACGCTTAGGCCGAAAGGCATCGAGCCTGGTTACGATGGCATGGAATTTTCCTTCTGAATGCGCGCGTGAATCGCGGAGAGGGAAATTTGCGTTGACATGATATGGAGGCTAGAATAGCAAGCCATGTTTAGAACAAAGAACCCAGTCATGAAGCCAGGCACTTTCACGTCTCAGGCCGCCGTTCCCGCGGTGAGCACTGGTGTCATGACCCTTAGCGGTACGGTGGGCAAGAGCCTAATTCTGTTCGCTCTCATGCTCGCGACGGCAGGGGTTTCATGGTCATTTGGCGCCGCCGGAGCGCTGCCGTGCTTGCTGATCGGTGCAGCAGGTGGGCTGATAACCGCCTTGATCACTGCCTTCAATCCCTCCGCAGCCCCGTTGACGACGCCTCTCTACGCTCTCTTGGAAGGGCTTTTTATCGGGTCGATCTCCTATCTTTACGAAAAGCAATTCGCAGGCGGCCGTTATTCGGGCATTGTGCCTCAAGCGGTGCTGCTCACGTTTGGCGTCCTCGCCGCGATGTTGATTCTGTATCGCACTCACATCATCCGGGTCACCGACACCTTTAAGATGGTCGTATTTGGGGCAACCCTCGGTATCGCGATCGCCTACGCCGGCACGCTCATCGCGTCGCTTTTCTGGCGCGAAGCCCTGAATTTGCCCATCTACCAAGCATCGCCGATCGGGATCGTGTTCAGCCTCTTCGTGGTGGTCATCGCGGCCCTGAACCTGGCCATCGATTTCGATCTGATCGATCAAGGAATTCGGGGCAACGCTCCCCGGTACATGGAGTGGTACGGTGCGTTCGCGCTCCTAGTCACGTTGGTCTGGCTGTACATCGAAATCCTGCGGCTCCTCTCTAAAATCCGGCGCTAGGAGCTAAAGGTGTGATTGCGATCAGGAGAGAAATTTCCAAACTCCCTCCCCTTTTCGTGAAGCTAAATGGGGAGGGCAGTGACCTTGCGAACTAGGGTGGTGGTTCAGGTTCGCAGGAGCCCTCGAATATCGGTCATTTGGAGCCTTGGTCAGCACCCTTGCAAGGGGACTCGCGACTGCTCAAAAGGAGCCGCACAGCACCAACGACAAGCAGGGCTGCCCCGGCAAGAATAAGTCCGCTGTATCGCGCCGGCCCCGGCGGCGAGCCGAGGAGCGATTTTTCTAGGTTGGTTTTTGCCCGGCGGCGCACCATTTCGAGGCGCAGGCTCTCCAAGCCACGAGCCATCGCCCATCTGTGATTGAAAACGAAAATCGGCTTCAAGATTGGCGAGAGCCACCGAACAAGCGGCTTGTCGACGGCGATAGTCCAGTC
>JBBREX010000177.1:0-5728 GCA_038225245.1 Fimbriimonadales bacterium | reverse complement strand
ACGCCCAAACTATTTTGGCCCGCTACTCGCATACTTAGGTTTTCTTGACTCCTCGTTCCAGAACTTCTTGGACATTCAGCCCCACCTTCTCGAGGAGAGCGTAAAGAAGCTCATTCTGGTGTTCCAAATGGTGGAGGATAGCTTCCACCTCTCGCTCCGCCTTAACGTTCACCTGATAGTCGCTTTCCGCTCTTCGTTCCGCATGCTGCCCTTGGATATTTTGTCCAATCATTAGCAGTGGCATGAGGAATATCTGGATCATGTTGGATATGAAAAGCCAGAAGACGAAGGCCATCGGAGGATCGAATTGAAGGGCCTTGGGGGCTAAAAAATTCCAGGTTAACCAAAAGATCGTCCACGCCACAATCAAAAAGAAGAACCCCATCGTTCCGATCCGCTCGGTAATCGCAATGGCAAGCCTCTCGAGTGGCTTTAGGCTTTCCGTATGCTCTTGGTTGACGTCATGAATGGGCTCACGAGAAGCTTTGAGCTCTCTGATGCTCGGGGGCATAAAATTCGGGAGTTCAGCCATCGTTATTCTTTTATCACTTCGGAACTTACTAAAATCGGTTGGGGTTTTTGTACTCTCTCGGGCCCAGAATCAGCATGCAAAAGAGCGGCGCGACGAATGCTTTATTGTAGTTCAATTTCCTCGCCAAGAGAATTCAGACAAAGCCTTTCGCACTACCTAAATATGATCCTTCCATCCATCGACTCCTTCTAAGTATAAGATGATAGATATGATCGGGCATTCGTTTCTGACCAAAATGCGACTTGTCCTAGGCGTAGGTTGTGCGTTGCCAGGGGTTCTGCATCCCCAAAGTCTGCAGTATCTGACCGAGCAAGCGAAGATTGCGCAGGGGAAAGCGGTTTACAGCGCCATCGAACGCCTCGCCCAGCGAGGAGAATCGGCAGTTCCGTATCTGGCCGAGCTTTTATCGGCAGAAACGGTGAAGCCCAGGCGCAGTAGGGCGATAGCGGGGGAAGCGCTGCAGGCTCTATTGAGGATTCGAAGTCCGAAAGTTCTACCGGTGCTGAAACGGCATTTGTTTTCCGCAAAAGGCGTTGACATCGGTACGACGTTGCTCGCCATCGGCAATCACGGCAATCCCCGCGCCTGCCGATCATACTTCGCTACATCCATGGAGCCTATCGGCTGCACGCCGCTTGCGCTCTGGGAGCCCTGGGCGATCCAAAGGCCATCCCGGCACTGCGGCGGATGCAAAAGGATTCGGATTACAGCGTCCGGTGGGAGGCGGGCGAGGCGATTGGGCAGATTCATGCTCATGGTGCGGAAGTATCCGAACAGGCTGCAGCGGAAAGGCGCTTGGTGGCGGGAGGCAAGGGTCGTAGTTAAACCTTCTTCGGCGTGAAGCTTGTTTCCGCTGCCGCAGTTCCGAGATGGGTTGGGCTCCAATACGCAAGCCAAGCTCGCAAGGGCATGGATCAGTAAATCTGCGATTGTGATTTATGGAGCGTGGTGTTGATGAATTGAGTACTCATCAAATCAATGTACCGAGGAAAGTTGAGCCGACAGGGCCGTAAAACCTTGCACCCTCAACATGGCCATTTGTGCTTAACGATTGTGACGACCACGGTGTCATATTGCGCATTCTCGTAGAGGTCGACGTAGCCGTCGACCGGTGAAAAGCCGCCTCCAAGACGCTTGCGAAACGAGGAGCGAGCACCCCCAGTTGTCCGGGTCCATCCGTCATGCGAAAGCTCCATATCAATAGCGGATTTGAACAGGGGCGTGATCTTCACCTTGTAGAATTTCGTCGTGCTGCATCCGGTCCACGAGGACTGGCCGCACCCCACTCCGTCGATTCCGTCGAGGGCCCTAAGTCTGACTTTGTATTGGCTCAGTGTTCCGGCATGGGCAGGAAGGATCGCGTACCCGACAGTCAGGAGACCGCAAGCTAGAAGACCCACCAGCAAATTGCCCAGCCGCATAAGACTTATGATACGACAGCATCTCGTGTGCAGCCAAATTTGTGGAACAAGCTCTTAGAGTTGTTTCACCTTCTGAATGTTAATTCTAAACGAGCCGGGCTCCGTCGTTTCTCGTTTAGGAGGCTCCATTCGACTCTGCGAAAGAGAAATCTTTGAACCATAAAGCGTTATCGCGTCTTCCGAAATCCAGTTAGCTCCATAGGCTTGTCCACTCTTGATCCATGGATGGTAACTTTGAAATAGATGGATTCGGGGAAGCAGAATTTCCTCAGAACGATGGAGTAGTTGGCCGTATTCCTCTTCCTAAATAACAGTGCAGTGCTTGCCGCTTGGAGATTTGTAAGTCGCTTCCACCGTGGGCGGTTTGGTAATTTCGGAAAAGCTCGATTATTTACAAAAAAACGCAAGGCCCCCGCAAACTGCCAGAAGGATCACGATGAACTTCGAGGCCCTGTCGATCAGTCGGGGATCGGGCCGGACGGGATTTCACTTGGTCGGGATCACTCACAGCTTTTTCAATGGGGAGCCTGCCGTACCACTACCGAGCTGACGAAGGATGCCGTCTGCCAAATCGTAAGCTTGAGTTCGCTGAGTTCCGGCCAGCAATCGATTCGGAACCAGTACGACGACCTCAGAGCCGGCACGAATCAGAAACGCCTCTCGATAAGGCTTAACTTGTTGCGTCAGGATGGTCAAGCCCGCATGGTCCATTGCTCCTCGATACTTATCTCGCTTTACCATCGTAAGAACGCGCTTCATCGCCGGAGAGTCTTCCCAAACATCTATATACACGCCGCCGCCATCTTGCCTAACTAAGGTGTTAAGATCAGACCACACTGAGCCGGCCGCTTTTTCGTCGAGCGCGTACCAACTCCTTGGAAACACGATTGTTTGCCCGCTCTTCAAGATCAGCGAGTAGGGATTACCCTTGCTTGGTTTAAGAGCTTTCGCATCTGTAATGGATTCGTTAACTCCCACCACATTCAACAAACCCTGCACCGTCTGCTTCCACTCTGAAGTGTGGGGGAGGGTTGCACCCACCCAAGCAAGTTGCCCATTATGGGTGGCGATCACCCGAAGTTCAAAGCCGCCGCCTTGTGCGATCGCTGCCAAGGCATAAGATTTCCCCGCCAACAGGGTTCCACCATCGTGATAATCCAGCCAGCGATTCAATCGGTTGATCCCTTTCATCCACATCGCAGGACGCTGATCACCCCTGAGATCCGGAGCTTTTTCAACGGAAGCGGTCGCTCCCAAAGGTCCTTTGTAAAAGGTAAATGCATTGAGTTCGAGTTTCGCCTTGTATCTATCTGGACCGCGGTCCACCTGCCAGCCGGCTGTGGGTCGACAGGATAGAACAACGACCGTCGATAGGCAAAGGACTCGAAGGCACCTCTCATTCCAGCTAAGAGCCTTCCAAGCATCCTTCCAGGCTTCTTTCCTATCCATCGCTTACTTTGCTCCTCCTAATCCAAGCTATTGCGGTAATTACATAAAGCGCCATCTTCTCGGATGAAGCTCCCGCGATGTCTCATTGCAATCGAGTCCATTCCGAGACCTCATTCAATTCCTCAACCTCTCCCCGCTTCGATCGGTAATAGTCCCATAACTCTGCCCGAAGGAAGGTCTTTCGCTTTCCAAAGAGCGGCCTTACATTGGGTATTCGATGGATGGCCACAAGCCCGCGCATTGAAGGCAACCTTACTAGATTGGTGACTTCCAAGACCTTGCGGAAGGGTGCCGATCCAACCACCGGGTTGATAATCTTCGTCTTGCCACGACCTAAGGCCACTTTCGTTTCGAATGACACGGTGAAAGGATCAATGGGAGGAACTGAAATGTCGTCGTCAGTAAAGTTCCATAACGTAATTTCGACGAGTAGGTCTCGATCCAGCCAAGAGGGTCGAACCTCTAGCACGACTCCTGTCTTCATGGTTGGCCGTCGATAGTCGTCGACTCCGGTCTGGTTTAGCGGCAAGAGCCCAAGAATAATCGAGCCAAGCAAGAACAGGGCCTTCAAGTTGATATGGTCCATGGCGAGAGTATACGGGCGTTAGCGACCAAGCTCGATCCGAAGAACCTAGTTCTTCGCGCCTGCCGATTTGAGCAAATCGATAATTCGCTCATTCCTTTCGGCAGACCCTTGGATCACGTGAAGCAAGGTTTGGGAGTGGTCCCACGAGAGTGTGGTATTCGGATTCGCTCCGTGCGTAAGCAGGAACTCGACCGACTTCGCTTTCCCGTCCATTGCCGCCCCCCACAGTGAAGAGCTGCCCCGAGGCTCGTCATTCACTTTGGCTCCACGGCGACGGAGCAGTTCCATCATTGGCAAATCTTCATTGTCGGCGGCGGCGGCCAGAGGACAATCGTGCCAGCCGTCTCCTAAATTCGGATCGGCGCCACGGTCGAGCAAGAGCGTCACAATCTCGTACTTGCCGTCGTTCGCCGCCGTATCCAATGGCGCGCTATCCTCTTCCAATGCCAGCGAGAGGTCATCCTCAGGAAACCAGTTGGGGTTGACGCCTTGATCTAGAATCGATTTAACCGCCTTTGCATCTTGGCGTTCAATGGCCCCCATCAGAGCGTCGTATCTCGGATGGGCTATCTTCCTAAGAAAGAGCAGCCTGCCGATACCGGAGAACCACAAGAACCCGGCAGCAGCGAGTACGATGCCGAGGGTGATCAAAAAGCTCTTTGCAGTTCTGGACATTCGATTCCGGTTGCTTTCCAAAGCGGCCATAAAGCCTCAAACTCGCTGTTTTGCAGCCGGAGTCGGAGGCACCCTCAAACTGAGGTTGCCCGATTTGACCACGATCTGCTTGCCATCGAAGGTGTACGTTACCGGTTTGTTGTCTACGGGGCTTATCAGATCATCGCATTTGATCGAGCCCGGGATATGCGGAGACGAAAGTGCGCGCAGAAGTGCCTTGTCCATGAGCAGTCTAGCTTCGAACTCATCTAGCTCCTTTGAGGCGGTATCCCCACCGCCGTGCATGCCCTCGAAAACCTTTGCCGCGGTCGGGAAGGAAAGTAAACCTATAAACAGTTCGTGAAGAGCCTTCTCCTGGTAGGGCTTCCGTTGGGAACGCGGCAGATCGAGCGCCGACCGGTAATCACGGATAGCTTTGACGATCTTCACCCTTCCTTTCCCTCGGGATTGGATCAGGGGAAGCCACGACTCGGCGGGTGCGATGTCGTCCTCTTTGAGACCGATCTTGGCACGCCCTTCCTTCGTCGCGGCGAGATCGACCGTAGAAAGCACCTCTATCAGCTCAAATCTGCGCTCAGTCTTGAGATCGGGCGTTCGTATCGAGCTCAGGGCAGACGCCAATGCTTGACGGTACGAAGAGTCGCCGCGGTACTTGTACGCCCAACACTCGAGCTGGCGAAGCGCCAGACGATCAAGCGCCCGAGCAACCAGGTGGCCGAACATCGTGGGCTCTTCGCGAAGGTGCCTTCCCATGTGCATCACTGCGCGAGCATCCTGGATGGCGAGCGAGGAGCGACTTATCGAAGCAGAAAGCGACCCCCGCAAAAGAACAAGTTTCGCTGCCTGTTTAACGTTCGCTAGTTCCGGGAAAAGCAGAGCGATCCCTTGGCTCCAGTCGCGGTCAAACCAGCAGTGCGGCTTTGTTACCGCTGCGTCCATGATGTCGAGCCAATCCTTGTATTGCGCTAAAAGGGCCTGGGCCAGGGACTGGTTCTGCACGCTGGGTTCGAACACAACCTTACGGGCAAGCTCCCAAAAATCGGGCATTCTCCCGCGGTTCACCTT
>JBBREX010000176.1:0-5751 GCA_038225245.1 Fimbriimonadales bacterium | reverse complement strand
TGCAGACGGAGCAATGAAGCGACCTGCTGGAGGTTGTTTTTCACTCGGTGATGCATCTCTTGCATGAGCGTGTGGCGGACTTGCAGCTTGGCGTTTTCGATACTCATCGCTGCTTGCTTGGCGATGGTTTCAAGAGCCTTGATCTCATCTTCGGGAAATTCACGTACCGTGTCGGTGTAGCAGCTCATTACCCCTAGGGCTCGGTTTTGAATGCTTAAGGGAACGCAGATCATCGATCTCAGGCCCTGCTCCACCGCCAAGTCGTGGCCGATATAATCCGCTTCCTGTTGGACGTCGGAAACGATCGCAGGCCGATTTTTCGCGATCGCTCTACCCGCGATCGATTCGCCAAGCTTGATTGCTCGCTTGCGTTGATAGGCCTTGTCCGTGGCTTGCGTCGCTCGCAACACCAGTTCGCTGTTCGATTCGTCGAGTAGGCGGACCGTACATACCCGGTAATTGAACTGCTGGGCAGTGATATTGACGAGCAGTTGGAGGATTTCCTCGAGGTACGGACTGCCGGCAATTATCTTGGTTACCTCGCTTAAGGCGCCTAGTCGATTGACGCGAGCCTGTGACTCTCTGGATCGCCGGGCGCCTTGCAGTGCCACTGCGCAAGCTTGCGCAAGCTCCAGTAACCGAGCTAACTCAGATCTTTTTGGATTCCATGGCTCAAGACGTCTTAGTAGAATTACACCAATATTGGCTTCGCCCGAGCAAATGGGGAGAACGACGGCAGATTCCAGAGGAGATTCATCGAGAACCGGATGATAAGCTTGCTCCGGATGGTTGGCAAGGCCGCTGGCGATTACCAATGGTTCTCCTGTCTCAAGCACACTGCCGGTAATTCCCACTCCTCGACCGAGCCTCGCGCGACCCGCATACTCAGGGGCCATCGTGCTCGCGCGCAACATCAAGCCGCCATCGGCAATTTTTAATAGAATTTCGCATGAATCCGCCGGCGCCAGGCCTTTGACCCGGCATGCGAGCTCGGTGAGTAATTCGTCTTCGCTGTCGACCTGTCCTAGAGCGGATACAACCTGGAGGACTTCATTATGAGCTAAGCGATTCTTGACAATGCGGGGCACTAGAATGGACCGATGGCCGTCGTGCTGATTAGCTTTTCATCGAGGATTTGGCGTGACACTTCGATCACTTGCTCGTTTGAGACCGCTTCAATTTTCCCGAGCGTTTCCTCCAGAGGAATTTCGCGATGGTGATAAATCTCGTTTCGAGCCATGCGCATCATTCGCGCGCTCATGCCCTCAAGGGCGAGTACGATATTTCCGCTGATATTCTTTTTGATTCTTTTAAGCTCCGCTTCATCGAGCCCGCTATCTCTTATCTTGTCGAATTCGGAATGGACGACTTCCTGAACGGCCCCCCACGTTTTCGGGCTCGTGCCGCCAAAGACAGTAAACGCTCCACCCGTCGTGTAGCCTAGATTATAACTTCCGATCGCATAGGCTAAGCCTCGCTTTTCCCGAACTTCCTGAAACAGGCGGCTGCTCATGCCTCCTCCCAAAGCGGCATCGAGCACTGCCGTCACATAGAGATTTTGGTCATAGAGCGAGCACGAATCGGAGCCTATGCAAAAGTGAATCTGCTCGACGTCTTTTGCAACATTATTAACGGCAGACTTTCCCGCAGGCTTGCTCGGACGATCGTCAGTCGCGCCGGTCGAAAAAGAAGCGAGCTTAGCCTCTGCCAGAGTCTTCAAGCGATCTGGATCCACATTTCCGGACGCGGCGAGCAGGATATTCTCTCCCCGATATCTGCGGTCCATGTAACTGGTGAGGTGCCCTCTATTGAACGAGGAAACAGAATCGCTTGTGCCGATAACAGGCTTGCCAAGGGGGTGCCGGCCCCAGCGATTGCAAAGATGAAGCTCATGGACGTGGTCGCTTGGCTCATCCTCCCCCCGTTTGATCTCTTCAAGAACGACCCCCTTTTCGCGCTCGAGCTCCTCGGGGTCGATTAATGAGTTGGCCAGCATATCGCTTAGAACCTCGATGGCTACTTCGACGTCTTCGCTTAGCACGCGGCAGTAGTAGCAGGTGTATTCCTTGTCGGTGAAAGCATTGAGGATGCCGCCTCGCCCTTCGATCTCCTCCGCGATCTGTTTTGAGGTTCGGGTGGCCGTCCCTTTGAAAAGCATATGCTCGATGAAATGGGTAATGCCTGCTTCTTCGTCGCTTTCATGGCGGCTCCCGGTGGTGCACCATAAGCCGATGGCCGCCGATTGTACATGTCCTACAGGCTCGGCAAGCACCCTCGTGCCATTGGTCAAAGTGAATTTCTTAACATCCATAATTCAAACTATCTTAATAACTAACGCGCCCAAAGGCTCGATCAATGCCTGTATCGAATCTCCGGGTTGCATCTGCCTCCCCAACGCCGTATCGCGCAGGAGTGGTTTTTGAAATGGAGGGTAAGCCAATAAATCGCCCGCATTGAGGGTCGCGCTTCGACTGGTGTCGACGAGCATGTTGCTTAATCCTGGGGCGATCGAGTAATGGCTTTTGACGATCTCGATTCCGTTAATGCTTACGGTTGTTGGCAGTTGATACTCGAGTTTTTCCTTGTTCGAAGCCATCGCCTCCAGTTCCTCAGGGGTTGTGATAAAAGGCCCCATGGCGGCGGGGGCATCTTTCGAAATGCCTGCGCCCACACCAAGCGCGGTTTCTTCTTGCAACAGCGCAACATCGAAAAATCGCAGATAAACCGAACAGCCAAGGATGAAATCGGATGCTTCAGCGGAATCTATTTGCTGCCCCGAGTCCTTGGCGGTAATCACGATGCGGATCTCGACGTCTGTTTGATTCCAACCTGGCGGTACATCGAACTCCCCCAAGGGGCCGAGCGTTCGGGACGGGTTTGCGAACGTGTAGCGAAGTTTGCCTGCGATGTTTTCAAATTCTCGGATGGAGGGCGGTTGCCCCGTTGGGGCTAAAAGGCGCACTTTGCTTAGCTCGTGGAGACCGATCGCCTGCGTGCCATCCGTTTCGTAGAGGCGATTATCGTGAAAAATTCCTGAGCGGGCTTGGCCAGGCGACTGAAGCAACTCGAATCGGCATAGCTTCATTGCCGATCAGGATACCTTTTGAAAGACTGCTGGTCAGATTGACAAGGTTCCCGCAATCGGGTATCTTCTGCGTTGTGTGGGGCGTCTCGCCCGCGCGCCGAACGAGTCATGATGGAGATGCAATGCCCCTGAAGATTTTGGTTTGTGATGACGAGCGCCATATTGTTCGCCTAATCCAGGTCAACTTGGAGAGGCAAGGCTATCAGGTCGTTACGGCATTCGACGGCAAAGAGGGGCTCGAAAAGGTTCGATCGGAAAAACCTGACTTGATGGTTTTGGACGTGATGATGCCGTATATGGATGGCTTCGAAGTCCTTAAGACGCTGCGCCGAGAACCAGAATACGAAAACTTGCCGGTCATTATGCTGACCGCGAAGGCCCAAGATAAGGACGTCTTCGAGGGTTACCACTACGGAGCGGACATGTATTTGACCAAACCGTTCAACCCCATGGAGTTGGTCACCTTTGTCAAGCGCATCGCTCAAGGCGGCTCGACCGAGAGCGGCCCAAAACGTTACGATATCTAAGTCAAGGCGGACTCAGCGGCGAGACGCCGATGGAAACCACGGCCGGGACAGACATGCCTCGTTGCACCTTGCTTTTGCCAAAAAGTCGAAACTCTCGCCAGTTCGAATAATTCAGCTACATCCGTAGCGTTTGAGCCTGTTCTGTTTTTTGGCGGAATCATCGGCGAGACGCCAATGGAAACCATGCCCGGGACCGACAAGCCATGTTTTCCTTCTTGGATTTGCTAAAAAGTGTGTTATGATTAGAGGTGAGAATACGTATTCTCATCACTGCACCGTGGCGGATTCGAGCAATGAGGATCACCCAACAAGATATCGCGCGTATCGCAAGCGTCTCACAGGCTACCGTTTCCAGAGTGTTGGCGGGGGATGACCGAGTCGAGCAAGATATTCGTTCGCGCGTTCTGGTTGCCATCGAGGATAACAACTATCGTCCCGACGTACGCGCTAGATCGCTTCGCAAGCAAAGAACGAACCTGATTGGCTTGGTCGTTCGGCGCGACTATGGGGCGTTAAAGGCCGATCCTTTCTTTACACTCCTGATTTCCGAGATTCTTAACGTCCTTTCGAGCACTCCCTTTCATCTTTGCGTCGATATGGCAACGTCCCTGACCACGCAAGGAGCTGTGTACGATCAGTTGCTTCGGACGAGGCGCGTTGATGGTCTTATTTTGGTTGAATCGGAAGCCAGGGACGACCGTATCCACCGGCTCCAAAGCGATAATTTCCCCTTTGTGCTTATTGGCAACCCCGTGGCAGAGGGCCAATTGTTTTCCGTCGATAATGATAATGAGCTAGCGGGAAAACTTGCCGCTCGCCACTTGTTCGACCAGGGATATCAGCGAATCGGCATGCTGGCAGGCCCTCGCGATTTGACGGTTAGCAAAGATCGGGCCGAAGGCTACCGTCAGGTGGCAAGCGAATTTGGACAAAAGCCGTTCATCTGGAACAGTGGTTTCGGATTCGAAGCTGCTCTGGATTCATCTAGAGAGATTCTCGGAAACCGAGACCGCCCCGATGCATTAGTCGTTCTCGATGACTATATGGCGATGGGAGTCGTGCATGCAGCCCGCGAACTGAACATCTCGATTCCACAGCAGCTGGGAATCGTCGGCTTTAACGATACAAGCTATTGCGATATGTTGGAAAATGGCCTGACATCCGTAAGCCTTAATATTCCGATGATCGTTCAGCGAGCCTGCCGAAGATTGCTTAAGATTATCGAGGGGAGCGAGATCCAAGGCAGCCGCCGCGTTATCGTGCCCTGCGAACTAAAGGTCCGGGGTTCGTCCGTTCGGCGGCGTAGAGAGGCGGCGGTATGAACCTTCCTTGCAGCCTTAGAATGGAACGTCATGCTGAGCCTGCGAAGCATCTCTGGAGCGGGGCAATGCGTGGGTTGAGATTCTTCGTTCATCAGAATGACCGAGGACCTCTGAATGACGGTGGACCTCAGAATAACGGAGTGGGTCGATGATCGTCCTCTTGCTAGGGCTCCTGCAGGCAGAAGGTCTCGCCCACGCCTTCATTTACGAAACTGCCAAGCCCGTTCGGTCCGTTTCCGTGGCCGGGACCTTCAACAACTGGAACCAGTCCGCTAACCCGATGCGGCTCGAGAGCGATGGCAAAACTTGGAAAACGATGTTTCGGATCGAGCCGGGCAAGCATCAATATAAATTCGTCTTAAACGGCTCCGAATGGGTTACCGACCCGAAGGCAGCCAAGAACGAGGACGACGGAAATGGCAACGTCAATTCGGTGCTGCTGATGCTGCCGCCGGGCTACGAAAAGCCCTCACTGGTAGGGGATGGCACAGTTACAGAGTCGGCGATCAAGCACCTCCAGAAGGTGCCGTACCTGAACTATGACAAAGGAAAGCTCTCGTTTGAGCTACGGACGCGTCCGGTCGATCTCCAGCGTGTAGATGTTCTAACCTATGAGGAGGCGCACGACTTCAAGCGAGTCCGTAGCGTTAAGCTTAGAGAGTTTCCTCTAAACGAGTTGACCTCGGTTTGGCGAGGTCAACTCGACTGGGATAGATCTGGACTTCTGGCGTCCGCCTTTAGGATTACCGACGGCAACCTGACCACTTTCTTCGATGCTAATGGGATAGAAGTTAACCCGAAGAAAGACTTCGAACTT
>JBBREX010000175.1:0-5780 GCA_038225245.1 Fimbriimonadales bacterium | reverse complement strand
GAAGTGCTGCTTCCTCTTTCCTTTCATGCGCAACCACTCGATGTTCGGCTCAAGGGCGCAAGAGCCTTGGGCCTTTTCTCCCCGCGCTTTGCACATCATCAGGCACTATATCCGGCTGCGATATCGGCTACTGCCCTATTTATACAACCTGTTCATGGACCAGGAGGAATTGGGCGATCCCATTTTACGGCCGCTGCTCTATCATTATCCGGGGCAAAAAGGGCTCGACGACCAGTTTATGATCGGTCCGGACTTGATGCATGCGCCTTTCCTCGCCGAAACTCCATCGCGGAAAGTGCATCTGCCGGGGCGGCGTCCATGGTTCGAGCTTTGTTCGGGCGAATGGATTCCTTCTGGAACAGTAGAAGTCCATCGCAAGAGTATGGAATCACCGCTATTCGCAAGAGACGGAGCGATCGTCGTCGCATCTACCGCCAACCGCCAACTGCCATCCGCCAACCTGGCCAATGTGGAAGTTCACGTCTTTTCCCAAGGCTGTCCTGGAGAGGTTGTCTACCGATGGGACGATGGGGAGAGCTTTGATTACATGGGCGGCAAGCGCAGTTCGTTGCGAATTAAGGTTAAGATGGAAGCCCAAGGTCCGACCGTGGATTGGGAGATACTGGAACGCGGGTTTGGGGGTCTTCGGGTGCAGTTCTTCTTCTATGGCCGTCCAGAAAAAAGTTTTATCTTTAAGGGGACAGTGTTGCCGCTCGAGCCTGCGAGGAGGCGTTGGACCGGCAAGGAACTTCGTTGCTCGGCATCCGACTCGATAACCCTCTGCTTTGATAGTGCCGGCGAGGGCGATGCTTC
This sequence comes from Fimbriimonadales bacterium, assembly GCA_038225245.1. Classification (GTDB taxonomy): domain Bacteria; phylum Armatimonadota; class Fimbriimonadia; order Fimbriimonadales; family Fimbriimonadaceae; genus JBBREX01. The sequence goes on along the minus strand of JBBREX010000175.1, from coordinate 4,967 downwards.
AGACTAGCCCCATGGTGACGGCTTCGGAGCTCATCGAGCAGGCTTTTGAAGCGCTCGCGAAAAAACCGGGATTCGTCGAGCGACCCGACCAGCGTCAACTCGCACTTCTCATCAGCGACTGCATGGAAGAATCTAACCGGGGGCTTTTTGAGGCCCCCACTGGTCTCGGGAAATCGCTCGCCGCTCTCATTCCCGCTATCGCTCACGCTATCGTGAGCGGCAAGAGAACGGTGATCGCAACCTACACCAACGTGCTTGCCGAGCAGTATTGGCACAACGATTTGCCGCTCGCACTTTCCCTATTTTCGGGGGAGGTTCCTAAATGCCAGTTCCTCATTGGACGGCAGCGATATGCTTGCTTAGCCCAGATGAGGGAAGCGGGCCAGGAGCAACTTTTTTCCGAACCCAAACGCCGCATTGTTTTCGACGCCTTCGAATCGGAAGCCAAGCTGGGGATCGAAAGTGAATTTAGAACCATCGCGGGCCGTGAAGGTTCGGCCTTGTGGAGAAGCATCTCGGTTCCGCCAGTTTGTCCGGCCCGACTTTGCCCGCAATACAACGCTTGCTTTTATTACCAGGCTCGAAGGAGTGCGGAAAGAGCGTCGATCGTCATCACCAACCACAACGTCGTCTTGCAGGACGCCCAGCTCGCGGAGGCGTCGGAAGGCGAATTGAGTCTCCTTGGCACTATCGACATGCTCATCGTCGATGAAGCACACGACTTGCCTCAATCGACGGCGAGCGCCCTCGAATTCGAACTCAGCGAATCGAAGCTTGCCATCGTGGCCGGACTCGCAACGAGAATGGAACACTCCTTGGCTCCCTTAGCCCAACATGCGAGCCTCGCCAATTCATGGTCCACCACGTGCGACACATTCCGAAAGGGCCTCGAAAGTTGCCAAGCCGCCATGCAGACGCCCGCAATCCAGCGACAAGGAATATTGGCCGCCTCTCCAGAAGATGTCCAATCTCATCCTCATGTCAGGGCGAACGCCTTACCGGCAGCGGCCTTAGTAGCTCAAGAATTGGCGGCCACGATTTCCCAACTTGCCGGGGAGTTCGTGAAGGATAGTGAGGCCCTGATTAAGCAGCTCACATCGACCGGCGTAATCGGCAGCATAGAAGCCGACTTGGCGCGTGATTCAGTGCGGAATTATTCCATGTACATTCGCGATTTCGCGCTTGGATGCGGAGCGATTTTCGCCCCTCAAGGGGTATCGGTCAGTCATGCCGGTGTTGTCCTTTCCGGTGCTCGAATCCGCTATGACACGGTGGGAATTGCGGAGCCTCTACGCACCTTGCTTTGGGATAGAACGCCCTGGATATGCCTTTCCGCAACTCTTGCATTGGACGGCAATTTCGATTTTTTCAAAGAGATCTCCGGTGCTCGCCCCTTGTTTGAAGAGATTTTGCCTTCCCCCTTCGATTACTCGACCCAAGCCGCTCTCTATGTGCCGAAGGAGGGGGCGATCCCTGATCCGTCGACGGCTCGCAAAGAGGGCCTGGAAGATGAATACTTCACCGGTGTCGCCACCGAGCTGGCAAGAATTCTAAGGGCCATGCAAGGCCGAACGCTGGCTTTGTTTCACAGCAGGCGCGAAATGGATGCAGTGTACGAAAAGCTTTTGCCTATGCTGCTCGAAGCGGGCGATGATCTACCTATTTACTTGCAAGGCCGCGAGGGAGTGGCTTCCTCGGGCGAGCGCTTCAAGAAAAAAGTGCGAGCATCCTTGTTCGCTCTCAGGTCATTTTGGACCGGCTTCGATGCCCCCGGCGAAACGCTTTCTTGTGTGGTTCTGGTCCGAGTGCCCTTCGAAGTACCCATAGATCCTGCTCAGATTGCCCGTGCGGCATGGATGCAAACAAAAGGCCAAAATCCATTCATGGAATACGCCCTCCCGCTGGCCAAGATGTTGATGAGACAGGGTGCGGGCAGGCTGGTGCGTCGAACGGAAGATCGGGGCTTGATTGCAGTTCTCGATCCACGCTTGCGGACCAAACGGTACGGCGAGCAGATACTCGACAACCTGCCGAGCGAGATGCGCCGATTCGATGACGTCGATGATGCGGTCGGCTGGCTTGGGCTTGGTTGAGTCTATTCCGCGTCTTCCCGAGGCAAGTACTCGAAATGGGAGAACCACCAAGCGCCCAAGCCCAGGCAACCGGCAATAAGCACAATCAAGATCGGCCACGCTTTCGTGGGAGTGAGCTCGTTTACTCCGAGTTGGCCCGCCAGTGCGCCGAGGAACCCGCGCGCCGCTTCGATCTGCGGATGTTGGGCAATCGCGCTCATGTAGCTATAGATCGAGAGATGATAGAGATCGCCGGGAAAATTCGGCACCGATGTTTCCCAGCCAAACGCGAACATCAAACAGATGATCATGGCGCGGTTGAACATGAGGCTGACCAGCACGAAAAGAGCGGCGTAGGCCATTGCTCCGATTGCCAACGTTTTGAGATCCCCATAGAGAAGGCCATTAGAAAAAGCGGAGCCGCCAAAAACCGAAATTGAAACTCCGATTGCGGCAAGCCACGAAATCAAGATGACCACTGTCATCGCGGCCGCCGTCCGGGCAAGGAGGATTTTCCATCGGGCGACCGGACGGGTCAATAAATAGACCACCGTCTTTTGCTCGACTTCCTGGCTGAGCACGGCGGTACTGAATATGGCCGCCGCTAAGGCGACGACTCGAAATACCAGAATCGAAGAAAGCTGGGAATAGGCCTCTCGGTTGCTCAGTGTTCCCGTATATTCTGTCCATAGCTTTCCGATTAGAAAGATAACGGCGCAAACCGCGATCCAGACGGCGATACGCTTGGCCCGGAGAAAATCTTTCAGGGCGGTTTGATAGAGAAATAGCTCCATTTACGTTTCCACCAGATAGCGGAAAACCGCCTCCAAGTTGTTGTCGGGACTGGAGAATCCTTCTATCGGCAACCCGTGCTCGAGCGATAGTGAGGGCAAGAATTCATAGAATAAAGCCGGTTGCCGAGTTTGGAGCTCCAATGCGTTGCCGGCGGGGTCGAATTGGAGGCTAACCACATAGGGCAAAGCGGCGATTTTAGCAGCGACTTCCCTTGGCTGTGCGGTTTCGATGCGGATGCGATGGGGATATTTGTCGATAAGATCTCGAATGACTCGAAGATCCCCGGTAGCGAGGAGCCTTCCGCGGTGGAGGAGCAAAATGCTGCGGGTCATTTGCTCGACTTCGAAAAGGATATGGCTGCTGACGATGATCGTCTTCCCTGCTTCGGCGAGCAAAGTCAACAGATCGATGATATCTCTGCGCCCGACCGGATCGAGGCCGTTTAGGGGCTCATCCAGTAAGATCACGTCCGGCTCGTGGATCATAGCTTGAGCCAGCTTAATTCGCTGTCTCATGCCCTTGCTGTATCCCGCGATCTTTTTTCTCGCGTGTTCGGCCATGCCCACTCTTTCGAGCGCCTCGGTTGTGCGTCGCTTCGCTTCCGCGTGCTCAAAAGCTGCCATGCGGGCGAGCACGTACACGAACTCTTGGCCGCTCATGTATTCGTAAAAGTTATCGATTTCAGGGCAGTATCCGAGGCGTCGATACACTTCCGGATTTGCGAAGGGGTCCTCGCCGAATACCTTCACGGAACCCGTCGTCGGCCTCAATTGACCAGTGATCAACCGGATCATTGTGGTCTTTCCGGCTCCGTTTTGGCCAAGCAGAGCGGTCACCCCGGGTCCCAATGTGCAGGTGATATCGTTCAGTCCGATGACCTGTCCATACCAGCGAGAGGCCTCTTGGAGGGCGATCAACCAATCACCTCGACGGCCCGGATCCTTCGCCAAGCTATTCCCAGGGCAGCAGAGCTTATCCCGACGATCAAGATCAACATAAGAAACAGTGACGGTGCATTAACATGGGGTCCACGGCCCGGCGCATTGAAAGGATTACCACCGTCGGTACCCAGAATCGCCTTAGCGAGCCCGATGACGAGACCGTCCATGGACAAGTACGAAAATGTGCCCACAATTTTCGGAGCCGACTCTCCCTCTGGCGGCAGTTGAAGAGCCACGGTCATGAGAATCGTCATAAAATTCGATAAGAAATAAGTTCCGGCGCAAGCGGCTCCGGCAAGGCGGCCCTGATTGAAAAGTGAGCTGATTCCCACGATGATGCTCGCGTAAAACGCGGCCGAGAATGGCAAGATGACGAGCATTTTGGGTAAGAGCCAGGGATCGCTCGAGAGGAATCCATAGGTGCGATAACTCAGTGCTCCATACAGATAGAAAACGATCGTCGGAATCCCCACCACCGCAAGCAAGGGCAAAAAGACGCCAACCCATTTTCCTATGAGATAGTCCAGCTTCGTGCATGGTTTACTTAAATACACCAGTAAGGCATTTGCTCGGTTATCATTTGCGATCGATCCCGATCCGAGCATAAGCGCGACGATTAGAAGCATAAGCTGGGCGAACGAAAAGCCATGAAGAAATTGATCTTTCCAAACGATTCCCTTGATGAAGGAGGTGGGATTGGCAGGTCCGGGAGGTGCATTGCCGGCAAACTGCTCTAAAAAGAAAATGATTGCGATGAGAGCAATGTAATACCACCCGGAAAAGACCATCGCGATCCAAAACCCTTTCTTCTTGATCGCTTGGCGGACGGAGACGCGTGATATCACCCACCAGCGGTGACGCGGCGATTCCAAAGGTCCATCGTAGCCGCGGTAGGTGAGATCGGCAATCGGTGACGCCATGACTATCCAACACTCCTAGGAACCATGACCGGTGGCGCTTTGAGAACCTCCAAGAAAGCCTCTTCCAATGATCTTTGGGCGATTTCAAATCCGCGAATTTGAGCCCCTGTCTTCTTCGCGGCGTCGAATACCAATTGGGAAACCTGGGCGGGCGTGCCCGGCGATTGAATTCGATAGCTGTGTAACTTGCTGCTCAGAAGCTGGACGCCACGGCCCACGATCTCGCTGATGAAAGCTCC
>JBBREX010000174.1:0-5864 GCA_038225245.1 Fimbriimonadales bacterium | reverse complement strand
GTCCTCCTGCTTTTCGGGCCCTTGCTGCTTCTGGTTGCTCGAACCACTGATTTTGTCGCACGATATGGAGGAGAAGAGTTTGTCGTCCTCTTGCCCGGAGCTGATCGATCGGTAGCGATGGAAGTTGCGGAGCGGATGCGCAAGGGTATCGAAGAAGCGACTTGGAAATATCCCGGGGTCACGGCGAGCTTTGGGGCGAGCACGATGTATGACGCTATGCCAAGCGCAGTCGAGCTTTTTGCGGCTGCCGATCGCGCGCTGTATTGCTCAAAAGCTAGCGGGCGCAATCGGGTTACTCATTTCGAAAACTTACCGGCCTGGCCGGAAGAACGCGCGGCCTAGCTAACTGAAAAGGTATCTTGAGCCTCATGGTGGCTCGGAATCTGTGGCATATAAGCGTATTGCCCGTCCTCTTATTTACCAGCGCCAGCTCACAAAGTCAATCCACAAAGGGCGCATTGCACCCTGCCGAGAAACTGATCTTAATCCCACTCGATGATCGGCCGGCGGCGACCCAGTTTTCCCAAATGATCGGCCGCATCGCCGGCGCCGAGATCGAATTGCCCCCATCTGATCTGCTTGGAAAATTTACGCGGCCCGGAAATCCAGATGGAATTCTCAACTGGCTTGCTGGTAAAGACCTGTCCCAATATTCGGCGGTGGTGGTCAGCACTGATATGATCGCCTACGGAGGGTTGATTGCATCTCGCACCAATTCCGTCGGATACGACCTGGCTATTCAGCGCTTGCGTTGCCTGCAAAAGATACGCCGGTCCGCAAAAGGAACCCGGTTCTACGCGTTTTCGGCCATTATGCGCCTAGCCCCAACGGCAACCAAGCGAAATTCCGCGTGGAGAATGAGCCTAGCTCGTTATTCGACTTTGCGCGAGCGATATCTTCGGGAGGCCGATCGCACGGTCGAAGGGGAGCTCGATCGTTTGGAGCTAAAGATTCCAGCCGGTGAGATCGATGAGTATTTAGACACTCGGGCTCGGGACCATAAAGTTCAAGAAGAGCTCGTGCGAATGAATTCGGGGGGTGTTTTCGACTACCTCATTCTCGGACAGGACGATGCACAGCCGCACGGCCCTCATGTTTTTGAAACAAACCGACTTCGAGAAATGGTTCACAACTTGCGGATCGAATCCAAAGTGTACTTCTGTGAAGGGATCGATCAACATGCGAGCGTGCTGATTAGCCGCGCTTTGCTGGCAGAATCTCACTGGGCTCCAAGAGTCCGGATCATGTATGCCGATGAAAGAGGCAAATATAAAATCGCAAATTTTGAGTCGACGGGAGTCGAACAAAGCTTGCGAGACCAGCTGTTGGCAAGCGGCGCCAAACCTGCTCCGCATGCTCTCGACTTCGATTACAGCCTTTACGTCAATACGCCGGAACCGGGGAAAGCGGCATTTCAAGCATTTGTGGATAGTCTAAAGTCCGAGATCGACCAAGGATTTCCTGTAGCGGTGGCAGATATCAATCTGGGAAAAATTGGAACAGGCGATCCCGCTCTCTTTAAGAATCTTCGCGATAACAGCCGGGCAACCAAGCTATTGTCCTACGCGGGATGGAATACGGCGGGAAACACCATGGGGACCGCGATTCCCGCGGCAAATGTGTATCTGCTTTCTCGGAGACGTGGTACCGAGCCCTTGGAGAGAGAGATTGCCCAGCATGCATTTCTGCTTCATCGGCTCGTCGACGACTTCGAATATCACCGATTTACCCGTCCTCAAGCGTATGCGATGATCGATGCAAATCCTCGGGCCTGCCGTGAAGAAACCTACGGAGTTGAAATGGCGGAGGTAAGCGCATTCGTCAAAGACGATATAGAACGCCGACTCGATGAAACCTTTCGTGAACAGCTTCTGGGGAAGAGATTCTTTGCGGGCCCCCGCCAATACGTCTTCACCGGCTTGTCGAATGTGCAGGTTTGTCTTCCGTGGCCTCGCGCCTATGAGGTAAAGATCGGATTTCAGCTTGACGCTGTTGAGGTTCCCGCCAGCTTAAGCAATGCAGAAAAAAAGCCCAGCTCATGGCTAGGCTCACTTTAGAAAATAGTAGCAGTCGGCGCTTAGTTGGTCGGGCCGGAGTGCTTTTTCTTAACCTTTCCGCCCGTGTGAACCGTTGGCTTCGTCATCTTGATTGGTCTGCGCACGACGGTCGCGTTTATCATTTTGCCATCTTTCCCCCTAACTCGCACGACTTCGCGCTTTGGGCTCGCCTTGGCATGCTTGGCGGAAGGGGTGACCTTATGCAATTTCGTAGACCGCTTTTTGGCGATAGAAGCCTTCGACATCGAGGCTTTAACTGGCACGCGTTTACCGCCTGCCTTCGTTTGTCCAAAAGCCAAAGGACTCAAGGCCAAAGATGCAGAGAGAAAAGTGAGAATGGCGAGATTTTTCATCGATACTCCTGAATGGATTTAGGGCAAAACAGACCCGCCCTTGAAATTAACCATTATTGGATAGTCTTTTGTTCCAGTTATCGCCGTGTGACGGGATGATGAGGTACTCCGTCACGTCGCGCCAAGCGAAAAATCTGCTCGCTTGCCAACGAATGGCCAAAAAGAAGCCCGGCCGAAATCGCCGGGCTTTCGGACAGAAAAAAAACGGCTACTTGCCGCCCTTGTTCATTTTGTCCTTTTTCATCATGCCGCCCTTCTTGACCATGGTGTGGTGCTTCATCGTAGTGTGATGCTTCATCATCCTATGATGGCGTTTCATCATATGCTTACGGTGATGCTTTCCGGTCATCGTCATGGTGTGACTTTTGCTGGTCTTCGTCATGGTGGTGGTCTTCTGAGTACCCTCCATCTTGTCGTTGTCCTGGGCAAAGGCGATTTGAGTAATGGCGAAGGTGGCGATTGCCGCCATCCCGATTAATAGCTTCTTCATACGTACCTCCAGATTAGCGATGTTTGGATGCGACTCTTGATCCACTCACACCCTGCATGACAGTTTGAACTTTAACCGCTCCAGATTTCTTGGTTTGGCGTGATTTTTTCATAGTATTTTGCCCGCTCGGTTGCTTTTTAGGCCGTTTAGGAGTAATTTTGGTAGACGCGTGGTAACCTTCTCGCATGATTTCGCGCCTTAGGGGCCACCTTTGGGAGGCAGACGCAGGGCGAGTGGTGGTAGAAGCGTCGGGGGTTGGTTATGAGGTTTTTGTCCCCCACTCCGTTTTCACGAGACTTCCCCCCGAAGGCGAGCCGATTGAATTTTACGTCCGGCACGTGGTCCGAGAGGATGGGCAGTTTCTCTACGGCTTCCAGGATGCATTTCAGCGAAAGCTTTTCGATCTCTTGACGGAGGTTAAGGGCTGTGGCCCCAAGATCGGTCTTTCGCTGTTGAGCGAGCTTGGCGATGATGCGATCGCGAGTGCCATCCAAGTTCAAGATGCGAAAATGCTTGCCCGCGCTCCCGGCGTCGGTCCTCGGCTCGCGGAACGCATTATTTTGGAGCTCCGCGACAAGGTCAACCAAGAGTTGTTAGGCCAGAAAATAGCCCGAGCCGTGGTCTCGGACCGGCCTTTGAGGATCGCCGCAACGGACGATCTTGTTGAGGCTCTGGTGGCTCTTGGTTATCGCCGCTTGGAAGCGGAAACAGCGGCCACGGAAGCGCGTCAAACCGGCGAATCCGTGGAAGATCAGCTCAAGGTGGCCTTACGGAGTCTTCGACGATGAGCCGCTCCACCGAGCTCGATCCGACCATCCAGCCACAAGATCGATCGTTCGAGCTTTCTCTGCGGCCAAAAAGGCTCAGCGAGTTTATCGGCCAAGAAAAGTTGAAGGAGAACTTGTCGATTTTTCTGCGGGCCGCCAAGGAGCGTGGTGAACCGCTCGACCATTTGCTTTTGTACGGAGCTCCCGGTCTTGGCAAGACCACCCTTGCCAATATCGTTGCTACTGAAATGGAGGCGCCGATTCACATCACAAGTGGCCCCGCCGTCGAACGTCCTGGAGATTTGGTGGGAATTCTCACCAACCTTGAGGCGGGAGCAGTCCTTTTCATCGATGAAATCCACCGACTTAGTAGACCGGTCGAGGAAATTCTCTATCCGGCGATGGAAGATTGCAAAGTCGACATCATGATCGGCAAGGGGCCGGCCGCCCGCTCGATCCGGCTCGAAGTCCAGAGATTCACCGTGATCGGTGCGACCACCAGACAAGGATTGCTGACGGGACCACTGCGCGACCGATTTGGAATCGTGTCTCATTTCCAGTTTTACGATTGCGACGCTCTTTATGAAATTATTTTCCGCTCGGCCTCGATTTTGGGCTACGTCATCGAGCGAGATGGTGCTTCGGAAATCGCTCGCCGGGCGCGCGGTACCCCACGAATCGCGAACCGTCTTCTGCGCCGAGTGAGAGATTTTGCCCAAGTTCAAGGTTCCGCATCGATCACCCTTGCCATTGCGCAGTACGCGCTAGCCGCTTTGGAGGTTGATGAGAAAGGTCTCGACCGGGTCGACCGGCTCATTCTGCACGCCATCATCGAAAAATATGGTGGTGGGCCAGTTGGGCTGGAAACTTTGGCTGCCTCGACGGGGGAGGATGCCGGAACGGTGGAAGATGTATACGAGCCTTATCTGCTCCAGCAGGGATTTATCCAGCGATCTTCTCGAGGTCGGTTCGCCACTGTGGCCGCCTATTCGCACTTAGGTCTTGCCCCCCCGACGAAAGGGATTGTGGAATCCAATCTTTTCGAGTAGCTAGGCAGGTAGAACGGGTTCGTCGGGTTGTTCCGCCGGTTTCGAACCCTCAAGTTTTTGGAGCTTTTCTTCAAACGTGGCCTTCGGCCTGCCCTCAAGTGAGCACTCATCGCCTGACAGAAGCCTTGACAACTCTTGGCACTCTGAGCGAGAAAACGAAACTGAGCCGCGAATATGCTCCTCGAAAGCCTCATGGGCAATGGGGGCAACCGCCTGAGCGCAGCGCCCCATTACTTCCGCGTAAGCTCGGATCTCGTACTGGGCGTGGGGATCCAGACGCAGAGCAAGGAAGTGAAATAGATTGTGGAGGTCGATCTGCCAGTACCATTCGGTATAGAGCGCCAGTGGCAAATTCGCACGGGCCAATTCACGCGCTACGCCAAGCTCCAGATAGGCCTCATAGGACTTGTAGGCACTTACTTGATCTAGCTTCATAGCGTCGATGAACTGCTTCGCTTGATCAGCCGGCAACGCTTCACCGCGGCCTTGTTTATTCGAATCGCTTTGGGCGCATACCTGCGCTGGCGTCGGCAGATAGAATTCATCTTTCATGACTGAATATCGCCCGGAAATCTCATTTAGGCGGGCCGTGCGATGACGAACCCATTGGCGAGCGATGAAAATGGGCATCTTTGTGTGAAAGGTGAGTTGCACTTGCTCAAAGGGGCTCGTGTGGTGATTCCGCATGAGGTAGTGAATGAGGCCACGGTCTTGCCGATACGATTTCGTGCCTGCTCCATAACTCACTCGAGCCGCTTGCACGATCCGCTCGTCCCCACCCATATAGTCCACGAGCCGTACAAAGCCCTTGTTCAAGACGGGGATTTCTTGGTCGAGCAGGGCTTCCGCCTCGGCGACGATCATTCGAGCCATGTGGATATTATGCGTCCCTTAGGATGGCGAGCTTTCCGTAATTCAGGGCCCTCACGTCAATCTCAGCTCCCTTGTCATTCTGAGCGCCGCGAGGAATCCCCGTTTCCAGTCGCGCACCTACTCAAAGATCCTTCTGGTCTGCCCCCCGAAAAGTGAGCCATCCATAACTGCAGGCTTCTGATCCAGATCTGGATCAAGGAGTGTCAGTTGAAGAAGTCGAGATTTTCGGAAGAGCAGGTGGTTCGAATCCTTCAAGAGGTGGAGTCGGGCAAGGC
>JBBREX010000173.1:0-5903 GCA_038225245.1 Fimbriimonadales bacterium | reverse complement strand
AGTCAGTCTGAGGCTGAACCTTGATATATCCTTTGAGCCCAAAGACCCCCACGACCTCACCAATCGTTTGAAGTTCTGCGGTGCGATCCGTGTCGTTCACCTAATGGAGACTCGGAAGGGAAGTGTTCACTCGGTCACGATCTTAACGAAAGCCCTTTGCCTCGTCTTAGCGGAAGCCGCGCTGACGAGATACCGTATTGCCGAAACAACCCGGCCATTTTTTCCGATTACTTTTCCGACATCGCCTGGAGCGACGTTGACGAAAAAAGTGAGCCCGTCCCGATCGCTGGAAGCTTCGACTGAAACTGCTTCCGGTTCATTGACAACTGATTTGACCAAATGCTCGACAAGAGGACCGTAGCTCATAATTCCGCCGTAGCCGGCTCTTCCTCGTTCGTTGCCGGAGCATTTTCCGCAACATCTTGTGGGGGCTGGCTAACCTCGTTGACCTCATGAGCTGGTTCAGGAACCTCGACGGGAACTTCGGCAGGCGCCTGTTCGATCGCCGGAAGAGCAGCCTCTGGAGCCTTGGGGAGGGTGGCTGTTGGCGTGCTGACGACTGATTTCTTCGCCATAGAGTCGGTGCGTTTGTCGAGAGTTTTGTACTTTTGCTTAGCGGCTGGGCGTGAGGCAAAGAACGTGTCCAGTATCCCCTGTTCTTTCAGGAGGTAGGCCACGGTTTCCGTGGGCTGAGCTCCGTTGGAAAGCCAGTGCAGCGCTCGATCTTCTTTAATGCTTACCGCGTGCGGCTTCGTAAGCGGATTATAGGTTCCGATGATCTCTACGAATGCTCCGTCTCGTCCGGCAGTCCCTTGCGCGACAACGACGCGATAAAAAGGGCGCGCCTTGGTCCCCATTCTTCTCAATCTTATTCTAACCAATGATCTCTTTATCTCCTAGCGGCGTTTGAATTTCTTCATCCGGTGCTGCATCTTGGAAAACTGCTTCATGTTTCGTCGCATTTCGTACAATTGCTTCAAAAGCTGATTGACTTCTTCGACGCTGGTTCCCGAGCCCGCGGCAATTCGTTTACGACGCGAGCCATTCAGTATATCCGGATCGGAGCGCTCTTTGGGCGTCATGCTGAGCATAATAGCTTCCAAACGGTTCACTTGGCCCTCATTCACGTTGTCCAGAGCTTCTTCCGGAATCATGGTCGCCAAACCGGGGATCATTTTCACCAAGTTTTTCATTGGCCCCATTTTCCTCATGGTGCGGATTTGATTGAGGAAATCGTGAAAATCGAAATTTCCACCTTTAAGCTTGGATTCCAAAACATGAGCATCCTCTTTGTCGATCGCAATCTCGGCGCGCTCGATGATGCCCATGATATCGCCCATTCCAAGAATTCGCTCCGCCATGCGATCGGGGCGAAAGAGGTCCAAAGCATCGGTTTGCTCGCCCAGGCCCACAAATCGAACGGGCACTCCAGTGGCAGCACGAACGCTGAGTATGGCCCCGCCCCTGGTATCGCCGTCGAGCTTGCTGAAAATGGCCCCCGTGAGCTCAAGGCGCTTGTGGAAGGCTTCCGCGACCGGGATTGCCTCCTGTCCGGTCGTGGCATCGATCACAAGAAATGTTTCCGAGGGTTTGACGGTTCTGGCAATGGCGGTTAGCTCATCCATGAGGGGCTCGTCGATTGTTGTGCGGCCCGCTGTATCAACGATCAGTACATCGAGCAGCAGGTGTCGACAACGCTCCAGAGCTTGCCCGACGATCACGGTAGGCGAGCTGCCATCGAGTTTACTAAAAACTGGAACACCAATAGATTCGCCCAAAACCTCAAGTTGTTTCACGGCGGCCGGGCGTTGGACGTCGCAAGCCGCAAGCATGGGTTTTTTTCCTTGCCGCAAGAGCCAACGGGCGAGTTTAGCGGCAGTAGTGGTTTTGCCCGAGCCCTGAAGTCCGCACAACAAGATAACGGTAGGAGGAGATGGCGACCAGCGAAATTTGGTCTCAGAAACACCGAGCATGGTTGTTAGCTCATCCCGCACGAGCTTGATCAGGGTTTGATCAGCCGTTAGGCTGCCATACAAATCTTCGCCGACCGCTTGATCCTTGACCTTGGCCACGAAGGCCTTAGCGACTTGGAAGTTGACATCCGCCTCTAAAAGCGCGACTCTTATTTCCCTCAGGAGCTCGGTTACGTCTCCTTCGGTGAGGCGGCCTTTCCGCCTTAATCCGGCGAAAATGGAACTCAGTCGTTTAGTTAGGGAGTCGAGCATATAGAGCGAATTCTACCGTTAGATTACGAGTGACCCTAGAGCAGAAATGATTCTTGCCGATAACCAGGTTAAACCATTCATGGATGATTCAATGAAGAACGTACAACAACCCAAATCTTCCACTTATCCCTGGTCGTTGGTAGCGGCAACCGCGTTTATAGCGGCCGGCTGGGCCGCCCTCTTGTGGTCGCAACGCCGCAAAGGCTCGCTTAGCGAAGGCGTAGATGATCTAATCGATCTTTGCGAGTCGTTTGCGGATCGGCTCGAGCGAAGCGTATTGAGAGAATCCTCGGCTCTTGCCGGCTGAGTTCGGTACCAGCGTTCCCCAAATGTGTTTGGAGTCTCTGGCTTCTAACAATCTTTCTGATAATCATTATTATGAATAGTATTACGCTCGACTAGACTTTGATCACCCTCTTCTCCACTATCACGAAGACTCGGTCGGATGGGGCTGCTTGCACAATAGATGAACCCGTAAACTCGCCGAATGCAGGCAGCACGGCGACGTTTCGCCGAAACCAGAAACATGGAAATTGCCGCGTTTGTTTGCCCAGGCCGGTCAACCTTGCGGCCGGATGCAGATGTCCGGCGATGCGATACCGATCATCGCCACACAAGGCGGCAGGATCGTGCTGCAAACAAAAGGGGGGACTTGTGAGCGAGTCCTCACAACAATCAATTCGAAGGCTTGCTGGAATCGTTCCGCAGAGGCGGTCATGATTGCCCAGGACGAGAGTGATGTCCAAACGGTCGTGAATGTCGCGCCAGCGGGCAAGCGCATCAATTAAGGTTGGTGTTAACCCGGCTTTGGCATGCAGAAGATCTCCCAATACAATGAGTCGGCGGATGGCTCGGAAATCCAAACAACTTGAGAGCCTGGCTAGTGTCTCCTCCGTAGTTCCACTCGGAACAGGCACATTGTGGCTTCGAAAAGCGGCCGCCTTTCCCAGATGTAAATCGGCGATGAGAAGGGTTTCCTTGCGTCGCCAGTAAATGGCCTTTTCCGGAAGCAGTTCTAGCTCCTGCCCTTCCAATCGAATGGTTACCGGCTCGGGCTCGGGCTCGACCCCTTTCATCCTGCCTCTCTCTCCAATTTCAGGGCCATACGTTCGATTCGGGTCCCAACTCTCTCGGACGAGACGGTTTGACGGAGACGGTCCACCAAGATGGGAAATGCCAGAGGCGATGGATGGGAGGGTGCAGTAATCAATATCCGTGAGCGAGACAGCCTTTCGAGGCTTTGGACGAGACGAGAAGCTTCGAGCTGACGTTCCAGTACTTCCCTGCGCGCTTGATCTAGAAGCAAATTTGTCGGGTCGTATTTTGTGAACACGTCGTAAAATAGACCGCTCGAAGCCTGTATTTGCCGGGCCGATTTATTGGACCCGGGATAGCCTTGAAACACCAGTCCGGCGACCCTCGCTATTTCCCGAAATTGTCTTCTCGCCATCTCGGCCGCGTTGAGGCTCGCGGGAATATCCTCCAGCAACCCTGCCTTTGCGAACAGCCCGCTCTCCACCGCATCATGGACGTCCGCCTTCTCGTTGGATAGGAGCTCGAATCCATAATCATTCATGGCCATGGAGAAAGTGATGGCTTGGCGGCGGGAGATTCGGTATGCGAAGAGGGCGGCTAATCCCTCGTGAACCAAGCGCCCTTCGAAGGGGAAGATGAAGAGATGGTGCCCTTCCCTGCTCTGATGTTCTTCGATGAGCAGCTCGTTCGCTTTTGGTATGGCCGACCAACGCCCTTGCACTTCCAGAAGCGGCTTGACTTTTGCCATTTCAGGAGAAGCAAACACGCCCCGAGCCGCTTCATCCAACCTCTCACGCAATGATTGGGCAAGTTCATTCGAGAGGGGCAGCCTTCCTCCCATCCATCTAGGCACCGCGCCTTTGAGTTTCTTTGCTCTTCGAACCCAACAAGTCATTTCACGCAGGCGGACGAACTCCAGGATCGTTCCTCCAAAAAGGAACTGATCGCCGGCCAGCAATCGCGAAGCGAAAGATTCTTCGACGGATCCAAGCTGTCCTCCGTGGACATACTGGACCTGGACCGCCGCGTCGCTCACAATCGTGCCAATTGAAAGCCGATGACGAAGCCCAATCTTGCGATCATCGACTCGGCAGACTCCGTCGACTTCGATGACTTTGTGGTATTCGGGATAGGCCTTTAAGCTGGACCCGCCTCGCATGACGAAATCGAGCGTCCACTGCCACTCGCCATCGGTTAGGGTGGCGTAGGCGTGGGACGTCCTTACCTCGGCCAATAGCTCATTTTTAGCAAATCCTCCGCCCAGAGCAACGGTGACACAATGTTGAGCGAGGACGTCCAGAGGCGTGGACAGGCTTGCTCGTTTTTCGATCCGTCCATCGATCGCGCCTTGTCTTGTCGCCGAAATATCGATGAGTTCGAGGGCGAATGTGGGGACGCAGGTGATCCGACTTACGCTACCTGGCTGGTGGCCGCTACTGCCCGCTCGTTGCAGCAGTCGTGCCACTCCTTTGGGCGATCCCACTTGGAGAACTCTATCAACCGGGCTAAAATCAACACCTAAATCCAGGCTGGACGTGCACACGACGCATCGAAGCCGGCCGCTCTTGATTCCAAGCTCGACCGCGTCACGAACTCCACGATCAAGCGAACCATGATGGGTCTCTCCCACTCCTTTCCAATCGGGCCTTGCCGTCACAATCGCTTGGTGCCAAATCTCGGTTTGCGAGCGCGTATTGGTGAACACTAGGCATGAGCACGACGATTCGATCGCTTCGATTACTTGAGGCAGCATTTTGACACCCAGATGGCCAGCCCATGGGAATCGTTCGATGCTCTCCGGCAGCAGGGTATCGATCACGATATGCTTGGGTACGTCACCGGTCACTAGACTTCCCTTCCTGCCAATTCCCATGAGGACAGTCAACGCTTCTGGGAGATTGCCGAGAGTAGCCGAGAGTCCCCAAGTACGAACGTCGGGATTCCACATCCGAAGCCTGGCCAGGGCTAATTCCGTTTGCACTCCGCGCTTGGAAGACATTAGCTCGTGCCACTCGTCCACGATCACACAGTCGACTGCCGAAAGTGACGATCGGGAGTGTGGGTAGCTCAGCAGCAAGTTCAAGCTCTCCGGAGTAGTCACAAGGATTTGAGGCATCTCCTTGGCTTGCTTTGCTTTCACGCTCGAAGGAGTGTCCCCAGTGCGCGTTTCCACTCGCCATTCAGGAGCGAATACCGAGGCTGCCTCTCGCAAAGCGCGTTCCGTGTCATGAGACAAAGCGCGAAGCGGCGTTATCCAAAGAACTCTTAAGCCTTGAAGGTCTTCCGCTCCCTTTGCCAGCATCGGACCGAGAATTGCCGCTAAGGTCTTTCCCGAACCGGTCGCCGAATGGACGAGGCCGCTTTCGCCCTTTAGAAACCGGCGCCAAACAGTTGACTGATATTCAAAAGGCGTCCAACCGAGATCGCTAAACCATGCGTGAGCACGTCCGACCGCATCCTCGATCTCGCGCGCAGTCATTGAGAATTCTACGACTCACATTGCTCGCTACGTTCAGAACGACCTGGCACCATCATTCATGAAGACTCGCTAACCGCCGTCGCCATCTTCCCCAGTCTGGCCGTCTTTTTCCATTTCGTCGAAGCCTTGAAATTCCGCCGTTCCGCCCGCCAAGTCTTCAACCT
>JBBREX010000172.1:0-5915 GCA_038225245.1 Fimbriimonadales bacterium | reverse complement strand
TAGCCGTATTGATCCGCTAAGCATTGGGCGATCTGATCCTCAGTCGCAAAGCTTCGCTCGACGAGAATTTCTCCCAGTCGGCGATAAGAAGTCTGTTGAGCGGCCAACGCTACCGAGAGCTGCAGGTTCGAAATGACCTTCTGCTCAACGAGTAGCTCGCCCAATTTGCGATACAAGCTTAACATGGATTAGCGATTTCTCCCGTAAAAATTGTCGGCAAGGGTTTTCCGTGACCTTAGCCGCTCCAGGAAGAAATGGCGGAAACGTGAGGGCTTCACCAAACGTAGTGCTTAAGGGCTGGGAAGCCGAAATCCAGGAGTGTCATGAAAATAAAATTCTTAATCATCGTCTGTGCCTTGAGCGCTTATGCCTTTGCCCGGCAAGATAGCTTTACTTTTAATCGTCAATATAAGGCGGCCGAAGAAACCAACTACACGATGTCTCTCGGCCTTGCCAGCTCGATGGGTTCAGTGGACATCAAGCTG
The DNA here is from genome assembly GCA_038225245.1 of Fimbriimonadales bacterium. Taxonomy (GTDB): domain Bacteria; phylum Armatimonadota; class Fimbriimonadia; order Fimbriimonadales; family Fimbriimonadaceae; genus JBBREX01. Next base: position 5,430 of record JBBREX010000172.1, on the reverse strand, counting down.
ACGACCCATGAGGTGGTTAAAAAGGTTTATGACAATGGCGACGCCGACTTGGAGACTTCGCTCACCGACATGCATGTTCTATTCAACGGCAACGAGATGCCCGCCGGTAACCAAGCGAATCAGAAGAGCACTCGAAGAGTGAGTAAGTTTGGAGTGCCGGTAGGAAAGAGCCAAACGGCCGGCCGTACCCAGATGGGTATGGAATTCCTGCGTTTTGCCAACTTGAGCCCGGATAAACCCATGAAAGTGGGCGATACTTTCGCCGTCAACGAAGTGAGTAAGGAGGATCCGAAGAGCAAAGTCATCGGAACCATAAAGCTCGATAGCATCGCAAACGGCGTTGCAAAATTCGTCAGCACCATGCAGGTTTACTCAGCGCAATCTGACAAGCCGATTAAGCTGAACTTGTCATCCTACGTGGACACTGCAACCTCTAAGGCAAACAAAGTTGAGGGCACGGCGAGCGACTTGCCATCTCAAGGCCAAATGCAGGTCGATTCGGTCCAATTCGTCATCGAGCGGAAGAAGTAGGGTCGGCGTCTCGCCGACCTTCCGACTCGTCTGCGGCTTCGGTAAGCCGCCCGTAAAGCTCAGGCCGGCGGCTTTCGAAAACTGTGGTTTCGTATTCGCCCGGGATAATGACGTTGCGCTTTCGACGAGCCTCGGAAAGATCGAGGTCGCAGATAAGCGTTTCTTGTCCATCCCGGGCCTCGGCCAGGATCTTTCCGCTGGGGTCGATAATCCGGCTCTTGCCAATGAATCTAAAGCCATTCTCGACGCCAACGCGATTGCAAGCAGCGAAAAAGACCCGGTTCTCGCCGGCGCGAGCCGCGCAAAGGGAGTTTGGGCTCAGTTCCGCTCCCAGCGGCCAGTTGGTAGGGAGGACGATAAGCTCTGCACCCTTCAGCGCCAATGTTCTTGCGACTTCCGGATGTCGAAGATCGAAGCAGATGCAAATCGCGATCTTTCCCAGCTCCGTGTCGAACACTTCCAAGCGATCGCCGGGACGAACGTATTTGTCCAAGCCGAGCTCGGGTAGATGAGTCTTGTCATACCGATATACGCTGCCCTCTGGGCACAGAAGGTAGGCCGAGTTGGACAGCTCTGCCAGATTCCATCCCGCGAATCCGATAATCACGTGAATTCCAAGGTCCTGGCAAGCCGTCTGTAATGGAAAAAGCCGAGAGTCCAATTTGCTTGAGTCCTTGGCGTCGATGGCTACGGCGCACCGAATGGCTTCATCTCTGCTTGGAAAGCAATAGCCGGTAAGGTACGCCTCTGGAAAAACCGCAAGCTCGACTCCTTGTTCCTTAAGTAGGGGTAAGCGCCCCGCCGCTCGTCGTACGTTTTCACCTACGTCCCCATACACCACGTCGGTTTGAACGCATGCCAGCTTCATGCGCCACCGCCTTCGACGCGAATCCAGTTTTCCAGCGATTCGATAAAGTGGATGTTTCGCAGGGCTTTCAGGGAGCGATGAAAGGATAATTCAATGCAAGGATGGGTAAGAAAAACGATCTCGCCTCGGCCTCTTGGCAAGGTGCGCATTTCCATCGCGGCAAGGGAGATGTTGCAGTTGCCAAAAACGGTGGCGATGCAACCGAGAGCTTTTGGCCGATCTTGGACGGTCATGCGGAGGTAAAAAGCGGTCCGAAGACCATCCATAGATAGAGGCTGAAGCAGGTTGTCGATCGGCATATTGTTGCCGGCGCCGCCGATCTGGATGTTGCGGCAAACGTCGATCAAATCTCCAACCACCGCCGATCCCGTGGCTGAAGCGCCCGCTCCGCGCCCGCTGAACATCACATCTCCCACAAAATCGCCTTGAATCCAAACCGCGTTATACACGTCGCGCACATCGGCCAGCGGGTGCTCTTTTGGGATCAAGGTTGGATGAACGCGCGCGCGGACCCCGCCTGCTTCATCGCTTCCAGTCGGCTTTACCGCTTCCGCAATGCCCAGCAACTTAACGCGAAAGCCAAGCAGGTCGGCGAACTCAATGTCCCTCTTGCTCACACGCTTGATTCCCTCTCGATATACACCCTCGACCGGCATTTCCGCGTTAAAGGCAATCGAGCTCAGAATCGATAACTTGTATTGAGGGTCGAAGCCGTCGATATCGCTAGTAGGGTCGGCCTCCGCATAGCCCTTTTCCTGAGCCTCTTGCAAAGCGACATCCAGGTCTGACTCCTCCTCTTGCATCTTAGTGAGTACATAGTTCGTGGTGCCGTTGAGAATGCCCATTAGCTTGAGCACCTCATTGCCTGAAAGCTGATGCTTCAGCGGTTGAATAAGAGGAATTCCCCCTCCTACCGCTCCCTCGAAATGCAGGTCGAGCCCTTGCTTCGCCGCCAATCGCATGAGCCGAGAACCTTGCTTTGCAATTAGCTCCTTATTTGCGGTGACCACGTGTTTGCCGTTTTTCAGGGCACGTTCGATCAAACGTCCGGCCGGATCGACGCCTCCCATCAACTCCACGATCACATCGATAGTGGGATCATCCACGATCGATTCAAGGTCGCCGGTGACAATTGAGGGAGAAACTAGCCGGGGCTTGACGAGGTCTCGAACTCCAACTCTGGCCACCTCGATTTGCGTCCCTACCTTCTTGGCGATGGCTGCCCGATTATCTTGAAGCATGCGCCAGGTCCCTTCGCCAACGGTACCGAAACCGAGCATTCCAATCCTTACGCAGGCGGTATCGACTGCAGGATCATTCATTGAATGAAAATGAGCGGTTCGCCGGGTTGAACGAGTTGGCCGCTCTTGGCTACGATCGATTGCACGGTTCCCGTGAGTCCCGATGTGATTTCATTGAATACTTTCATGGCTTCGATTAAGCCGACGACTTGACCGGCTGTGATCGCATCCCCCACTTTGACGAACGGTGGGGACCCCGGGCTCGGCGCGTCATAGTAGATTCCCATCATCGGCGAACTAACAGCCGTGCCAGCAGGGTCGGCCTCTTGTCTGCCACGTTCCCTCCCGGTGTTGGGTTCTCCGCTATGAGTGTCTTGCCCCTGAAGGCCAGGATCGCGGCCTGAGCTGGTGTGCCTGGCGCGGGCGAATGCGACCATCCACCCTTCTCCTTTGAGTTCGGCCTTCTCAAGCCCAAACTCGTCCATAAGCGCCGCTAGCTCGCTAATTTTCTGTGGGAGTTGGCTCACCGAAACATTATGACGCCCGGTTCAAAATGCTGCGCGTCCTCTGGAGTGAAACGTGCCAGCCCGTGCTACACGCGAATTGCGATTCCAAATCCGGCGTTTCCAAAACCGCGGCTTACTTGCGCACGATGCTGATGTTCATCTTCATATTCATGCCCTGGCCGCTCGATTTGCCCGACATGGAGATGTTTTGATTGAAATTGGCGCGCGCCAAGGATGCATCTGAGGTGAAAAGGGTCATCGTGCCACCCCCGCTAAGGCTCATCCCCTTCGAAGCGCCTGAGATACGGACATCCAAATCGGCGACTTCCTTGCCTCCGATGCGATTTACGCCCTTGAAGCGATAAACGCTTACCACGTTCATACTTCCCATCGGCGTTTGAACCGGGAGCGAGCTTTTCCAAGACTCACCGATCTTGATTGGATGCTTCGGAAAACCGGCCGCTCCGAACGAGGACATCATTTGGTTATTGCCGCCCACCGGCCGGCCCGTGGAGTCGATTTTCACCGTCGTCTCCGTGGCCTTACCTCCTTTGCCGAAAGGCCCCACCGCCGTTTGGATTGTGGCCACTCCGTTGGTGACATCGGTAACCCGCATTTTCATCGGCATTTTCATGTCCGGTATTTGTTGCTTCGTCCCTGTCATCTTCGTGTTCATGATGTATGTCATCGATTGGCCCTTGACCCACTTCATTTTCATGGTGTAGCCTCTGGACGTTTTCGATATCTGAGCATCTGTTTTGGCGAGAGTGAGGAAGAGGCCTGAGGCTAGGCAAGCGGCGAGAATCGATGTCCTAATAATCATGGTTGTTTCCTAAGCTGGGATACTTTCCTTATCGAGCAAATAAGTCTCTGGATGCACGAATTCGTAGCCGAATTGTTGGGCGACCGGGGCCTGTGTGACGGCGCCGGGGGCAACGTTCAGGCCCTTTTGAAGCGCAGGATCGAATCGTAGAGCATCGAGACCCTGATCGGCGATTCGCGCCACGTATGGAAGCGTAGCATTGGTCAAGGCGTAGGTGCTGGTGTGAGCGACCGCGCCGGGCATATTGGCGACCGCATAGTGGACCACACCGTCGACCACATAGATGGGGTCGCGGTGAGTCGTCGGGTGAGTGGTTTCGATACATCCACCTTGATCAACGCATACATCGACGATAACTGATCCCGACTTCATTTCTCCAAGCATTTCTCGGGTCACGAGCACGGGCGCACGGGCTCCTGTGAGATAAACCGCGCCCACCAAAAGATCGCATTCCTGCAGGGCCTGATGAATGGTCGAAGGGTTGCTATGCAGCGTAATCACGTTGTTGGGGAAAATATCGTCGAGGTATCGAAGGCGGTCGAGGTTCACATCGAGCACGTAAACGATCGCTCCGAATCCAGCGGCGACCTTAATCGCGTTCAAGCCGACGATGCCGCCCCCGATCACAGCCACCACCGCCGGTTTGACGCCCGGCACGCCGCACAGCAACACGCCTCTCCCTCCCATAGGCGCCTCCAAGTACTTGGCTCCTTCTTGGATGCTGAGGCGTCCGGCGACTTCGCTCATTGGTGTAAGGAGAGGGTGAGAGCCGTTAGGCAACTCGACCGTCTCGTAGGCCACGCAGAATGCCTTGCTCGCCACCATGGCTCGCGTCAACGGCTCGCTCGCCGCGAAATGAAAGTACGTGAAAATGATTTGGTTCGGCCGGACCCGAGGAAATTCGCTCGATTGAGGTTCCTTGACCTTGACGATCATATCGGCGAGGGCCCAAACATCCTCTAGCGAGTGGACTTCGGCCCCCGCCGCCCGGTACTCATCGTCAGTGATGTGAGTACCAGAACCCGCTCCTGCCTCGACTACGACTCGGTGCCCCCGTTGGGAAAGAGCGATAACGCCCGCCGGCGTCATTGCGACGCGGTATTCATCCTGCTTCACTTCCCGCGGAACTCCGACGATCATCTGTAATTATTCACCACGAATGCACTCCCGCGAACCGCCAGCCGCTAACCGCCGACCGCTAACCGCCAACCGCCAACCGCCAACCGCTAACCCTCCCTCTAATGTACCCGCGCCGCGAGTGTGGGGACGGTAGACTCAGCAGCCCATGGCTAAGAAGGGAGCGCCTTCCGACAAAAAGCCGGGTCTCGCCACTATTAACAACCGGCGAGCTCGGTTCGACTATGAAATCCTCGACACCTATGAGGCAGGAGTAGTGCTCGTCGGTTCGGAAGTTAAGTCTGTTTATCTCGGCCGGGTGAGCTTGACCGATGCTTTTTGCCA
>JBBREX010000171.1:0-5952 GCA_038225245.1 Fimbriimonadales bacterium | reverse complement strand
TACCTTGAACTAGGTCGCGCCGTCCCGGGTTCGATCGTTGAAGTCGAAAATGGATATGCGCTTTGCCATTCCGACGTCGATTTGTCGTTCTGCAATTTTGCGATCAACTTCAATGTCGATGAACCTGCCGTCGCTAAAGTTCTGACGGAAATCACAACTCGTGCTCGAGATAAGCCCTCTTTCCGGGTGTTCGCCTTACCGGGGGACCATCCGCGGGATTTTGCCGCCCGACTTCGAGATCATGGTTTTCGGCATCAGCACTCGCTGATTCAATTGGCTTCGACCCACCAAACTGAAGGGCCGCGATCATCCATACAATTAGTCAATCACTCGGATGAGCGTCTGCATGTGGCCGGCTTCATGGTCCGGCAATTTTTTTGGCGTCAGGCGGATTCGCTTCGCCAAAAGATCATCCAGGCAACAGCAAACTCCGGTCACGAACTTTATGGAGTTTGGAAAGGCTCCCAACTTGCGGCCGCCGTCATGTTGACTAAGAGCGAGGGAATTACCGGCTTATACAATTTGTGCGTGGACACAGAACTGAGAAGGCAAGGGATAGGCGGAAGTCTCGTTAAGGCAGTGCAAGAGCTTGCATTGTCCAGAGGGGACGCGGTCTCGCTCCAATGCGATTCGTCCCTGGAAGGGTGGTATCGCAGCCTTGGATTCGGGAAAAACGGGGTACTTGAAGCGTTCATGACCCCAAATCGCCTTGACTTTGATATAATAAAGTAACAAGCAGGAAAAACTGTTGAAAAAGCGGCACGGCTTCACGCTCATGGAGATGCTAGTTGTGCTTGTCATTACACTGATTTTGGCGAGCATCTTGTTCCCTGTATTCTTGGCCGCCAAAGGTAAAGCTAAGCAAACGGTTTGCTCCTCCAATATCCGGCAAGCGGCACTAGCAAAATCGCTATATGTAGAAGACTACGACGACCGCTTCATGCCGGCAAATTACACCGTCGCCGGTTCTGTGAGTTCATTGACAGATCGAACTTGGGTTCAGGTATTGCTCCCCTACACGAAGTCTTTTAGATTGTTCCGCTGTCCGGGGGACTACGGAACTCGACCTACCGACGACTCCACGTTCGATGAAGACCTGGTGCTGGGGGACGCTTATTCCCGTTATTACCATGCCTCTGAAAGGTCGAATATCGGCTACAACTACACTTGCCTGTCGGCAATGGTATTTCGCCAAGCAACCGGGTGGCAAGCGAAAACGAGAGCGGAATCCGAAATCGCTTACCCGGTGAAAACGATTCTATTTTTGGATTCCGTATACAACCTCTCGCGAGACGGCCAACCAGATGGTGGCGGCAGTTACCTGGTAATGCCACCGTGCCGCTATCAGTACCGCGGAACAAGACGTGTCGATACCTGGGACGTCGATGAGAATGGCGAAACTGTTTATAGGGCGCATGAAGCGGGATGGATGGTGAATGGCAATGGTGCACGATCCTATGGTGGGGCCTTTCCTTGGCATTCAGGCAGGATGAACGTTGCCATGGTTTCCGGAAACGTGCGTTCGTTCTCCCCTGAAGAACTCATAAAAGGCTGCTCAGCAGACATCAACTGGAACGGATTGATCCTCGATGACAGCTCGTATCTTTGGGATGAGCGGTAGCCGGGCGGTACACTCCGCTGCCTGTGGCGAATCCCTTACAAGTTGGCGTGGTGGGGGCTACGGGATACACCGGGAGCGAGCTGATACGCCTCCTCGAAAACCACCCTGGCGCGAGAGTCTCGTGCTGCACATCCGAGCGCTATCCAGGCGAGCGCCTTGACGTTCATTGTCCTTGGCTTAGCAGCGAAGCCGTACTCGAAAACTTTAATCCAGAATCCATTCAGGAGGACTTGGTTTTTCTTTGCCAAGAAGCCGGATTTGCGATGGCCCACGTTCCGAAGTTGCCGGACAATGTGCGTGTGATCGATTTGTCGGGCGACTATCGCTTGAAAAAAAAAGGCGAATACCAGGAATGGTACGGAAAACAGCACTTGGATTCAGATCGAAAGCCTTGGCCAACTTATGGTTTACCCGAATTGGTTTCCCATAGAGATCTTGAGAAAGCGGTGCTCATTGCAAATCCAGGCTGTTATCCGACCGCCGCTCTTTTAGCTGTGAAGCCTTTGGCGGATGCGGGAGTTATCGCAGGAACCATCGTGATCGATGCGAAATCTGGGACAAGCGGAGCGGGCAGATCTCGTCAAGAAAGCTCCTACCTCTTTTCCGAACTTTCCGGTGGCTTTCAACCGTACTCGGCAGCAAAACATCGACACACTCCCGAAATCGAGCAGATGATTGGGGTTATGGTTCGATTTACCCCACACTTGTTGCCGGTGTCCCGAGGTCTAAGCTGCACCATACATGTTCCCGTCAAAACGGGGATCGACAAGAACGCGATCTTGGAAATTTGGGGGACTGCATACGAGGCGAGCCCCTTCATAAGAATTTGGGAAACAAAATCGCCTTCTACCAAGCATGTGCTTGGATCTAACTCGTGCATTCTCTCGTGCGAATTCGACGAGAGAACCGGATACGTGGTTTTATGCTCGGTTATCGACAATCTCATCAAAGGCGCGGCTGGGCAAGCAATTCAAAACATGAACCTGATGTTTGGGTTCCCTGAAGAAACCGGACTTCCCAAAAGTGGAGTTTGGCCTTGATTCCGAAAGGTTTTCGCTTTGGCGCCGCCCATTGCGGGCTCAAGAATCGGCGAAATGATGTGGGAATTATCGTTTGCGATGGTCCTGCCCAAGCTGCCGGCCTGTTCACTACCAATTTGGTAAGGGCAGCGTGCGTCGAATATTCCGCGAAAATGGTTGATGGACCCATTCGGGCACTGGTCGTCAACAGCGGAAATGCGAATTGCTGCACGGGTGAGCAGGGCTTCAAAGACTGCCTACGCACGGCCGAAATAACAGCGGATGTCGTCGGGTGCCATCCGGCTCAAGTACTGGTTGCCTCTACCGGGATAATTGGTCGGCCAATGGACATGGGCAAGCTCGAGCGAGGCATCCATATGGCGGTCGACGCCCTATGCTCCGACCCCAAGCCTTTCATGGAGTCGATTCTAACGACCGACTTGGTCGAGAAGTTTGCTCAAAAAACATTTTCGGGAGGCAGCATTTATGGGCTCGCGAAAGGCAGCGGAATGATCGCTCCAAATATGGCCACCATGCTCGCATTTCTCGTTACGGACATCCCTCTTTCCAAAGCCGAACTGGACATGACCTTGCGACAAGCTTGTGATCGTTCCTTTCATTGCCTCACCGTCGATGGCGATACCTCGACCAACGATATGGCATTGCTATTGTCTTCTGGACTGGCAGATGGGGCTTGTCAACCCCGAGAATTTCAGGCTGCCGTCGATGAAGTCTGTGAATCCTTGACACGACAAATCGCAAGAGACGGGGAGGGAGCGACTAAGCTGATCGAGGTCTTCGTTCAAGGTACCGCCGACCCCGCTCGCATCGCTCGCACGATCGCCGAATCGCCTCTCGTGAAGACGGCGATGTTCGGTTGTGATCCGAATTGGGGAAGAATCCTCGCCGCTGCGGGGCGCGCCGGGGTATCGTTCGATCCTCTTAAAACACGATTGCTGATTCGTGCGTCGGGAAAGTCGTTCGTCCTGTACGAAGACGGCTTGCCCGGGCAATTTGATGAGAGCGAAGTGTCGACTGCCCTAAAGGCCGATTCCGTGGAAATCCATGTCTTGGCGGCCGAAGGGAGGTCTGCGAAGGTCTATACCTGCGATTACGGATACGGCTATGTTCGAATCAACGCCGAGTACCACACGTAACTATCTGTTTCTAGAAATGGAGCGGTGAAAAGGCCAACCGGTAGGTGTCCTCGTTTAGATAGCGGAACGCAAGTTTGCTGAAATCAGGCTCAGAAAGCACGGCTAAAGGGCTTCCGTTACTCGCCCAGCAGAAGCCGGAGAAGCCGCCGAATGAAGGCACCAGAGCTTGATAATGCCCGCTAAAGGCGTACATTTCGTTGAACGTGGTTAAAACTCTTGCCTGGGTGGTCGGACAAAAAACATGATTGTCGGCCTGGGTGACCAGGACTCCTGACGGAGAGAGAAGCCGCTCGCAATCCTGATAGAATTTCCGGCCAAATAACTCAGCGCTGAGCTCTCCTTCCTCGTGTTCGTAAAGATCTGTGACATCCAAGACGATCAGATCATACGGCGGATGGTCCTCGCGCACAAATTGAAAGGCATCACCGACCGTCAGTCCAACCCTCGGATCATCGAACGCTCCTGCGCTAACATTAGGCAGAAAGCGAAGACAAACCTCGATGACCTGTTGGTCGATCTCCACCATATCGATCCGATCGATGGTTGGGTAACGGCAAAGTTCACGCAGCACACCTCCATCTCCCCCGCCCACTACCAGCGCGCGGCTAGCATCGACAAGGGATAACAAAGGAATGTGAACTAACGCCTCATGATATGCGTGCTCGTCGAATTCCGCAAGCTGAATGTGGCCATCGAGAAACAGAGCCCTTCCAAAAATTTCGGTGTCGAGCACTTCGATCCTTTGGTAAGCGCTTTCGCAATAAAAGAGACGCTCGCGAACTTCGAGGCTAAGCTGGAGATGGTTGCCCCGGATAGGATATGTCACGACGGTATCGGCCACTCGTTAATGGTAGCTCGCCGAATAGCTGCTGGTACACTCCAACTTCCTCGATCAGCATGCTTACACAAAGTACAGGGATGTTCATAGCGGAAACTCATACTGAGGCCGTTACGTGGTTTTTTAGCATCGAGAAAATGCATGTGGCGGGGCAAACTCAATATCAGGAATATCAGATTTGTGACGTGCCCAGGTTCGGAAAAACGCTGTTCCTGGATCATAACATTCAGACTTCTTTACTCGATGAGCACGTGTATCACGAGTGCATGACCCAGCCGGCCATGACGTTGCACCCAAATCCTCGGCGGATCGCCGTGTGCGGAGGCGGGGAGGGAGCAACGCTTCGGGAAGCTCTTGCTCACAACACGGTGGAGCAGGCGGTTATGGTCGATATCGACGAGGAACTGGTGGACATGGTCAAAGTGCACATGTCGGAGTGGCATCAAGGAGCTTTCGACGATCCGCGGACGACGCTGATCCATACCGATGCACGGAAGTATTTGGAAAGTCAACCGCAAGCCGCCAACCGCCAATCGTTCGACGTGATCCTGAGCGACCTACCGAATCCACATGAGGCGGGCCCGGCTGTTTATCTCTTTACCAAAGAGTATTTTCAGATATGTGCAGATGCCTTGAGCGATGACGGAGTGTTCGCCATGCAGGCCGGCTGTGCGAATGCCAACTACCCTTACTGTTTTTCGGCTTGCCTCGAGACACTCGATTCGATGAAAGAGATCTTCCCCATCGTGAGAGGTTATTCGGGGTTTGTTACCAGCTTTATGATGCCGTGGGGATTTATCCTCGCAAGCAAGAAGTATGATCCGCTCGATCTTTCTGTCGAGGAAATTCAGAAGCGTCATTCCGAACGAGGGCTGAAGACCCGCTACTACACTCCTCGCTATCACCATTCGATCTTCACCCTCCCCGATTATCTTTTAGAAGCGAAAAGGGAACATGGGCGCGTTCTAACCGACCAAGAACCGTTCTTCTGGACTGCCTAGGAGACGGCAAACGGCAAACCGCCATCTCCCATGCCCAACATCCCAATCCTCATGTATCACCGGATCGGCCCGGTCAATCGCCACTCCATTGTGCCGGGACATTATGTGACGCGCTCTCAATTTGCGCGGCAAATGAATGTGCTGCGCAAGCTTGGATTCGACGGCCTGAACTGCCGTCAAGTGGCCGAGCAACTTGGCAAACAGTGGCCCCATAAACGCTCGATCGGGATATCTTTCGATGATGGCTATCAAAGTTTTTTCAGCGAAGCGTTGCCGATCTTAAGGACCCATCGATTCTCGGCCACCGTCTTCGTCG
>JBBREX010000170.1:0-5975 GCA_038225245.1 Fimbriimonadales bacterium | reverse complement strand
AGTGATCGGAAACGATGGCGGCTTGCTCGAACGACCCATGACGCGCGATTACGTTCTCTTGGCACCGGGCGAGCGGGCAGATTTATGGGTCGATCTGTCTGGCTATCCGCTAGGCACCGAGCTGACTCTCAAGAGCCTGTATTTTATAGGAGCAGGAGGCGGCAGCCTCGGAGGTGGGGAGGCTCTTCCCAATGGCTCTCCATTCGATATCATGAAAGTGAGGATCGTGCGAAACGAGCGCGAATCGCTCCAGCTTCCCGATGTACTGTCTACGATTGCTCACTACAACATCGCGGATGCCGTGAATCGAGATAACCCACGGATTTTTCCGATCTCTTTTTCTCGTGGTGACTGGCTACTCAATGGCCGCTTGTTCGAGCTCGAAAACTACGCCGACAACGAAGTAATTGAACTTGGGGACCTCGAAACATGGGTTTTCGATAATGACGCTCATGGGCCGACCATGGGGCATCCGATTCACGTGCATGGCCTCCAATTTCAGATTTATGAACGCACCATTAATCCGGCAAGAGCAGGAAACTACGAAACCGTGCGTTACGGATATCTCGATGGCGGCTGGAAGGACACAATTTTCCTTATGCCAGGTGAAAAGGTTAAAGTCCTCGCGAAATTCTTGCGATATCCCGGCTTGTTCATTTACCATTGTCATAATCTCGAACACGAGGACATGGGAATGATGAGAAACCTCAAAGTTCAACACTAGGCCTGCCGGTGTATGCTGAGAGCATGCCTGTAATCGAATTCGATCGCTACTATCGCTATGGCGAACTCACCGGGCTGCTCGAAGACTTCGAGCGTGAATTTCCCCTCCTCTTCAAACTGGATTCGATCGGTAAGTCGCATGAAGGACGTGACATTTGGCTTGCCACGCTAACTAACATGGCTCTGGGCGCAGCTCAGGACAAGCCTGCTTTCTGGTGCGATGGCAATATTCACGCTTCGGAGGTGAGCGCTTCAACTTCGGTACTTTATCTAATTAACAAGCTGTGCACGGGTTTTGGAAGGGATGAAAACGTAACTCGCGCGCTCGATACCCGCACGTTCTATCTCGTGCCACGGTTGAATCCGGATGGAGCAGAATGGGCGCTCGAGGATACCCCCCGGGTTATCCGATCATCCACCAGGCCCTATCCATACGATGAAGACGATCTGTACGGAATCGAGCGGCGCGACTTGGACGCGGACGGTCGAATCCTCAGCATGAGGATTCGCGATTCGAATGGTCCGTGGAAGATCAGTGGCCAAGAACCACGCTTGCTTCAAAAGCGAGAGCCCGCAGACAGCGGCGCCCAGTACTACCGCCTAATTCCTGAAGGCCTGTTTTACAACTTCGACGGTATGACCATGCGCGGGCGCAAAATAAAGGAAGGGCTAGACCTCAATCGTAACTTTCCTTCGGCCTGGAGGTTGGAAAACGAGCAATACGGGGCGGGGCCGTTTCCAACCAGCGAACCTGAGATCCACGCCGCCGTCGACGCCATTGTCAAGCGGCCGAATATTTGCGGCGCGGTCACTTTCCACACATTCTCTGGGGTGCATCTGCGGCCGCCGAGTCGAATGCCCGACGACGACATCCCTCCCGAGGATCTTTGGGCATACAAAACGATCGGCGACAAAGGAAAAGAACTCACCGGATATCCCGCCATCAGCAACTTTCACGAGTTTAGATATCATCCCAAAGAAGTCATTACCGGCGTTTTCGACGACTGGATGTATGAGCATCGAGGCGTGTTTGCATGGACAACCGAGATATGGTCGCCTCAGCGGCAAGCAGGAATTACCGATTACAAATATATCGAATGGTTCCGCGATCATCCTTTCGAGGACGAGATCAAGCTCTTAAAGTGGAGCGACGAAAAGCTTGGTGGGCTCGGCCATGTCGATTGGTACCCATTCGATCATCCCCAACTTGGGGAAATCGAACTTGGAGGCTGGGACGCTCATTATGCGTTTCGCAATCCTCCGCCCCACTACCTCGAAGCCGAAGTAGCCCCTCTTAGCGATTGGGTTATTTGGCAGGCGCTCGCGTCTCCTAAACTAGAGCTTCGCGAGCTGCGCACCGATCCTAGCGGAAAATTTACACGCATCCGTTTTGCCGTGCACAATACGGGCTGGCTGCCGACGAATGTGACGAAGATGGCCATCGACAAGAAGCTATGCCGAGGCGTAGTGGCGGAAATCAGTCGAGTTGGCGAGAAAGCGCGAGAGGCGGGGTCACTGGAGCCGGAGTGGCTTGCGGCAGGCAAGCTGAGACAGGAAGCAGGGCAACTTGTGGGCTGGAACCACGTGCCGGTGAGTGGCTTTGGCTGGCATTTGGACGCGACCGACGATGTGGCGGTTTTCGAATGGGTCGTCGGGCCTGGCGAATACGAGCTCGAGGCCAAGCACGAGCGGGCAGGCACGGTTCGCCACACGCTAGCAGCGGGCTAAATTGCCCGCGAAGTTCCTGATAGGAGCGCGAGGCTCCAGCCTCGCGCTTCTCATAGGGGCCCGGCAGGACTTATCTCAATACCGATAGCTGTCCGATTTGTACGGGCCGTCAACCGGAACACCGATATATTCAGCTTGATCGGGGCGAAGAGTAGTAAGCTCCGCATCGAGCTTTTTCAGCTGTAACCGCGCCACCTTTTCATCGAGATGCTTCGGCAATACGTAGACGCCCGGCGCATACTCCCCGCGCTTTGTCCACAGCTCGATCTGCGCCAATACCTGGTTAGCGAAGCTGCTCGACATCACGTAGGACGGATGGCCTGTGCCGCAGCCGAGATTCACCAGCCGACCTTTGGCGAGCAGGATCACTCGCTTGCCGTCAGGGAAAATGATATGGTCGACCTGGGGCTTGATTTCTTCCCATTCATATTTTTCCAGAGATGCGATGTCGATCTCGTTATCGAAGTGGCCTATGTTGCAAACGATCGCATTGTTTTTCATCCGAAACATGTGGCCGTGGTTGATGACATGGTAGTTGCCGGTAGAGGTGACGAATATATCGCCTTTATCGGCCGCATAATCCATGGTGACCACTTTGTAACCTTCCATCGCCGCTTGAAGAGCGCAGATGGGGTCGATCTCGGTGATCCAAACGTTTGCGCTCAACGCTCTCAACGCCTGTGCGGAGCCCTTTCCCACGTCGCCATACCCGCAGACAACGGCGATCTTTCCCGCGATCATCACGTCGGTTGCGCGCTTGATTCCATCGACCAAGGACTCACGACAACCGTACAAGTTGTCGAACTTAGACTTGGTCACAGAATCGTTCACGTTGAAGGCGGGGAAGGGAAGGCGGCCTTCTTTTTGCATCGCATAGAGACGATGGACACCCGTCGTAGTTTCTTCACTGACTCCCGCGATGTTCGCCTTGATGCGACTGTAGAACTTCGGATCCACGGCAAGGCGCTCCCTAATGGCCGCGTAGAGGACCGTCTCTTCCTCGCTGGCCGGTTTGGCGAGCAATGAAGGGTCTTCTTCCGCACGGCTACCCAGGAGAACGAGGAGAGTGGCGTCTCCGCCGTCGTCCAAGATCATGTTGGGAGTTCCGCCATCCGCCCACTCGAAGATTCGGTGGGTGAACTGCCAATACTGCTCCAAGCTCTCGCCCTTGAAAGCGAAAACGGGAGTACCTCCTTCCGCAATGGCCGCTGCCGCGTGATCTTGGGTGCTAAAGATGTTGCAGGAAGCCCAGCGTACATCGGCCCCCAGGGCCTTGAGGGTCTCGATGAGCACAGCGGTCTGAATCGTCATGTGGAGCGAACCGGCGATGCGCGCGCCCTGCAGCGGCTTCGTCGCCGCGTATTCGTCCCAAATCGCCATCAATCCGGGCATTTCGGTTTCGGCGATGCGCATTTCTTTCTTGCCCCAGGATGCTAGGCTCAGGTCGGCGACTTCGAAATCGGTGCGGGTCGGGTTTTCAATCGCTTGCATTTAATTTCCTTATGTGGCCCGAGACTGGTTTCTCAATAAATCAGCGCTCGCAACCATTAGGTCTGCGAGCGCCGTTGACTTCCCGAATCGCTTCGGATCAAAGAATCGAGCCTGGTCCCGCATCGGGATCGCAGCGCCCCTCGACTCCAACTTTATTATACGCAAGTTGGAGCCGAGTATTTAGTTCTCCTAGGCTAAGCCCCAGTCCAGATTGTCTGATCGACGAACGAGCGCCAAGTGTTCGTAAAAACCGGTCCATCGGCTCGAACACGCACTCGCATGCGGACAAGCCGGTTCGCATCGATATAATCTCCAACTCCGGTAAGAGCGGCGGTTGCGACCGAATCGGTCGTCGTCGCTGATCGAGTATCTACGTTCGTATAGCTCCCGGCAGTGAAGTTGAAGGCATCGATCCGCTGGGTAAGGCCAGTGATCGACACATGATTTTCTACCTGGACACTTAGCGAATTCACCAAATTTGGAGCATGTCCCTCCACGATCAGGGTGATCGGAGATTCGGTTCTCAGAGCGGTTACTCCGTTGCGAATGACCATGTAAAGATCATCGCTTCTCGTAAGCTCGGTTAAACCTCCACCTTCGAGTACGCCCCGAAATACCTGGAAGTTATCGGGAAAAATGGTGAATCCGGAGACGGCGGCGCCGGCGAGAGCGTCATGGGCGTCGTCCGAATGCGGATAGTCCGTTCGCGCCCAGTTGTTCAATGGATCGTACGAAATAACTTCGCGCGACCAGCTCACCAGCCAGACCTTTTGCGTATCCGGATCGTATGCCACTCCGCAGTTGTCGAAGAAGGGTCCATTGGAAAATACAGTGCTCGATTGTCCGGTCGTTCGGTCGATCGCAAAGATAGTCCCTGGTCCAGCGAATGCGCCAATGAGCAAATCCATTGAGGGAATGTAGGCCAGACCGTCTAAGTTCTGCCCCCCATATTGCCGATGAAAGTGGCAGCTCCCGTTGTCTTGTTGAGGCTATAGAAGCCGGTACCCGTGGTAGAGCGCCCTGCGTAAAGGGTTCCGTTGACGGCAGCCAGACCAAACATCTCTCTGAACCCGTGGCTGCCCACGAGGGTCGCGTGGCCAGTAGTCAAATTAAGTGTGTAGAGATTGGTACCGGCAAATCCCTGTACCATGTACATGTTGCCGGTGGTTGAATCGTAAGTGAGATCGCCGAAATCGAACGGCACATCTAATGCGGCTACATCGGTGAACGTCAATCCTCGTGTATCGAACGTTTGCAGGATATGGCGCGAAACGCTGACCGTGTAGAGGGTGCCGGCTTGCGCAAACGCTATCATCGCGAAGGAAGCCGATAGGCTAAGCCATTTAGAAAATTTCATGTAGACTCCTCTCCGGCCCTCCTCTAACGAGGCGAACCAATAATCTAGTATACAGGCGCATTCTTGTAAAGCCAAGTACTTTGTGGAGGACGGTCTGATATACTCGGCCCGATCCCATGCTTCAGCTCGAAAACCAAATTTTTGCGACTCATTCCGGGGCTGCCCTCACGTACGACTACTTCAGATCGGATTCTGAGGAACCGTTGCCCTTGGTGGTATTTCTGCATGGCGGAGGCTGGATCAGCGGCGACAAGTCTCATTTTCGGGAAGAGGCGGAGTGGCTCGCCGGGCAAGGGAACTGGGCCTGCGCCTGCATCAGCTACCGATTAGCCCCTTTGCATCCTTATCCGGCGGCGGTTCAGGACGCCCAATTTTTTGTTCAGTTCGCCCGTTCGGAAGCGGACAAGCTCGGCATCGATCCGGCTCGAATCGCGAGCTTCGGAAGCAGCGCGGGAGGCCATTTGGCGGCGATGCTGGGGCTCCTCGAGCAGCCCATACGTCCGGAAGCGGCGCTTGGCTTCAGCCCCAAGGTCAATGCGGTGATCGATCTATGCGGTATCTCCGATCTAACTCGTCCCGCCGATCAGCACCAGCCGATTGCGCATGGATTTCTGGAGGAGTTCGCCGGATGTCGCTACGACGAGAATCCTGACCTTTGGAAAGAGGCGAGTCCGCT
>JBBREX010000169.1:0-6128 GCA_038225245.1 Fimbriimonadales bacterium | reverse complement strand
GCTGGCTCTGGAGGTGGCGCCGAGGTTTAGATCGAGCGACCTTCAGGCGGTTCTCTGGAAGCTGTTCAGGGAGCGCGGCGCTCCGACCTACCTGCGCAGCGACAATGGAAGCGAGTTCATCTCGCGGACGCTCGCCGTGTTCCTCTGCCAATCCGGCAGCCAAAGCCGGTTCATCACCCCTGGCTCTCCTTGGCAGAACGGCCATGCGGAGAGCTTCGTATCTCGCCGGTTCTACAACGAGCAGCGGCCCCATTCGTCACTTGGTTACCGCCCTCCGGCAGTGGCCCCTATGTCAACATCAGGAGGAAGTCTGCAGTTTTGAATGGACTACTCGATGGGGGCAGACCAGTCTCCTAGAGGGGTTGAAGGCCGGCCGATGGAGCAAACTGAAGGGTACCGTACTACGCTGTTTTCCTGATGCGGCATATCTCGACTGCCACCATAGCGCCCGAAAGGAGAATCCGGAATGTGGCGATGACTGGGTAGGTATCGGAGTAGATTGGTGATTGTTCGTTCCCTATGGGCTCTAATGCTGACCATCCCATGCCGTCTTGACGTTATATCGCATATCTACCCACCTTGGCTCGCTAAGCCCAACACAGTTGGTTACACGAGCTATTACATCAAAGCTACAAGAGGCTTTCGCGATTCGCGGGCGCTTCGCGTGTTGATGCCTCCATCGTTAAGGCAGACCCGTCCGGGGTCTAGTCAGTTTGTAGTTAATATAGGAACGAAGCAGCTTCGCGCTAATATTGGCTATCTAGCCCCACGGAAAATTGCGGAATATCACAAGTCGCTCTTGCCCTCAATGCTTCGATATGTGAAGGATAGGCATCATAAGGATCGCGTGAGCGTCAACGGCTGGATTGGATTCTTCACAAGGAAACTCGATTCAGCAACGCATCGCGAGTCTTTTAGTTTCGAACTATACAATGAGCGCGGACGATTGCACTTTATTGTCAGCTTTCCCCCAGATTTGGCAAGCGTAAGGATGGCAAAACTAGTCAGCAGCGCTATCGTGTGGACTTGTCTTGCGGAGAAGTAGAATTTTATGACTTGCAATGAAGCGGAAATCATTCATCTTGGACTGGCTCGCACTTTTGTAATTCTGATGAGAAGGCTAGCTAAGTGGGAACGGTTCGCTACACGGTCATCGATGGAGAGGTCTTTTCCGAAAATCGGAATGGCACGCCAAGGGATTACGTGCCTGACCCGCTTGGTTCCATGGTGGCGCTTCTGGATTCAGCTCCGAGCGACTGTACATTCGCGTCGTCTGCGAGCCAGGTACTAACGCGTTTCACAACTTCTTCAGTCGATCGCGGCCCAGCATCGGCAAGATGTGCCCCACGTTTGCGCGCCATCCATATCCTCCAGTGCCCTCCAAGGCGAGGTGCCAATCCTCAACATTGGGACGTTTATTGTGGCACGAAATCGTCCAGAGCGTAGCTCCATGCCCGATCTCCCTTCAGCGGGCGGCACCATCCCTGCAGACCGCGCCCCCCTCCGAGCCGAGCTGGATGGCCTCATCGCGCATCATTCCTTCGAAAATCTCTCGGCCTATTGTTACCAGGCCCTTACCCTCAAGCCCATATCTGCTACCCGCTACATATAGTGTTCCATCCGCTACGCCGCTACATCCATTCCCCGTTGAACCTGCTTGCGGGGAATCTGGCGCGCCATTTTGTAGCGGCGTAGCGGCTTCAGCACCTGTTGTAGCGGACTCGCGGGAAAGGTACCTCTCGAAAGCGTCCACGAAGTCCTTCGGCTCGTAACCCTTTAAGACTGCAGGCAGGCGATGATTGCCGGGCCGAATGCCGTACGGTCGAAGCATACTCGCGAGACGCTGCATCGTCAGGCCGTTCTTGCCAAGGTCTTTCCACGGTGACTCCTCGCACTCAAGAAGGGCTTCAAGAAGATTGGCGCTGGCGATCGGCTGGTCTCCGCGTTCTCTGAAAGTAGTGCGACAGTCTTCAAGCAATCGCACGCCGTAGGAGTCGTCGTCATCGTCTCTGCCCCCGTTTAGAATCACTGCTGCTTTGCGTGCCCTCTCCGGCCAACTCTCACCCGCCAAGTCTGCGATTGCAATGAGCGATTCCCAACCGTCCATTGCCCGGTCTCCGAGTGCTTCTGGCATGAGAACCTCATTTGGAAACTCAAAGAGGGAAGCGTGCGCTTCGAGCAAAGAGCGCAGCTCTTCGGTTTCGACCCTTGCCTCTCTGGCGCGAAAGCGACTTATCAGTTCAGACTTTTTGCGCCTACGCAGTTGGATTGGGACAGCTCGGTCCATCAGCGTCGAGGGCAGTCTCCCGATACCAGCCAAAGCCTTGGGGCAATACACGGCGAATTCCTTAAGCACAAACTCTTTACCTTTCTGCACAACGCGCGGGACTTTTGTTCCTGCTTGATTTCCGGCATTGATAAGAGCCCGGAGGCCTTCATGATTCCTCGCAGTATGCGGACCAAACACCGCGTCCATCTCGTCGAGCAGCAAGGTCGGACTGTCAGCCTCGACCTTGCGAAAGATGACCGCCTCACTTGGCATGACAATTCGGAAGGGTTTAGAGCAAAGCTTTTCGAGCACATCAAGCAGCCGGGTCTTACCACATTGCTTCTCGGCGCTAATTATCGCAAGGTAAGGCGAGCATTCGCATTCATTGAAAACATAGGTGTGAAAAATCCAGAGGGTCACCGCGATCGTCTGCGCCTCCGATTGAAATACGACGTACCGGCAGATAAATCCCTGCACCAGCTCCAACGTCTTTGAGAGGGATTGTGCAGGCGTACCTAACGTAGGGGTGGTCGGCTCGCCCGGCCCATACCGCCCGATTGATCCCGCAATGGAGCGAACCTCATCTTCAGAAAGTGGCGGATCGCAAAGCTTCCGGTTATGGACTAGCAGCGCCGCCAGGATCGCTTCCGGGTCGAACGTCTTGCACCGCATCGAGCCGGCCAGCGAAGCGAGAGTAGTGTTCCGCTTCCCGCTCGCTATTTTCTCGCCCACATCGGCTGGTCGAGCTTGTTTCTCCTCGCGGCCAGCGCATAGCCTTACGACGTTGAGTATCCATTCGGGGAGCGGAGGCGGCTCTACGTTTCCGAATTCAGAATCAATCTCCCACATGTATTCCTTGCCCGACACGTGTGCTGAGCCGGGAAGCACAACGAAACTCGGTCCCAGATTGCTACCCGATTTGAAATCAAGTCCAGGAAATCCTGGGAGGAAACCCGAGATGCTTTTGGTGGCAACAACAGGCGTCGCAAAGTAATAGTGCCTGCCACCGCCTCCGGTCTGCACAATAGGTCCATCCGGCAACTTGCCAAACTTTTCGATTGCGCACTCCAATGACCGGGATCCATCGTTGCGCGGGTCTATATCGAGTGCTACAAAGCCGCCTTCGAGCCCCGTCAAGCCGCCAATATTAGCGTCCGGCCACTTGTTCCACCATGCTCGAATCTTCTCCCCATCGGTAGTGGCTTCGGTCTGCCAGCCCCTAATGCGCGGATGCTTGCTGGGGTGTGCGCAGTCTGCACCTCCACAGGTGCATCGGCCGTTCCGGATGCCATGTACCGGAAACACACGAATTCCCTTCTCGGCGTGATCTAGGGCCCATTCGAGTTTAGTCATTGACCCCCGCTACTTTCGGTCTTCAACTACGTCCGAGTGATCATCAATCCATTTCTGCAGTGCGGTGGCCGGAACTCGTAACGCCTTTCCGAACTTCACGCTTGGAATCACTCCTGAGGCTATAAGTTCGTAGGTCTTAGAGCGACCAAGTCCAATGATCTCGGCTACTTCAGCAGTCCGGTAAAAAGCTTTTGTAATTTCTTCCATTACGTGCTATTATGAACGACGTAATACAGGAAAATCATCATGTTTGAGTCTCGTTTACGTCATCAAAGCCACCGGCCAATTCCAGAGTATGAGCCGAGCCCATTTGTCGGCGAGCTGGAAGTGGACCTTGACGGTTACGAGCTAGTTGAAGGATATATTTTCAACTTGCCTCCTAGCGACGCGCACTGGGACTGCCTGCTGGATGAGGATTACCCGTTTCCTGAACTATTTGATTCGTCCAACGTAAACACTTTCTTAACGCGGAAACAGGCTGGTCCATTAACACCTCTTGCAGTTATGAGCAAGAGATACAATCCCATGACTGTACCTCTCATGCATCGTCGATTCGCGGACACGTCCCTTTCAGAAAACGACGTGTTGAAGTTCGCGAATCAGTATGGCTTAGCATGCGGGTTTCCAGAACTTTTTATGCAGCCGGAGCTAGCCACGGAACTGGAAACCAGATATAGCCAGGTTAAGACTCTAGAAGAAGCTCAAGCTATTCATCTCGAAGCCTTTCTCGGCTGTCAGCAGGGCGTTCCTGTAAAAGGACCAGATGGTTGGCAGGAGTCTGCTCGGTTTGTTTACGCGCTCATCGAACTTTACGACTCCCTATCCAGGAAGAGAGACGATCGCGATTTGAAGATAATGCTGGAAGATAATCCGGCTTTTTCCCGATTGGGGGGCACGTTCCAGCATCTACTGCGATCTGGGTCCGGCACAACGGAGCATGAATTCCAACGTGAGCGACCTCAATTCAATCGTTCCCTACGAGAGAAAGTTACTGAATATATCTGCGAGCACGTCAACAGCAGGTTGTCTAATGTCGTACCAAGAATAGGGGACCGTCGAGGCTCAATCACTTTAAGGCCTAGCGGGCTCACTGGAGCCATCTGGGCGCATTTTGCTCTAGAAATCGCCGGTCAAGTGCAAATTCCCCAGGCCTGCCCCATTTGCGGTAAATGGTTTCACCCACAACATGGCAGCGAAAAGTACTGCGGAAACGGCTGTAAACAACGCGCATATAGGCTCAACAAGAAACGGAAGGAGGTTCAAAGCAATGGCTAAGCTAGTCAAGAGAGGAAACGGTGACGGAAGCGTCACGTTCGTACCAAAGCGGAACCGATTTTGGGCCCGACTTGTCATCTATCCGACGGGCAAACCGCGCCGGGTCGGTCGATATTTCTTGACGAAACAGGAAGCGAAGGAATGGCTCGACTCGGCGAAAGTTGCGAGCCGTCAAGGTTTCAACGTTGCGCCTGAGCGACAGAGTGTTCAGCACTACCTTGAGCATTGGCTAGAGGACGTAGTAAAGGGGTCTTGTCGACTGACGAGCTACCTCTCATATTCGGAGAAGATTCGCCTCTACATTGTCCCAGCGGTTGGGCGCTTGCCGCTCCAGCAGTTGACGGCACAACACGTGCAAACGATGATGAACGGTCTCGTCAAAGAGGGGCTCTCGCCCAGGACCGCCCAGTACTGCCGCGACATTCTCCGAAATGCCCTTAACCATGCGGTTAGGACCGAACTCGTTCGCCGGAATGTTGCGACCCTCGCAACGCCACCAAAGCAGGAGCGATACGAGTACCGGATACTCGATCCATCCCAAGCTCGCGTTTTCCTCGATGCCGCAAGGAACAATCGCTTCGAAGCACTCTTCAGCGTCGCGGTGTCCGTTGGGCTGAGATTGTCGGAGGCTCTTGGGCTACGGTGGCAAAACGTTAATCTTGAATCGGGCACCCTTACAGTTGCCGAGCAATTGCAGCGAATAAAGGGCAAGCAGGTCGTGGGCCAACCCAAAACGCGCCGAGGACTTCGCATCGTTCAGCTTCCTCCCTTTGCGATTCAAGCGCTCAAGGATCACCGGTCACGGCAACTCCAGGACAAGCTGCTGGCAGGGCCGAAGTGGCAAGAGGCGGGCTTCGTGTTCGCCAACGTGTACGGCGGGCCCGCCGACGATTCCAAGATACGGAAATCATTGAACGCCATATTAGAGAGAGCGGGCCTCCCAAAAATGAGGTTCCATGATCTGCGGCACACCTGCGCGTCACTCTTATTGGCTCAGAACGTAAATCCTCGCGTCGTAATGGAGATTCTTGGGCATAGCAGCATTAGCTTGACCATGAACACCTACTCGCATGTGCTCCCGATACTCCAGCAGGATGCGGCAAATCTGATGGAGTCAACATTGGCCGCCACGAGCGCCTAGCCATCGAGCCGAAAAGTGCCGTTTCTGGAGACGGTTGGTAGCAGGGTTGGTATCACCACGCCTTTTGCCCATAAGAACGGACCTCCGCGG
>JBBREX010000168.1:0-6148 GCA_038225245.1 Fimbriimonadales bacterium | reverse complement strand
GCGAAAGCGAGGCTAACCGTCGAAAAACGCATGCTTATTAACTAGCTGCGCGGAACGACAATTTGTCAACCACTCAAAAATGTGTGAAAAACCAGCAGGTTGAACCTGTATGGGGCAAATCAGGAAAATGCAAGCTTGAGGATTTGAGGAGAGACCCACGCTAAGCAGCGGCTTCGTAGGGATACACGCTGATGCGGCGGCGGGCTTTGGGGCCCTCGAATTTGATTTGCCCATCGATCAGCGAAAACAGGGTGTGATCCCGGCCCATGCCACAATTCACCCCCGCGAAAAACTTAGTACCCCGCTGGCGAACGATGATGCTTCCGGCACGGACCACCTCGCCTCCATACCGCTTCACGCCTAGACGTTGGGAGTTCGAATCGCGCCCGTTTCGGGATGAACCTTGACCTTTTTTATGTGCCATTACTTTCCGCCCAACACTTCCAAAACACGAAGATGAGTCTCGGGCTGACGATGGCCCCATCGCTTCCGCTCATTCTTCTTCGCTTTGTAGTTAAATCCGTTGATTTTGGCCCCTTTCGCCTGTCGAATAATCTCGGCGCGAACCTTTGCCCCTTTCACGAATGGGGAGCCGAGTTTGATGGCGGCGCCGTCGCACACCATTACAACCTCTTCTAGGTCGATTTTAGTGCCGGGATCGCCTTCGATCTTTTCCACGATGAGGATTTCATCGTTTTGGGCTCGAAACTGCTTTCCGCCGGTTTTGACAATGACGTACATGAGGACCTTCTCGCGGCTTGGCCAAAACGCGGCCGAGCGACGGATTTGTATTGTGGCATGAATCGAAAGCAGGCGTCAAGCGGCTTCGTCGAATTCGGCGACAACGGCCACGATCTCAGGATCGAAGCGGCCGAGATCTTCCCTTAGGCTGCGCGAGTCCTTGTCGTCGAGGGCGAGCAATACCTTGAGAATCCGTCCCAAGAGGGGGATCAGAGTTCCCTCGCGGCCGCTCTTACCTTGACCGTCAAACCGTTCTTCCAGGGCCTCGAGGCTGGGTACGAGCGGTCGCAACTCGGGAGCATTGGCATAACTGGAGAGCTGCGTCTCATTGCCCGGTTTACTTGCCTCCAAGAAACTCGGCGAAATGAGAATCGACGCTCGTAGGATTTGTTCTTGGACTCTGGAAAGGCCAAGTTGACGAGTCAAGGCATGTACAAAGTGATCGAGCCTTTGCAATAGCTCGGCGGAGGCCGAGACGAGCTCAGGCCTGATCCATCGACGCACTTCCTCTAAATTAATATCTAGTGCGTTTTTATCTTCGCGAAGCGGGCCTTCATAAAAAATCGTTCTATTACGCCCCCCTTTTTTTGCCTGGAATAGGGCACTATCGGCGGCTTTGAGGAGACCTGGGGGGTCAGTGCTATTTGCAGGAAAGAGGCTACATCCTAAACTCGCGGTAATTTTGCGAATCCGGCCACTTTTGGTTACATACTCGATATCGGCGATGCGTTCGCGGATCCTTTCGGCTACTTGAAGCACGTCCTCGGCCGAGCTCGAAGGCATGATCACGGTAAATTCTTCCCCGCCGTATCGAGCGGCAAGATCGTAATTTCTTACGGCGCCGTTCAAGACGTCCACGACACGCTGCAAAACCACATCGCCCGCATCATGGCCTTCTTCTTCGTTAAAGCTGCGGAAGTGATCTACATCGAGCATAATCACGCCCATTTCCTGGCTATATCGCTCGGATTCCGCCACACGCCTCAAGAGGAACTCCTGCATGGAACGGTGGTTCGCGATCCCCGTAAGAGCGTCGATGGAAGCTAGACGCTCGACGTTCTCGAACATTAAAGCGCTGTTCAAGGCGAGGGCAAGATGCTCGGCGATCGTTTCGATCAGCTCTTGGTTATCCGCATAATTGGCGTCGGATTCGCGTCCAATCAGCTCCAAGACTCCGACTAAACGGTTTCCCATGGTGAGAGGCAAGACCCAAATGCCACCCGGCTTTAAGTAGCAAAACTTTGCTTCCAGGGAAGCGGTTAAGACGTTATCGGAAACGCTGCGAGCTTTGAACGGATGTCGCGAGGAGGCCACGAGTTCGGCCACGCACGATTGACCACTCGCCGCGTTCAACTGGTTAAGAACAGACGTCCCTTGGCGATTTGCCCCCACGCTGGCCCTGAGCTCCAGGGTCTCGTCCTCTAAATTACTCGTCCAAAGGAGGACTGCCGCTAGTTCAAGGGTAGAAGCAATTTCGTGAACGGCCGCCAAGCACATCGGCTGGAGGGTCTGATGCATGGTGAGGGCTTTTCCCACCCTTTTCAGTGCATCTGCCGAGCGAGCACTCTTCCTGGCCCGCCCTTTCGCGCTTTTTTCATCCTCGGCATTTGTAACCAGAACGAAGACTTCGTAGTTATGGGCGAAGTGGAGCCCCGACGCGTAGTAGCGGTAGCCGTCGAGGTAAAGCGCCCCCGGAGTTCCGCGGAACGCTCCGCTGATCAATGCCTCGATTTCAGCGTCAAAGCAACTTTGCTTGCCGTCAAAATATCCAATCTGTTCGGCAAGGCCCCAGCGCCGGGTAGCAAATCCTAAGTGATCCAGCATGGCAACGCCAACGGCCCCTGGATCTAGGGTGGCAAGCATTGCCGGCTGGGGCAAATCCAGGCAAATATTTTGGCCGTCCGGTAAGGGCAATATGAAGGGAAAACCGCCGCTTTCGGCCGATGACCCCTCGCTAAGGGTGTGTATTCCGAACTCCTCGAGCACATCGAGAAGCTTCTGAAAAGACGGAGGGGTGCTCAAGCTATTGTAATTTTCGGTAAGAGCCTGCGGAAATCAAAGGCAAAAAACGTAAGAACTCCGGTTGTTTGACATCGTCTATCGAACGTAATGCGGTATCGCCCTTTAATTTTATTCCTTGTTTTGGCAGCGTTGATTGCATTTGGATGCGGCGGGGGCGGGGGCGGAAGCACATCGACCGGAAGCTCGGGTGGATCGGGAGGGTGCAGTTCGGGTAGTGGAAATCTCGTCTTTCGAACTAAATGGGGAACCAGCGGAGCAATTACGGGAAATTCCATCCTATTATCGATATACGATTCTAACGAAAACATAGTAAAGACCTTAATCTTGAACCGAGGGACGGGGACAGATGCAAATCTCGGGGCTTTTACGTCGGCCACCTACCACGTGCATGCAGACCTTTATCCACTAGCCGATGGGGGCGGCTCGAAGGTTGCCGAGCTGGACGTATTGACGGCGGTTTGCAACTTAACCGTAGTGGACACGGAAATGGGCACCCCTGAGGCTGGGGTTAGGGTCGATCCGGCGAACGCGTCCTTTTCGGTCCAAGAGAGCCGCCATTTTTACGCGGTCGATCTCTCGGCTGCAGGCAAACCCCTATTCGAGCCAGCCGGTATTTTTGCCTGGTCTGCTTCAGGAGGAGTCGCCACGGTCAATAGCAACGGCGTCGCTCTAGGACTAAGCCCAGGCACGGGGGCCATACAAGCGGTGGATTCTCGCAGCGGATTGACCGGCTCTGCCCAGATCACGGTGACGCAAGCGCAAACAAGAAGGGGCAAGTGGACCGTCCTGGTGTATCTGAATGCGGCCAACGACCTCGATCCATTCAGCGTGCTCAACGTGAACCAGATGGAGACGGTGGCAAGCAATCCCGAGGTCCGATTCGTGTTGCAGTGGAAGCAGGCGGTCACCGCCGGATCCCAGAGCCCAACGTTCGTGGGCACCCGCCGATACCTGGTTCAGCAAGACACCAGCCCGGCGATTGCCAGCAAGCTGGTTCAAGACCTTGGCCAAGGAATCGATATGGGTGATCCGCGAACTCTGGCCGATTTCGTCGCATGGGGAAAGACTTATTATCCTGCCGATCGATTCGTGTTGGTCATCTGGAACCATGGCAACGGCTGGCGGCGGGGCCTGGAAGGCATTACTCGCGCGGTGAGCTACGACGACGACACCGGCAACGCGATCCAGATTTGGCAGCTGGAGCAAGCTCTGACCACCAATCACTTCGATATCGTGGCCTGGGATGCCAGCCTCATGCAAATGATGGAGGTCGCTTACGAAATCAAAGCCAACACCGAGTTCGTCGCAGGGAGCGAAGAAAGCCCTCCGGGCGAGGGCTATCCCTATGACCTCATTTTTGCGAAGTTCAGGGATGTGCCGGACGAAACGACCCGCAATCTCAGCAAATCGTTTATCGACGGAATGCTCGCCGTCGACGCCTACCGAGATAGGAAAATCACTCAAAGCTCGATCGATACATCTCAACTCGATCCTTTGGCGGCGGCGATCGACGCCCTCGCTCAGCAATTGATAACAGCCGGTTCTTCAATAACTTTGCAAGTCCAAAATGCGCGTAACAATGCCCAGAGCTATAGCCCTACCCAGAGTCGCTACTATCGGGACCTGGTCGACCTTTGCCTCAAATTAGAGGCGTCATCGGGCATGCCGGTGGGGGTAATCAGTGCGTGCGTCAACGTAAGGGCGGCGGTGGCCAATGCAGTCGCTTGGGAGGGACACAACGCCATGTCTCCGGGCAGTCACGGCATCGCGATCGACTTTTCGCCGGCCAGCCGGTTCATGAGCGGGGCTCCGGATTATCAGCAGCTTAAATTTGCCCAAGCGACGCGTTGGGACGAGTGGCTTAGCGTCGCCCCTTAAAGAACCGGGCCGGCTGGCGAGGCCGGCCCTTGGGCTGGAGGGTTATCGAGGAGATTGGGCGAATGACTCCTCTGGTTTTGCGGAAGTCCTTGCGGACCACTGACAAGCTGAGTTTTCCCTGTTCGGAAGAGCGCCCACACCTGAGGACTACCGGGAGGTCCGTTCATTGGTCAAAAACGCACACATTTACGCGCGAGGAATTGCCGGTCGACTAGCAAAAGGGCTTGTTCATTTCGTCGATTTGATCTGCGGGCTAACGGACGGCGACCCGAAATCTCCCTTTGTTCCCGTTAGGTTTCGCAGATCGCCCCCGTCCTTTCCGATTCTAAAAATCGATCGTTTGCCCCCTTCCGATTTAACGAAGACGATCGACATTCCATCCGGAAACCAAGCCGGCTCGAAGATCGCTCCCGACGCAACCGTCGCCTTGAGGCTTGCGCCGCCAATTTGCGCGGGCACGATGGCGAGCTGAGTCGGCAAGAACGAATTGGGAGTTCGCTTGCCGGCAAGCAGTAATATCGAGGCACCATCGGGAGAGAATTTCGGCTGACGAAACGCCACTTGATCGTCGGGACTATAAGCGATAGGCTTCATATCCTCTTGCTGCAGTCGATCAGGATTAAACAACATAAGGGCGTGGCGATAGGGTGGGACCGCACGGCCATTCTTGACAAATTCTTTCGGCACTTGCTCGGGCACTGGAAACTCGAAAGCGTAGATGGAGAAAACGACGTCACCCGTCACGCTCACGTCGAAGTCGATTTTCTCACCGGCGGCAATGGCGATCGGCGGCTTGAAGGGTTCCTGGGCAGAGGATTTTACGTTCTGAAGGACAAGCACTTCGCCGCTCTCGCGCGACATGACGGCGAGGATCCAGTTGCGGTCTTTCGTCCATTTCGCTTCCTTGAAACTTGAGCCGAGACGCGCGTACAGAGCGTCCATTTGGCCACCTGCTCCCCCTTCCGTGGTATTCGACCGATTTTTCTCAACTGGAGGAAGCAGTTGCGAGGTCGTCTTATCGGCGGGGACAAACTCCTGCACGAAACCGCCCTGGGTCACCAGCGCGCGCTCGTTGGCGAGTGGATCGCCGGGGGGTCCGAACCACAGATTCGATTTACTTCGCGACCCTGAGGTGAGTTGTTCGGGATCGCGGCCGGGCTTCCACCTGAAAATTTGGAAGCCGT
Organism: Fimbriimonadales bacterium; assembly: GCA_038225245.1. Classification (GTDB taxonomy): domain Bacteria; phylum Armatimonadota; class Fimbriimonadia; order Fimbriimonadales; family Fimbriimonadaceae; genus JBBREX01. The sequence goes on along the minus strand of JBBREX010000168.1, from coordinate 323 downwards.
CTTTGGGGTTTCGATCGCTGGAAAAAAAAATACGATTGCCGTCGGGCTGCCACACGATTTCTCGATCGTTTACACCGGAGCGGTAATTCCCGCTCTCGGCGACCGAGCCGTCCCGCTGAATAACCACCGCACGCGAACCTCCATTCGAATATTCAATGGCGGCGATCATTCCCTCGGTATCAGCGGAGCCAATTCCGCCGGGGTCCCGGATGTAGCTTTGCCATGCTCGGTAGCCTCCAAGCACTAAGGCCAAGCTCATCAGGCCAATAACGATTCGCTTGCCCAGCTGCTTGTTCATGATGGATATTCATACCCTTATTCAT
>JBBREX010000167.1:0-6171 GCA_038225245.1 Fimbriimonadales bacterium | reverse complement strand
CTCCCGAGCCGGGTTTTAAAGTTCATCAACTGGCGAAGAGCTTGGTGGAGAAAGGTCATGAAGTTACCGTGCTCACGGGGTTTCCAAACTATCCCCAAGGCAAATTGTTTCCCGGCTACCGCCAGAAGCTTTGGCAGATCGGGACGATCGATGGCGTCACGGTGATCAGAGTTCCGCTGGTGCCGGATCACAGCAAGTCCGCCTTCTGGCGAGGTCTTAACTATCTAAGTTTCATGATTTCAGCAAGTTGCCTAGGACCCTGGCTTTGCGGCAGAGCGGACGTGATGTACGTCTATCATCCTCCTCTCACAATAGGCATTCCGGCATGGTGGATTGGATTGCTGCGCGGTATCCCATTCGTTTACGAAATACAGGACATGTGGCCGGAAAGTGTGGCCGCTTCTGGCATGCTTTCCAAACCGGGGGCGGTCAGAATGCTGGCTGCAATGGCAAGATTCGTTTATGCACAGGCAGCCGCTATTTCCGTGATTTCCCAAGGATTTAAGACAAATCTCGTAATGAAGGGTGTTGCAAGCTCCAAGATCGAGGTCATTCCAAACTGGGCTGATGGGGAGGTTTATCATCCGGTGTTACGGGAGCCAGACTTGGGTAAGGAGTCGGGAATGGCCGGCAAGTTCAACGTGGTATTTGCCGGAAATCTGGGTACCGCGCAGGCGCTCGACTCCGTAATAGAAGCTGCCCGCTTGCTTGAGAGTGACCCAATCGTCCAATTCGTGTTCATCGGTGACGGAGTCGAAAAGACTCGCCTGGCAAAGGAAGCTCCGGCAAACGTCAAATTCATCGAACGCCAAGCCGAAGATGACATGAAACGCTACTTTGCCTGGGCGGATGCGCTCCTCATTCATCTCAAATGCGATCCGCTGTTTGAAATCACTATTCCTGGGAAAACGATTGCCTATTTGGCTTGCGGCAAGCCGATCATTTGCGCGGTGGCAGGAGACGCCGCCGCCACGATCTTAGAAGCAAGTGCCGGCTTGGTTACGCCACCGGAGGATGCGGCAGCCTTGTCCGACGCCATTCGAAAACTCCTCTCGATGAGCGAAGACGAGCGAGCGGAGATGGGGGCGTCTGGGAGGAGCTATTTCTTGTCCCACTTCGATCAGCCGATTCTGGTTGGCCGCATGGAGGCTTTGCTGCAGAGGGTGGCAGCCGGGACATAATCGTAGTCAGTACCTAAGTGATCAATCTAGCCAGGATGAGGAGTAAGCAAAAACGCTCGGTCATATCTTGAGCCTAGGATACGGCCCATGCCGACGATTTGGCCTGCGTCATTTATGGCGATAGCCTTCTCAAGGGACCAACCTTGTCCCGACTCATCCAGCAGCCTGTTCAGGCTTACAACTCCTGTTTGCTGAGTCCAGATAAACGCCGCATTGTTAAAATTGCCAGTTACTTCGCCGCGATTGTTGATGGAAGTTGCTTCGCTGTAAGGAAGCGCTAGGTCGAATTCTCTTCCATCTGCCAGCCATATATGCGCGGTCTCGTGGCCGTAGATATCATACGCGTCGCCAACCACATCGCCCAGGTCATTTATGCCATATCCGATACTGTATTCAGATCTGCGATTGAGGTCTCGGAGCTCTCCAAAGATCGTCCAGATGACGGCATGGAAGCCGGTTCTAGTGGTGGCTCCGCCCGCTATCTGCCCAACGTTATAGATCGCCGTAGCGTAACTCTGACCATATGAGTGCAGTCTCTTGATCCCGGGTCCCGTATCTACCCACGCCAAGTAGCCAAAATCTGCGTGATGATAGTTACCGATGAATTGTCCTGATTCGTTGATGTCGTAAGCTACATTATCATATCGGGTTATCGTGCCTAGCTCGGTAAAGTGTCCGTTGCTCTGCCAGACGGAAGCGTGTAGCAACCCACCATAATCCAGACCCCCAACGACGATGCCTGCATCATTAATCCCATGTGCCGAACTTGTTGTATGAGACATCAGCCCGACATTTCGGAGCCCACGCATTCGATCCCACAAGAAAGCCTGCTCACCCCGATTACCTACTACCTGGCCTTGAGAGTTTATGGCCGTTGGATAACAATAATTGCGTTCGCTTCCAATGGCGGTCAAGCTGTATTTCGAAAGACTGCAACTCGTGAGAGAAGCCATAGCTGCTGCAAAAAAACAGAAAAACGATCGCATTGAACGCATAGGCTAGCTCGGTCCATTCCGACAGACAATAATTGTACAACAATCGGTAAGAATCCACTCCATGAAGGAAATGCGCTGGTTTCTAATCGCCAGTCAACACCGGCGTTCCTTGCGGAACCGAATCCATAGCGCCCTTCTTTTGCCAGCTCTTCCAGTAATCCTCGTCTTCGAGACTGAGAGCCTCCTTGGTGAGCATCAAGGGATGGAAGGTATCGAGCATGACCGCGAGCTCATCCGTTTTGGTCGCTCCGATGGATTTTTCGACCGCACCAGGCTGGGGTCCATGAGGAATTCCTAACGGGTGCAAAGTAATAGAACCCTCCTCAATCCCCTTTCGGGATCCGAACTTGTCGTTGCAATAATAAAGCACTTCGTCAGAGTCGACGTTGGAGTGATTGTAAGGGATGGGCACCGCGTCTGGGTGGAAGTCGAGCATTCGAGGGCAGAACGAGCAGATGACGAAGTTATGGCCTTGGAATGTCTGGTGAATCGGGGGCGGCATATGGAGCTTGCCCGTGATCGGTTGAAAATCGTGGATGCTGAATGAGTATGGAAACACATACCCGTCCCAGCCCACGATGTCGAAAGGATGGAAGCCATAGGTATAGCGCGTCAGGCGGCCACGCGCCTTTACGATCACGTCGTAGGAGCCTCTCTCGTCGTAAGTTTTCAGTTCCGCGGGCGGGTGAAAGTCGCGTTCTTTATAGGGCGCATGCTCGAGAATCTGGCCGAAGTCATTGCGATAGCGTCTTGGTATCTCGATCGGCCCGTGGCTCTCGATGGCCAGCATATGTATCCCTCGCTCGAGCGAGGGCGCATCAAATCGAATGCGATAAATGGTGCCTCGCGGGACTACGAGATAGTCCCCTGGTAAAAACGCGACTTCGCCGAACATCGACTCCATAACGCCCCCGCCGTCGTGCATGAAGAGCGCCTCATCGCCCTCCGCATTCTTGTAGAAGTCCTTCATCTGCTCGCCGACGCAAGCTTGGTACCAGATCACATCCTGATTGCCCATCAGAGCGATCCGGCCGCTGACCGCGTTACCGGACGGCTTCATCTGGCGTGTTTTCAGATGGCGGTGGCGCAACGGCTCTGCATCGAGGAACTTCGGGCGAACGTCACCCTCGTCTTTCCAGGCCTGCACCTCGGTGGGGAGGTTGATGTGGTACATCGTGGACATCGGGCCGCTGAATCCGCGCGTGCTGAAAAGCTGTTCCGCATACAGACTGCCGTCGGGCTTTCGAAATTGGATATGGTGCTTTTTCGGGAGGTTTCCGAGTCGATGATATCTAGGCATAACTTCATCCTGTGCGGTATCGTCCTATTGTACTGGGAACCTTGCCGTGAGGGGTTTGGTATGATTTTTGTAAAAAAGTCGATTCAGCCCTGAGGATCGAGGAGCAAGGTACCGATAACGATACTGGGCGTTATGCGTCCACAGCAGAAAAAGGCAATCTTGGAGGCGACTCCTCGAGCGCAAAGCCTATGGGTCTCAGTCAAGAGAAAGCCGGGTTGCCTGTCTGAAAGCGTTAGCATATTGGAGGCAAAGATGCGCATATCAGACATGGAGATGAAGAAAGCACTGCACAACGGCGCTGCCGTTCACCCTCAAGACACCCACGCGGCCGATTCCGACGCCGATCTCAAAGCTAGAATCCAGCTCGAAGACGCCGCCTTGATCGAACAAATAACCGCTGACGTCCTTGCGATGGGCGATCGGAAGGATATGGTTTCCGAGCTTAAAGCAAAGATCGAGTCAGGCGAATACAATCCTCGGGGCGAGGAGATCGTGGAAGCGATGATTCGCCGCGCGATTGCCGATCGGGTCAAATAAAGGCGGAGGGAGGGTCTCCTAATACTCTTTCCGCCACCTCATAGGCGAGATCGCGCTTAACCACTCCCACATACCAGCTCCCCATCTCGTCCGAGGGTTTTTCGTGCCAATCGTAGAGATAGCCCTCGACCAGCATCGCATCGGGAAGCTGGTCGATGAGCCGATAGCGAGGAATGTAAGTTTCCGTCAGCACCGGGTAAAGCGCTGAAGGAAGCGGAGGCTGCATGAGCGTGTAGTCATCCGTGACGTCCACGACCACGACCTTCGCCAGGTTGAACTCCCAAAGGTTTCCTGCCAGTTCTGCCACATCCGTGTCCTTATGGTCGATTTGCAGGTTAAGGACGATTAAACTTTAGGGAAGGGAGCGGATTCTCAGTTATTCAGAATTCGTTCATTTATTAGCTAGCTCTGATTTAGGATAGAGCGAAAGAATCGCTGTTGAAATACACGCGCCACCTTATAAAGGAGCGCAAGGAGACAACAGATGAAAAAGATTCTGGTGGTTATCCCCTCACGGTAGGTAAGCTAGCTTCCAGCAGGCGGGCGATGGGAGGCAGGATTGTGCAAATGGTGAGAAGGATTGCTAGGGCAGGTAAATTTACCGGATTGTGCAGGCATTGTGCACTTTTTTAAGAACTCTGGGCAAGAATTCCTTTCCCGTAGTCTAATAATAGTAAAGAGTTGCCGGACTTTTTCAGAAAAAAGTCGGGTGGCCTTGATGGGATGGCTCGTAGTGAGATGATGGCGCTGCCGGGATTCGAACCCGGACCTGGAGGTTTACGAGAGCCCCGCTCTATCCATTGAGCTACAGCGCCATCCTATCATGGGTATACGGAATGCAAACCTGAAGAAACGGAATAAAAAAACTAGATGAGTGAAGACTCGGGCCCGGTTCCCGACATATATTGCGACGGCGTTCAAATTACGCTAGGGCCATATGATGCGGCCCTGCATCTCACGCGCAGACCCGATACGGCCGGAAGCACCGAAAGCCCAACATCGGTTGGATGTATCCGAATGAGTTGGGAGCATGCGAAGGTAATGGTAATCATGCTGCGTAAGGTCATGCAGGACCATGAATCGGTGCTTGGAGCCGCGATTCCAATTCATCCCCAAATTCGGGCGACGCTTGGAATTAGCAAAGAAGAAGACTGGTAGAAACCTAGGAAAGAAAGAATATGGCGCTTCGAGAGATATCTACAAATCTATATATACAGACTGGAAACGAGAACCAAGGAACCTATGACATTGGGCTATCCGTGGGGATCTCGGCTGCTTGCACAGCTCCAAAGCTTGAGCCGGAACCAGCGAAAAAATCAAAGGCTAAAAAGAGCGAGCCTCAATACACGAAGGCGCAGTTTGATGAAGCCCTGGCAAAGGTTAGCAAGCGCATGGGGGATCGTGCGCAAAAGGCAAAGCGCGGGGGGTTTATCGGCCCCGATGCCAGCAAGAAGCTTCTAGACAAAATGCGCAATGCAACTAACGCTTGACATTTCTAGTCAAGCTGAAAAATTTCTCAGCAAGCGTAGCGGAAAGGAATTACGCCAACTTTCGGAAAAAATAGACCAGTTGTGTGGAAATCCATTTCCAGGGGATGCCACGAACGTTTCCGGTTACGCCAGCTTCAAGAAAGTGGACCAAGGCGAGTTTAGGATAATCTACGGGGTCGAAACCGAAGCCCTAAAAATCCTTATTGTGGAACGACGTAACGATGACGAGGTCTACAAGGTCCTCAGAAGAATGTTCAAATAGCTTTATCTCCGCTCGTTGTATGGCGTCCACCATCCCAGTTGCTTATGCTGCCCTAGGAAATGCTGGAACATCGGGACTTCGCTATGCCGCCGGTTGTACCGGAATGAATACTCGTTCACGTACGAATCGAGATAGCCGATGCCGACGTGCTTGTAAACGCCTTTCAACCCGCCTTTGAACGTGCTCCAAAAGCCTTCGATGGCATTGGGTGGAAATATCGCCTTCGACGTACGTATCCTTCCAGTGAGCGATACGGCCATGCTTGTGACCAGTCCCCGATTTCTTTCCACTCTAGGAATGTAGGATCGCCGTCTCCATTGTTGCTTGCAACCCTTTCTTAAAGCTCGCTGGGGTTAGGCCGCCGAGCCCCAAATGGGTCTGTGTTTGTTGTAATGGTCCTGGAAAT
>JBBREX010000166.1:0-6221 GCA_038225245.1 Fimbriimonadales bacterium | reverse complement strand
CGTTACCGCGACAAAACACAGCAACGCAAAGACAAATTCCTTATTCTGACTCATTTGGTGCTCCAGAATACATCGCTATTTCGCGTGCTTGTATAAAAACACCTTCGTCGGCCGATTGGAAAAGTACAAGGTCACGCCATGCGCGTCGATCGACGCGCTGGCCCCTTCCGAGATCGGCGCGTCGGGCAACTGCCGCCATTCATTCTTCTTCACGTCCAGTGCGTGAAACTTGCCTTTGTCCTCCGAGCTGACGACGAGGAGGTCGCCGCTGACCGGGTCGATGGCGGTCACAGTGCTGCTGATGCGGATGATGAACGGCGCCTCCTTGAGCTGCGTGACGTTGCCCTGAGCGTCAATGCGGTGTAGCAGCTTGCTGCCGTTGCCGCCGCCGAAGATCACGGATTTGTCCACCGCGTTGTATTTGGCGATGTTGTGGTAGGGGCCCATCGGGAAGCGGTCCTTGAGCAGCACCCAGGTGTTTTTCTCCTCATCGAAGAAGTGGACTGCACCGCCGTAGACTCGAACCAACCCTTTACGCTCGGGAAAATAGGCCAGGGCGGTGCCGTGGCCTGTGGCGGCGCCTTTGATTTCGGGGAGCGTGGTCCATTCGTCCTTGGCGATTTCGTAGCGGTGGACCAGTCGCGTGGCGCTCTGGTGATGAAAGAGAATGCCGCGTGCCGGGTCGATGGTGTTGTTCTGGTAGGCGTGACCGATCGGGCCTTTGCCGGTCTTTGCATCGCCAGCCCACCAAACCGGCGTGGGCATGAGCTTCCACGAATTGGCGGCGGCGGAATAGGTGATGAACTTGACTGCGGCGTAATGCCCCTGGCCGACGAACAGCACTTGCTGCGTCTTGGGATGCCAGACGGCGGTGTCGGTGTAGCCGAGGATGTTGCCGTTTTGCACCCGCAACAATTCGGCGGTGTAGTTGGCCGTCGTCAACTCCGCCCAGGTCCCGGGCTTCATGCCAGCGGCAAGCTTGGCCAACTCGGTGTCGGCCGCGGGCTTGTCGACGGCCTGCACCGGTCTGGTCGGACCGACGAGGAGTACGGGCAATAGCCATGCGTGAATAAAGGCATGCTTGAAATTCATTGTCGCCTCGTTCGGAGGGATCAGGAATTCGGCAATGTTGCCGTTCAGAAGCTGACACCGTGTTCAGGGCATGAAATTCTCGAATCGACCTTCGACGGGAACCCGGTCATCACTCAGGAATTGTACGAGCCAGGTCGCATCACGGAGGTTCCCATTGGAAGACCACGCTTTTCCATGTAAGATGGGCGGCAACAAGCGTGCCTTCGATGGCGACGTTACCGATGCGTCAGAACTTATTTTCTGGTGCGATTCAATGCTTCACTATTCCTCGCAGTGTCTTGGTCTAACTCGGAGACAGGTGCTCCAGGCTGGAGCGATATCGACGCTGGGCCTGACGCTGCCCCAATTTCTGGAAGCAACTACAGCAGCGTCCAAACGACCGGCACGCGAGAAATCATGCATTTTTATTTTTCAGTATGGCGGCCTGAGTCAACTCGATTCGTGGGATCCCAAGCCGAATAGTCCGGCAGAAATTCGTGGCCCGTATCGACCCATCGCAACGTCGGTACCTGGATTTCAAGTCGGCGAACTGATGCCTCGCCTGGCCCGTTTGGCGAACCGATATGCTGTGATTCGGTCCATGAGTCATCGTGTTCCCGTTCACGACGTTGCCAACCGGATGCTGTTGGCGGGGCAATCTCTTCCCGCGTTAAACGCTCCTTCATTTGGAACGATCGTGAGCAAGCTGCGGCCGTCGCAAGCGAGTGTTCCGTCCCAGGTATGGTTGCAAAAGTTCGGCGGTGGAGCGATGCCGCCGGATGCAACCTACTTGACGGGCGGTTTCCTTGGCATGGCCGACGCACCCCTACTCATCGGCATGACGCACGACGATAATCCGGCGACACCGGGTTTCCGCGTACGGGCGTTTGATTCGTCCGACGGGCTGACGCCGGGTCGCGTTCAGACTCGACGAGATCTCCTCACCCAACTCGAATCGTACCAACGTCCCCTTCCGGGCGGCGATGCGATGTTGCGTTCCCGGCAACGCGCTTACGATCTGCTCTCAGGATCCCTGGCGCGACAAGCGTTCGATATTGAACGAGAACCCGCTTCGGTTCGTGATCGTTATGGCCGCCATCCCCTGGGACAGAATCTTCTCCTGGCCCGTCGGTTGATCGAGGCGGGTGTTCGGTTGGCGAATGTCGTGGCCTGGTGCGGCCTCGCGCCCGGAGATCGATTCCTCAGTGTCGAAACCTGGGATATGCACGGCAACGCCGGTATCGACATTTTTGGCAACGGCTGGAACGGCCTCGGCTGGGCCATGCCGTGCTGCGATCAGGCGGTCTCCGCGCTCATCGAAGATCTCGAACAGCGCGGCTTGCTCGACACCACGCTGGTGGTCCTCGTGGGAGAATTCGGCCGAACGCCGCGCATCAGCCGCGGCGGATCAGCCATCGGTCGCGATCATTGGCCGAATTGTTACTCGGCCATGCTGGCGGGCGCCGGAGTTCGAGCCGGCGCGGTCTACGGCGCCTCGGATTCTCGGGCGGCGTATGTGCAGGACAACCCCGTGTCGCCGGAGGACTTCGCTGCGACGCTATTCCACGCTCTGGACATTCCACCGGATTCTGGGATCAGCCCGGATGGATTCTCCCTTCGAGCAAGCACGGGGCGGGCCATTCACGGCCTGTTCTGATCCCGGCTCGAATATCTGCATCGCTTACATCGACGAGGATGGCGTGAGCACACTTTCCGCGAACGCTACGCAGAATAGGATGTGAAGACTGCCCTTCACGGCGTGCGAGCGCGAAGAACCGAGTCGCCTGGTGCAGGCGGGGGCGCGGGCGCTTTCTACTGCCACACTCCTCGGTTGCATTGGGCCAAGATCATGCGACTTCGCAACTTGCTGTTCACGTTTCTCGCCCTCATCCTGAACAACACGCTGTACGCAGGCGATTGGCAACCGGACCCGGGATTCCGCAGCCTGTTCAACGGCAAGGACCTCACCGGCTGGTGCTTCCGCGCCAAGGCGGACAAGAAGTCTCCCAATGTCCGTGCGGTCGTGGAGAAGTTCGACGGCAAGACCGAGTCGAGCGACAACGGCCGTTACTCCGCAAAGGATGGGATTCTCACCGTGAACTTCCCCAAGGGCAAGGACCGGCTGATTGCGCAGCTCGACACCGTGGAGGAATTCCCGAAGGACTTCGTCCTCAAGCTTGAATTCCGCGCCAGCGTCAATGCCGACAGCGGCATCTTCATGCGCCGGCCCCAGCTCCAGTGCCGGGACTACCTGGTGGCGGGACCATACAAGGATCTGAAGAAGTACAAGGCCCAGGATTGGAATCAAATCGAGATCGTCGTGAAGGGCAAGATGGCCCGCTGCACCTGTAACGGCGAGCTTCTCGAAGCCGCCTTTGCCGTCCCTGAAACGGGCCCCATCGGCCTGGAGGGGGACCGCGGCCAAATGGAATACCGCCGCATTCAGATCAAGATGCCGTGAGAAGGTAGTTCACAAGCCTGGGAGGAGGTTCTCCGAACGGCATCGAACTGGCCCCTGTTGAAAAGACAATCAAGTGGGGCAAAAAGATCGTTGACATGCGTGCCGAGGCCACCATGAAGGCGATCCGCAAAGTGATAACAGCGAAACCACGAGCGACCGGCTGCCCGATGCCGACTGGAGAATCGAATCATGCAGCTTGTTGACCACCCGACCGGCAACTATCGATTCCTGCCTGGAATTGCGCCTTACTCATGTGGAGTCGTTTCCAGCCTCGGCTTCGAAATCGTCAACGTCACATTCCAGCAGCCCGTCGCTTACCGAACGGGCTTCCAGAAAATCGCGAGTTCATTGCACGAGCAGGGCCGCCCTAAGACTGCTTTGTGCGCGATCTCGCTACGGTCACCCCGGCCGTACAGTTTTCAGGGCTTTACGAATTTCAATGCCGAATACAAGTCAATCCTCGAAGGCTGGGGCGTGTTTGTCAATGGCGTCAATCCGATCGCTCTGACGAACGTGGCCCCCGTCATCGACCCGCCCAATGAACCGGTCCTGTACGGATTTTCCTTCACAAAGCCCTGTCCAGGCGATCGACCGCCCACGTGCGTGGTCGCCGGCGCCGGCGAATTACCGGAAGGGATTCTGTCGCGAGACGAAATCGTAGCTCTCGGCGATACGGCGTCTCGGGGGCTGTCCGTCAAGGCGAGATTCGTGATGGACTTGATGGAGAGCAGGCTACGACATCTTGGCCTGGCGTGGACGATGGTCACATGTGCCAACATTTACACGGCCCACTCGATCACCGAGTTGTTACCCACAGTCATCCTGAGCCGTATGGGTGCTGCCGCCATTCACGGAGTCCATTGGCATTTCAGTCGGCCGCCCATCGAAGAGATTGAGTTCGAAATGGACCTTCGAAGCACGAGCACCGAAATCCGTTACAATTGATCGCAGGGGATTGAGGTGGCAGCGGAGTGGCAGTAGGCTCCGCCCGCAATTTTTGCGTGGCGGATTTTTGCTAGCATTTTGCTAACACTATTGCCCACACCGACCCCACGCGCGTACAATGCGATCGCCCTGGTGATGGTAACCTAACTTCTAACAAAGAAACGAGATCCCACACCAAACAAGCATATATGCCGTGCGGGGCAAGTGGACGCAGATTAGCTTGAGGGCCTGGTTCCTGTAATGGGAGTGCAGGTTCAAGTCCTGTCTCCGGCACTATGCTGCAAAAGGACTTACGGCGAATAGTCGTAAGTCCTTTTCTGTTTCTCAAAGTCCTTCTCCACAATTTCTCCACAACTTTTCCGCCGTATCGGATTCGCTCCCTTGGGCTTCCTGTCATTCCCCGGCAGTACCGGCACGTCCACAAAAGCCAAGGCAAAGGCCAGAGGCTTGCCCCCGGCATGTAAATCACGACCTTCCACCGAATCGGCAAACCCCGCTGTCAAGGCAACCTTCTCACCACCACGAACCACGCCCTCGGCCCTCCCTCGCTGAACGTGAAGTCTTTCAAATCGGGCCGAACCTCGAACCGGGTCGGCTCGATACTTTCGACGGCCCAGCCCTCGGCGAACGCATCCCGTATTTCCTTCTCCGACACTCTTCGAGGCCCCTGGTCGCCCGGCTCCTTGTCGCTGAAGCACAGCAGGAACAATTTGCCGCCCGGTTTCAAGACTGAAGCCAGCCCATCGACATACCGCCGCCGATCATCGTCGCTGAAGACGTGAAACAACCCGGAGTCGATCACGCTGTCGAAGACTTCGGGAAGTTGATTCAGCGTCAGAGCGTCCATCACAAGGAACGTCGCTGTCAGGTTCCGCTCCATTGCCTTTTGTTTCGCCCGGTTGATCGGCTCGGCCAGGAAGTCGATGCCCGTCACCTTGCAGCCCCGTTTGGCGTAGTACAGGGCGTTCTCGCCAGTGCCGCATCCTGCGTCCAAAATCGAACCGTTTATCTGGTCGGCAACGTCGATGAGCGCCTTTTGCGGCCTGCCGATGTCCCAGGGTGGTTGCCCAGCGTAAATGCTCTCGAACGTGCTGCGGTCGGGTACAGGGGGCATACAGTCGTCTCCATTGCCTGACACTTTTTCAATCACGCCTCGCCACAACAACGATGAGCCTTACGGTCACTTGGCGATTATCTTATCTGAATAGCAGCGAGACGAACCGCCAACGAGGAAGCCGTCTCGAATTCCGAAAGGAAACCATGCGCCTGAACGTAAATCGAGACGAACGCCAATGTACATACCCGCCGCATTTTCCGACACCGATCTGACCAAGCTGCACGACTTCATCGAGAAGAACAGCTTCGGCCTGCTGATGACGCAAGTTGATGGGCTGCCCTTCGCCACGCACTTGCCGTTTCTCCTCGAACGGACAAGCGGGCCGCACGGCACACTGGTCGGTCACGTTGCACGAACAAACCCGCATTGGCAGGAGGCAGCCGGACAAACCGCCCTGGCGATCTTCTCCGGGCCTCACGCCTACGCCTCGCCGACGTGGTACGAGGCAGAGCAAGTCGTCCCGACCTGGAATTATGCCGCCGTCCACGTCTACGGACGGGTGCAGATCATCGAGGACGAGGGTGATCTCCTGAAGATCGTGCAGGAGATGGTGCGGGTATACGAGCAGGCCATGCCCCAGCCTTGGTCGTTCGACGGCTCCGCTACGTTCTTGAAACGGCTGCTGGC
>JBBREX010000165.1:0-6263 GCA_038225245.1 Fimbriimonadales bacterium | reverse complement strand
CGGCGATCGGCAGATCGAGTTGATGGCTCCTCTTTCATCCGAAGAAGCGCGCTTTATTAGGCCAGGAGACGTGTTTCCAGGCGAAAAACTTTCGCCATTGCAAGGTCTGCTGCCCGACACCACAAAAACCATGGATGAACTCAACAAGACCCTGGTTGCCTTTCGGAAGATCGCGGAGGACGGGCAATTGAAGGGGCAGGTGCAATCTTTGCTAACAAGCCTATCGGACACTTCGAAAAAATTTGGTAGCTTGGCAGACAATTTTCAAGGATTGATCGCAGAAAATCGAGGCGGTCTGCGCCAAGCGTTGGCGCAAGGCACCCTCGTGCTGCAAGACTTACGCTCGACGAGCACCCGCATTGCCGAATTGGTTCGAAGCGGCAAGCTCGAAAAGCGGTTTGACGGCGTAATGGATCGCATGGAGGCAACTCTCGAATCGGGTCGAAAACTGGTCGACAATATGAGCGCGTTCATCAACGATCCAGCGCTTAAGGCGAATATGAAGGATGTTGTCGCTAATACGAAAACGATGAGTGACACCGGTGTTCGAATCACTTCCAATGCCGAAACCATCAGCCAAAATGGAGTTGCTCTGAGCGAAAAGGCGGTGGCGATCGCCGAGAAGGCGGATGCTCTGGCGGACGATGTAAAGAGACTGATCGAGCGTTTTACGGGCGCCGCCGATCGGATCAAGGCGAGCAGCACGGGCTTTAAGCTGGCAGAGGCATCATTCGACGTGATTCGACAATCGCGGCCGACTCACTGGAGATCCGACGTGAACATCAAAGTTCCTTTGCTTGGCGAAACGGTGGCGTTCGGCCTCTACGATGCGTTTGAAAGCAACAAAGTCAATCTTCAGCTAGTCGAGCCATTTGGAACCAAAGGGTCCCTTAGATACGGCGTTTACGCGAGCAAACCAGGGGTTGGGGTAGACTATCTTGTTGCGCCTCGGCTATATCTGCGTGGTGATCTGTTTGGAATCAATAGTCCCCAAATGGACGTCCGAGCTAGGTACGAGTTTGGAAGAGGGATTTCCGGCTGGTTCGGCGTGGAGCGGTTATTGAAGGGCAATGCGCCCGCTATCGGCGTCGGCATACGTAAATAGGTTTTTCAAATGAAAGTTATTCTGAATCAAACTGTGCCGAAAGTCGGCAAAGAGGGCCAGATTGTGACCGTGGCAGACGGATTTGCCCGCAACTTCCTCTTTCCGCGAAAGCTAGCGGTAGTCGCCGAGAAGGGTCAAGTGAGAGCGATGGAGCGTCGCAAAGTCAAGCTCGATACCAAACTTGCGGAGACCAAGGCCGATGCGGAAGCTCTCAAAGAAAGGCTTCATGGACGCGAAGTTCGTATCGAAGGCAAGGTCGGGAAGGACAGTACCAAGCTCTTTGGCGCGATTACCGCGCAAGATGTCGCTGACGCAATCGAGAAACAGCTAGGTGTGAGCGTCGAAAAGAAGCGAGTCGGCCTTCTAGAGCCGATCAAGCGCTTGGGAGCTCATCCGATCGATGTCGATTTGCATCGTGACGTCGATGCGACGGTACATGTCAACGTGTTCGATCCAAACGCCCCCCTCGAGACCCCTGAACCGGCTGAGCAGCCTCCGAAAGAAGCCGAGCCGAAAGCGGCCGAGCAAGAGCTGGTCGAAGCCTAATCACAACCTAAACGGTCTCGATGGTGATCTGATCGTTGGTGAACACGCAGATCTGACCCGCAATGATGAGCGCCTCGCGAGCGATTGACTCCGCATCGAGGTCGGTATGGCTGATCAAAGCTCTCGCCGCCGCTAAGGCGAAGGGTCCGCCCGAGCCGATCCCCGAAACCCCATCGTCTGGCTCCAGTACGTTGCCATCACCGCTAACCAGCAGCAGGCCCTCCTGATCGGCCACCAACATCATCGCGTTGAGCTGCCGCAAAACCTTGTCGGTCCGCCAGTCCTTGGCAAATTCGACGGCAGCCCGGCGCAAGCTCCCCGAATATGCTTCGAGCTTGGCCTCGAATCGATCGAGAAGGGCCTGCGCATCGGCCACCGATCCGGCGAAGCCGCAAACTACCTTCCCGCCGGCGAGGCGAAGAACCTTTTTCGCCGTGCTTTTCAGAATCGTCGCTTCTCCGAAGGTCACCTGTCCGTCGGCGGCGATCGCGGTTTTCCCGTTTCGACAAACGCCGACGACGGTAGTGGAGCGGATCTTGGCCATGGGTGCAGTTTACATTCAGGGGGTCGAAAACGGATGGCTCACTCGTCCCAAATCTATCAAGTGACGAAAGAGCGTGGAAACGATCCGTTGGTGCGTCTTGCCCCGGTGTTCGGCGTGGTCTTACTGGGACTCGCGTTCCTCTCCGCATTCGACGTTCTGGCTCGCAGCTGGAAGGACTGGATTGTTGTAGGGGCGGGGGTCTGCATGCTTCTCGTTTCCTATCGAGCAGCACGTCTGCTCGCAGAGCTCCGCGAGTCTGAGCGGGCGTCGAAGACTCGGGCCGATTTGCTCGATCGTCAAATCTCGCGGCAAAGGCAAGCGGTGGATGCTCTTGCCGACGGTCTCGACGTCGCGATCTTCATTTGCGATGCAAAGGGCGTCATCGAATATGCCAACAAAAGCGCGGTGACGAATTTCCGATTCGAAAGGCCGATTGGACGCTCCGTCCTCGCCGTCACCCTATCCTATGATCTCGAGCGACTGGTCGCCGAGGCGGCGAAAGTCAAGGCCGTGCAGACTGCGGAGTTGAGCTTTAGCTACCCCGAAGAGCGGGTCGCCCTGGCAAGGGCGTGGTTCGATAGCGAGGACGGCGAGCGGGTGTTCCTCACCATTTACGACATTACGGACCTCCGCAAGCTGGAGCGAGTCAGGCAAGACTTTGTCGCCAACGTCTCACACGAGCTTCGAACCCCCATGACGAGCATCCGCGCGATGTCGGAGACCCTCCTCGAATCCGATTCGGACGCCAAGCTGCGCGAGCGGTATCTGCAGAAAATCATCGACGAGGTAGATCGCCTCACCCTCATCTCCAACGATCTGCTCATCCTCAGCGCCTCTGAATCAAACCCGGTTCGCAAGAACACTTGCGATCTGGTGACGATCGTGCGAGGAGTGGTGGGTCAGCTCGAGGAAAAGGCGCTGGCAAAGGGACTCACGTTGCGCCTTACCGCTCCTTCCGAGTTGCCCCTAGAGGCAAACGCCGCCCAGATGATCCAAGTGGCCATTAATCTCATCGATAATGCGATCATCTACACGAGCGAGGGCGAGGTGCACGTAGAGCTCACCGAACTGGAAGGGAACGTTCAGATGCGGGTAAGCGATACGGGCATCGGCATTTCGACCGAGCACCTGCCGCGCATCTTCGAACGGTTTTACCGGGTGGATAAGGGACGTTCGCGGGCGAGCGGCGGCACTGGCCTGGGCTTGAGCATCGTAAAGCATATCGTCGAATCGCACGGGGGGAAGGTGTTCGTGACGAGCGCCTTAAACCGGGGCAGCACGTTTACGGTGACGTTGCCGAAAGGCTCGAGCAAGTAGGCCTAATAAGAGGTCGTGTCCCGAAGTTCGTGGAAATTTGAAAAGGCGTATGCTTCCGGTTGAGAAAACTAAGACCCGGCTGCGAAGCCGGGCGGGCTTTGCAACATATCGCCAAAACCCTACTTACCCAAGCGAATTCTTACTTGGAAAGGACGACTTCATGCGGAACTGCGATACCATGTCTTTAAAGAGAGCGACGGACAATGAAACTCAAGCGCAATATCATGACCTTGGCCTGCACTACCTGCACCTTGGTCGCGGTTAGCCATGCCAGCGCCCAAGGGCCGCCTGCATGGCAGTGGCAAATTCCTGGTCACACTGATTTCGTTGTCAAGCTGGCATTCACGCCGGACGGCTCAACGCTCGCCTCGGCCTCTTACGACGGGACCGTACGCATTTGGGACCCCAATACCGGTCATCAGCTTCGAACATTAAGCCTGCCGGCCATGACGGCGACGCGCAGCGTTGCCTTCTCCCGGGATGGCGCGACCCTCGCGACTGGTGATGACATTATTAGGCTATGGGACTGGCGGACCGGCACTCTGCTGACGACGCTCTTCGGCCATAGAGATGGAGTCGCGGAGATCGCCTTTTCGCCTGAGGGTTCGACGCTCGCATCAGGCTCTTGGGATTACACGCTTAGGTTGTGGGACTGGCGCAACAAGGCGCTGCTGCGAACGCTCACCGGGCATACATCACCTGTTACTGGCGTGGCATTTTCGCCAGATGGCACAATGCTCGCTTCCAGCTCGTGGGATCACACTATTCGGCTTTGGGATGCGGGCACCGGAGCGCTTCTACGGGTTCTCAACGGCCATACGGATTGGGTGAATGGTGTCGCATTTTCGCCCGATGGACGCACGCTCGCTTCGGCCTCATCGGATTACACTGTCCGGCTGTGGGACCCCTTCACCGGTGCGTTGCTAAATATTCTTCGCGGACATAGGCATGCAGTTTGGAGCGTAGCGTTCACCTACGATGGCGCCATCTTGGCCTCGGCGGCAGAAGATCACACGATTAGGCTGTGGGACGCTCATACCGGCGCCTTTATTCGTTCGCTCGCCAAGCATGGCGCCGGTGTGAACCACGCAGTATTTTCGCCCGATTCGAACATTCTCGCTTCGGCATCGAGCGATCGAACGATCAAGATTTGGGACTGGAGAGCCGGTTTGCCGCAGAGAACGCTTGGAAGCCATGGGAGCCCTGTGACTGGCGTGGCATTCTCGACCGACGGAAACATGTTCGCGTCAGGCGCGGGCGATGGCACGGTTCGGCTATGGAACGCGAGTACCGGCGGCTTTTTGGGCAGTCTCACCGGCCCGATGTATGGAATTCAGTGTGTGGCTTTCTCCCCGGATGGCAGCGTCATTTCCGCAGGAGCCACCGATTACCTCGTCTACCTGTGGGACGCCTCGACCGGCAGCCTGTTGCGAACGTTCAATCAGCACTCAGGGCAGATATGGAGCGTTGCCTTTTCCTCCGATGGCTCGACCCTGGCCTCAGGCTCGAACGACGCTACCGCCAGGCTTTGGAACTGGCGCACGGGCGCGCTTCTGCGAACGCTCACACATCCCAGGGCTGTCGAAGGGGTTGCGTTCTCACCCGATGGCAGGACCCTCGCCTGCGCGACCGCTTATTACGACGTTCGCCTTTGGGATGTCGCTACCGGAACTTTGCTACGCACTTTGACCGGTCACAGTGGTATCGTTCGCTGCGTTGCGTATTCTCCGGACGGGAATACTATCGCGTCTGGTGGACTGGACGCACGCGTCCACCTTTGGGACGCTGCGACCGGAACTCTTCTGCGCATACTCGATCATCCTGGGACCGTGCTAAGCGTGACGTTCTCGCCGGATAGTTCGGTCCTCGCCAGTTCCACCAGTTCCGCGGTGCGGTTTTGGAACGCCCGAACGGGCGCATTGCTCCAAATTTTCAACCGGCATATCGGGCATGCGGACGCACTAGCCTTTTGTCCTGATGGCGCTTCGATCGGTATCGGAGGAACAGTTTCGGGTTTGGCGAAAAATCCGGTTCGTTGATGCTTCGAACCTCGACCTGAACCGGTGTTTTTTGACCCTCTGGAGCGCGGGCTTCACCCGCCTTTGGACTTCGGACTTCAGTCCACCCGTCATCGAGCGGAGCAACTGCGTGTTCGCCAAGGGGCATGGCTGCAAGCCGCAAGCGACCATCGGCAGGATGCAGATGCCCGGCACTACCGTCTTTTCGCCACTTCCTTCAAGAGCAGGTCGATGGCGGCGTCGAGCTGAGGGTCTCGATTCGCAAAGTAGTCCTCATTGGATAAGTCCACCCGCACGTCCGGTTGCTGGCCCATGTTCTCCAGCGGCGAGCCATCGAGCCGATAAACCCCCGCCGTCGGCATCCGAGCATTGGTACCATCGACCAGCTGCAAGCCATAAGTCCAGATGACGTATCCGGGAGTGGGCATGCCGACGAGGGTCGCCAGCCTTCGCTGCTTCATCGCGTAAGGAAACATCTCGGCGTTGGAAAAGCTGGTCTGAGCGTGAAGCACGGCGGTTGGCAGATTCCAAGATTGCTCGGGGGCCATTTCCGGTTCCCCATCGCGGTCTACATAGTAGCTGTGGGGAATGCGCTCGATCTCGTCGATCAGGCGGTCACTGATATTGCCGCCACCATTATTGCGAACATCGATAATGACTCCCTTGCGGCCGTTGATATATTCCCAGGCTTCTTGGTTGAAGAGGTCGAAATTGCCGCCGCCCATTCCTGCGA
>JBBREX010000164.1:0-6291 GCA_038225245.1 Fimbriimonadales bacterium | reverse complement strand
CGGAAAAGGAGACTTCACCTTACCACGACCAGCTGTCACGAGGCACGACCACAACCGTTACAATATCGCAAGGTTGCAGTTTGGCACGGAAGTTATTGTTTCAGCGATCCTAGGCACCTTCCTCTATTTTCGTATCTGGCTGCTAACTTTCAGCACATGCTGTGCCGGCAACCGCAGAAGCTTCAATTGAAGTTGGCATCGAATTTGCTCTTTCAATTCGGGTTCCTTTCTATCAGACGATCCACATTCCCGTGGAGAATTTACATGCGAAGAGACTCTATATGGCGTTGACCCGCTTTCGCTCGCGTTTTACTTACCTGGAGCCTCTTCTGGCGATCGTTCTGATCGTTGCCTTACTCTACTTCGCCAAGACCGTCATCGTTCCGCTTGCGCTGGCGATTCTGCTCACCTTTGTGTTGACGCCCGTCGTCGCCGCGATCCAGCGGAACGGATTGACCCGGATCCCTGCGGTTTTTGTCACCGTGTTGCTCACGTTTCTTCTATTCGGCTTGGTGGGCTGGATCGTTGTCGAGCAAATCCATCATTTAGCGAGCGAGCTGCCTACCCACCGCAAGGAGATTGATGTCAAGATCGCTGGGCTGCGCGGGGCCGGCGCGGGGCCGTTCTCGGACTTTCTAAAGATGGTCCGGGAGATCTTCAAAGGAGAGACCAAGGAGGAAGCGGCCGACGTAGGTCCCGCCCCCAAGGAAAAGGTCGTCGTCATTCAGGCGCAGGAGCCTTCCGGCTTTGAACAAGTGGCCAACGCGGGGGGATTTGTCCTCGAACCGCTGGCGCAATCGGGTCTGGTCACTATTCTTGTCATCTTCATGCTGATCAAGCGGGAGGATTTGCGCAATCGTGTTATCGCACTTTTGGGCCACGGACATCTGACGGGCACCACCCGGGTGCTCGTCGATGCCGCCCAACGGGTTAGCCGTTTTCTGCTGACCCAGATGCTGATCAACGTCAGTTTCGGCGTCCTTTTCGCCGTCGGTCTTTTTATTATAGGTGTCCCTTATGCCTTCCTCTGGGGCTTTCTCGCCATGTTACTTCGTTTTGTGCCGTACATCGGTAGCTTGGTGGCGCTGACGTTGCCTTTGACGTTGGCCTTCGCCGTTGCGCCGGGCTGGACGCAACCGATCCTTGTGCTGGCTTTCTTCGGGGTTCTCGAACTGGTCACTGCGAATGTCGTCGAGCCGTTGCTTTTCGGACATGGCACCGGCGTGTCGCCAATCGCCTTACTGGTGGCGGCGGCTTTCTGGACCTGGATCTGGGGGCCCATTGGATTGGTTCTCGCCACCCCGATGACCGTCTGTCTGGTTACGCTCGGCCAGCACATGCCGCGCCTGCGTTTCTTCGCGATGCTCCTGGGGGACAAACCGGCGCTGGAGCCCCACGTCGCCTACTACCAACGCCTTTTGGCCCGGGACCAGGCCGAAGCGCAACAAGTGGCGGTCGAGTACGCCAAGACCCACGGAAAGGAGGCTGCCTACGATGAAGTGCTTCTTCCAGCCCTGGCACTCGCTCGCCGCGACCGGAAAGATGCCGGCCTCAGCGCTGAAGACGAGGGCTTCATCCTCCAGGGAACAAGGGACATCACTCAACATTTGGATACTTGTATTTCAGAAGCAGCTGAGCTGGGGACGGTTCTCACAGTCGGGTCCGATGGCCGCCCCACCGTCCTTCCCGAAAGCCCGACGGCGCCCGTGCCCGAACCCTTTTTGATCCTTGCCTGTCCCGCGCACCATGAGGCTGAGGAATTGTCGCTCACGATGCTCGCCCAACTCCTGCGATCGAACGGGTGCAAGGTTGAAGCGGTATCCACCAAGTCGTTGCCCGGCGAGATCGAGACGCGAATCAAGGAGGAAAATCCCGCGTTGGTGTTTGTCGCGGTCCTGCCGGGCGGCTTTGTCCAGGCTCGTTACCTGTGCAAGCGCTTGCGCAAGCGGTTCGCGGAACTGCCCATCGTCGTGGGTTATTGGGGAGATCAACGGCACTACGACAAGGTCCTCGTGCGGATGCGGGCGGCCGGTGCCAATTACCTCACTACGTCGCTGGGTCAGACGCGCAGCCAAATCCGGGCGCTGCTAAATCTCTCTCCCCGTACCGCTCCTCAACTGGCGGACCCGAAGAGCCTAGTCACCTCGGGAGATGTTCCCGTGAAAACCACCGCGACGGAAGGGATTGGTCGAACGTGAACACCGCCAAGAAGCTAGACGCCGATCAACACCAGGACATTCCCATGCGGACCGAAGAAGAACTGGCGCAGTACGCCCGACTGGTAACTTTGCGTGCCGACGTTGGAGAAGCGCTCATCGGCAGCGAGCCCTTGCGCGCCGTCCTGCAGGAATGTACCGAAGCGCTCGTCCGGCATCTGGGCGTGGCCTTTGCGCGGATCTGGACACTCAACCGAGCGGAGAATGTACTGGAATTGGAAGCCAGTGCCGGGGTCTACACCCACATCGACGGCGGACACAGCCGAATCAAGATGGGCGAGTTCAAGATCGGCCACATCGCCAAGAGCCGCCAGGCACATTTGACCAACGATGTGCCGCATGATCCGGAAGTGAGCGATCCGGCGTGGGCTCGGCGCGAAGGCATGACTGCCTTCGCCGGCTATCCGTTGATCGTCGAGCGACGGGTTGTCGGCGTCCTGGCGATGTTCGCTCGCCAATCGCTCGCGGACTACGTCTTACATGAATTGAAACCGTTGGCTAATGGCATCGCGATGTTCATCGATCGCAAGGAGGGGGAGGATGCCTTGCGTGAGAGCGAGGAACGCAGCCGATTATTGCTGGAATCGAGTGGCGAGGGCATTTACGGCGTGGACCTTGACGGCAACTGCACCTTTGCCAATCCCGCCTGCGCCCGCCTGCTCGGTTACGATGATGCTGCCGACCTACTTGGCAAGTCGGCCCATGACCTCTTCCATTCCAAGCGTGCCGACGGCACGCCCATCGCCCGCGCCGAATGTCGAATCGAGCAGGCCTTGCACGCGGGCATCAGCGTGCAAGCGGACGACGAGGTGTTCTGGCGCCGCAATGCCGCCAGCTTTCCGGTGGATTACCGGGCCAACCCGGTCCTCCGCCACGGCCGTAAGCTCGGCGCCGTTGTCACCTTTGTGGACACCACGCAACGGCGCCGCGCCGACGAGGCGATGCGTCTGCGTGAAAGCGCCTTGCGTGCGATTGCCCAGGGCGTCTTCATCACCGACCCGGCCCGCGCCGACGAGCCCCTTTCCTACGTCAATGTTGCCTTCGAGAATCTGACCGGATACGCGCAGCGCGAGGCCAAGGGACGGGACATTGAGTTTCTCCGCGGACCAGAAACCGATGCGGCTGTCATCGAGCAAATCCGGTCCGCTTATCGAGAAGGATGTGAAACCTCCGTCGAAGTGCTGCTCTACCGCAAGGACCACAGTCTCTTCTGGGCCGCGCTTACGGTCGCGCCCGTGACCGGTCCCGGAGCGAATGTGACGCACTTCGTCGGTGTGCTGACGGATATCACCGAGCGCAAGCGTTTCGAAGAGCAATTGGTGGAAGCCAAGCAGGCCGCCGACGCCGCCAATATCGCCAAGAGTCAGTTCTTGGCCAGCATGAGCCACGAGCTGCGCACCCCGCTCAACGCCGTCATCATGTACAGCGAACTGCTTCAGGAGGAAGCTGAGGACCGCGGCATCAGCGATTTCATACCGGACCTCGAAAAGATCCGCGTGGGCGGCAAGCACCTTTTGTCCCTGGTTAACGGTGTGCTCGACCTCTCTAAGATTGAGGCCGGGAAAATGGAACTCTCCCTGGAGACCTTCGACGTTGCTAAGATGATGGAGGAGGTTGTCGGCACGCTACAGCCGCTGGTAGCGAAAAAAGCTAACACGCTTGAGGTGTGCGGCGCGGCCAACCTGGGCGAAATGTACGCGGACGTGACCAAAGTAAGGCAGATCCTCTTTAACCTCGTATCGAATGCGGCCAAGTTCACCGAGAAAGGAACGATCACGCTCGAAACAACGCGGGCAGAATCGGCTGGTCAGGACTGGATCACCTTCCGAATTCGAGACACCGGAATCGGCATGAACGCCGAGGAGATCGCCAAGCTGTTCCAGCGATTTACTCAGGCGGACCCTTCGACAACGCGTAAGTATGGAGGCACGGGTCTGGGGCTTGCCATCAGCCAACACTTCGCCGTGATGATGGGCGGAGAGATTACGGTCGCGAGCACGACGGGGGCGGGCTCGACCTTCACGGTTCGGCTGCCGGCTCGCATGGCCGCCACGAAGCTGCCCGAGGTTTCGGTCACGGGGCAAGCCGAGCGGACCGCCACGATTCTGGTCATTGACGACGATCAGGCGGTGCGCGATTTCATGACGCGGTCATTGGCCAAGGAAGGCGTCCAGGTTGTGACCGCATCGGATGGCGAGGAGGGATTGCGGCTGGCTGCTCAGGTTCGTCCAGCCGTCATCTTTCTCGATGTGTTGATGCCGCGCCTGGATGGCTGGGCAGTGCTAAGTGCGTTGAAGGCAAACGAGCTACTCGCTCCCATCCCGGTGGTGATGATGACTATCATGAATGAAACGGAGATGGGGTACGTTATAGGGGCCGCCGAGTACCTCACCAAACCGATCGACCGCAATCGGCTCACCGGCCTGCTTCAGAAATACCGCGTCGCCGGTCAGTCCGCCGACGTGCTCGTGGTTGAAGACGACGAGGCGACCCGCCAGGTGGTCCGCCGAACACTTGTCAAGCAAGGTTGGACCGTGGCCGAGGCCGACAACGGTCGTCTCGCACTGGAACAGGTAGCCAAGCACAAGCCATCGCTCATCCTGCTCGACCTGATGATGCCGGAGATGGACGGTTTCGAGTTTGTGGCCGAGCTACGGAAAAACGAAGCCTGGCAATCCATCCCGATCGTTGTGCTGACGTCCAAGGACCTGTCCGCCCACGAGCGTCAACAGCTCAATGGCAACGTCGAGAAGATTCTTCAAAAAGGCTCCTACGGTCGCGAGGCCTTGCTCCGCGAAGTGCAAAGGGTTGTCGCCCTTCACACGAGCCGGGCGCCCGAGTCATTAACGAGCGTGAGCCATGAGCCGTCTCCGGCTGTGGCCGGAACGCCAAACGGAGGGAGGTGATCCATGCCGAAAATTCTGATCGTGGAAGATAACGAGGAAAACCGTGACTCGCTCTCACGACGGCTTCAGCGTCGAGGATATGGCGTTGTCACCGCGGTTGACGGGAACGCCGGACTCGCCACGGCACAGGCCGAGAAGCCCGACCTGATCCTGATGGACATGAACATGCCGGAACTTGATGGCTGGGAGGCCACCCGGCAGATCAAGGCTATGGAGGGCCTGGGAAACATACCGGTAATTGCGTTGACTGCCCACGCACTGGCCGGAGACAAGGAGCGTGCTTTAGAAGCCGGTTGTGCGGACTACCACACGAAGCCCGTGGATTTCGCCAAGCTCCTCAGCCAAATCGAGGCCCTCCTGAAAAATCGCGAGCCGTGATTGGAGTCTTGCATCCTCCCTCTAAACGAACGGCGCGGGCAAGCACGGCCGATAGAACAAATTCCGCACCACAATTCGCCGGCTTGCGATGTAAGCGCAGGCGTGAACCCGCTTTTTACGTGCGCGGCACTTTTCATCCATTACGCGATGGGTGACGATGCGTCAGGGCTTGGCCGTGGCGATCGGGGGTGAGGAGGAAATCCTTGAGCGGGTTGGCGGGTTTTTGAGGCTTGCGGGCTTTACGTGGACGTGCGGGCGCAATAGAATTGGACTTCGTCATAGTGGTTGCTCCCTGATAAGCAGCACTCACCGTGACAACCGGCTGCCCGCGTCAACTGGCAGCTATTTTTTTGCGGGTTGTCGTAAGGATGTGAAGCGAGCGGCAAACGTCAAGGAGACATGATAGAAAGCAAGGTTCGGTGAGATAGCTCAGCTGGTAGAGCACAGCCCTGAAAAGGCTGGGGTCGTCGGTTCAATCCCGACTCTCACCACTTTTCCTTTCTTCGTGCGTGTCGAGAGTTTAGCCCCCCTTCTTGCCTCATGACGACGATTAAATAATTTCTTCGCGCAAGTCCAGCCGCTCCGGGCGTTCGCAAGAGGTAAGCACGGGCGATTGGTATTCTTCGCCTGTAACATCGGCCTGCAAGGCCGACTTTCTCATGGCACCAACTCTTCCCCAATGTGAAGGCGCCCGGGGGCGTTCTCCGGGCGTGCTTCTTTGCGCCCGTTATTTCATGCCGGGAAATTCCGCGATGCGAAGGTTGCGGAAACTCAGGTTGGTCGTGGGGTCG
>JBBREX010000163.1:0-6302 GCA_038225245.1 Fimbriimonadales bacterium | reverse complement strand
CGCACATTAGGGAAACGAGGTGCTGCTTAGGCTGCGAATAGGACTTGCCCTCCCAGACCCCCGATGTGGGATGCACGCCCATCTCGCTGGGACCGGTCTTGAAGATCAGCCAGCCCGGCTTAACCTCGGGGTGTTCGTGGTCTGGAAGCTCGACATAAGGCCAGCCGAGCACGTCCCGTAGGAACTCGCGGGTGGCGGTCGGGTCATCCGAATAAATTAGGGTGTGGATAGACGTGATCACGACTTACCAAGTCTACACCGAAATAGCGGCTCCTTCCTAGTTGAATTGAGTGAGGACAGGGTCCGTTCTGACCAGTTGGCACGCGGACCGTATGTTCGCTGCGAACGCCTCGAAATCCAGGTCTTTCAGGATGTATCCGTCAGTCCCGATTTGCCTGGCCGTATCCTTGTCGGATTGCTCATCCGATGTTGTGACGATAACAACTCTCGTGGTCGACCAGGCGCTCCGGTTCCTTATCCAACGCAAGACCTCCAGGCCACCTATTTTGGGCATGTGCAGATCGAGCAATACTAAGTCCGGTTGAATATGTCCAAGTGTCTCAATCGCCTCTTCACCATCTCGCGCGACAAGAACGTGGGCGTCTATAGCGGCCCTACTGATCGCGTTGATAGTCAGCCACTCGTCCGTTGGACTGTCGTCGACCACCAAGATTAGACCTCGCCGTTTATGAGCAGGTTGTGACTCAGTGGCTTTGGGAATGAATTGGCCGGTAAGCACGAAGTACATTATTTCGTGCAACAGCTATCTATAACAAGTCGTTATTTTTGAGGAATCGTATCTGTTGGTTGGTTATGCGGCCCGTAGTCCTTTCTCCCGCGCAAGCATTCCTAGGGTTCCGGCTTCATCCGCACTATTTTAGCGTAGCCTGCGTGGTTAACTTCCACCAAGGGGATAACCGTGTTTGTTCCCCAAAATCGGCTTCCGTCTTTGCGCAAGTGCCAGCGATCGTTGACGCTTACACCAGCCTTTTCTGCGTCTTCGAATTCGATATTGACGTCTTCCTTTTCTTCCGGGATGAAGAAGATCGAGGAATGTTGGCCGATCCACTCTTTTTCTTCGTATCCAAAAAGATTGTGAACTCCTTCGTTCCAGCTGAGTATGGAACCGGTCCTGTCGCAAACGAAAATTGCCTCATCTTGGATGCGGCGAACGATGAAGTTGCTCAACTCCTCGTCCGCATGGTCAAGTCGGTTTCTAGGCATCCCTAGGGCGATAGCGTGGGCACGGTTATTGGCGCCAAGCTTGGCGCGTATACGATCCCAGTAAGTAGCGACGGTACTGTTGCTTACCCCTAGCTGAATGGAAATTTGATTGTCGATGTATCCTTGAGCCGCGAGCTCGAGAATCTGTGATTCTCTTTGACTTAGAGCTGCGACGCGCAAGCTTTCGGCTATTATTTTCTTAGACATTACTCATCCCTATGACTCTGCGAGAAATGTCTGCGCCTCTCGACGGAACAGGTCAGGCTTAGTTCTATTTCTGAATGTACGTCGAATAAGACGATCTACTATCGTATACCTGTTCGTTTTTCTCAGAACTTGGCACCTTGCTCCTGTTTTATGTCTTAAAAGCCGCAATAAACTGCGTCATTGAGTAGGCAATGTCCTACCTAATAATGACAAGTGCGCTGGCCGCAATTCTTAGCAGAAATGAAGCTTTGTCTATCTGAATGAGGACAATCGTTCATCGCTTGTCCCCATTCTTTAAAAATGCCAGAGGACCTAGCTTTTGCGTTTTCCGGCAGATCTCCCTAACAATGCCGATTCGTATCGGGCGAGATAATCGCTTACCGAGATGCTGGAGATGAGCTCGCCGATTACATCGAGAGCGAGATCATCCAGCTTCTTAAAGCGGAGACAAGCTTTTCCCATGTCCAGCTTCTTACCGCGTTTCTCATATTCCTTTCTCAGCCAGGCTTGCCGCTCGTCGTCGCCGTATACGAACATGAGGTGAATCGCCATGTGGTTCTTCTGCGCACCAAGAGCGGCGAAGGACAGCGGTTGTTTGGGATCGCAATGATAGCCAGCGGGAAAGATGCGATGCGGCACCACGTAGCCGATCATCCCGTATTGGGTCGCCTCTTCGTATCCTTCCGGTAGATGGTCGAGAATGACTTTGCGGACTGCCGAGATCGCTGCACGGCGATCCTCAGGCAACCCGGCGAGATATTCCTCGACACTGGAGGCGGTATTCCTCATGCCTCGTTTTTACCAGATGGAGCGGGAGAGGGTCATTCTGTGCCTTGCGAGGAATCTCGTTCAAGCCCGGAAACACGCGTTTCCGAAGGGGACACGCTCGGCGGCGGTATCCTTTTAGCTATGTTCCAAGCCGCACTGTTCGCCATCGTGATTTACGGATTTCAGCCTCCGCCAGATCAACTGCCGGGAGCGAGGCAGCGAACGCCGCAAGTACGCCCTCCGGCGCTAGCTCCCGAGGCGACAAACGCATCTGCGCCCTTAATCGAAATCACGCCCTCGATAACTCATCATTCGATGAATATCGGCGGCCAGTCCCTGGCTTATACGGCGACGGCGGCGCAAATTCCTATTCGAAACGACAAAGGCGAAGTGGATGCGAGAATGTTTTATGTCGCTTACACGAAAGATGGAGCGGACGCTCGGAAAAGACCGGTTACCTTCGCTTTCAACGGAGGGCCTGGCAGCGCGACACTGTGGCTCCATATGGGGGCGCTTGGACCAAAGCGAGCCCCGATGAACGACGATGGAAGCCTTCCCGCTCCACCCTATGAAGCAGTAGAGAACGCCGACACTTGGCTCGACTTTACCGATGTGGTGGTGATCGACGCACCCAGTACCGGCTACAGCCGGATCGCTCGGCCCGAGTTGGCTAGTTCCTTCTTCGGCCTGCGACAAGACATAGCCGCTTTTACCGAATTCATTAGAGGATGGATCGGCAAGCATCAGAGGTGGCGCTCACCCCTTTTCGTAGCCGGCGAAAGCTATGGCGGCATTCGCGGATCGGGCCTTAGCAATAGCCTGTTTGGTTCTGGCATCGCGCTCAATGGATTCATCAGTATTTCCGGCACGAGCAATTTCATGACCCTCGATGCGATGCGCGGCAACGACTCGACTTTTATCGGATTCTTGCCTTCGATGGCTGCTTGCGCCTGGTATCACCACAAACTCAACGGGCGCTTCAAGAGCGCGGCCGCCGTGGTCAAGGAAACTCAAGATTGGATCGACAAGGAATACGCGCCCGCTCTTCAACGCGGCGACAGCATGAGCGACAAAGACAAAGAGCATATCGCGGCTAAACTCTCCGAGTACCTTGGGCTCAGCAAGAAGTATTGTCTCGATTCGAATCTGAAGGTGAGCGAGCGGGCATTTTTCCGCGAACTGCTTCGCGACAAGGGCCTCACCATCGGACGCTACGATGGAAGGCTCACGGGCAAGGAAGAGATGCGAGTCGGCGAGCGTGGCTCCGGCGATCCGAGCGACCAAGCCACGACTTCACCCTTCACCAGTGCTATCAATGATTACCTCGACCGCGATCTCCAAATTCGGACCGATCTGCGATATCTCAATTCAGGAAATGTCCGTCCTTGGGCCGAGCCGGAAGGTAGTTACGGCGAAACTGCGTCGGACTTACGCAACGTGCTCGCTCGCAACAAGCATTTCCGAGTTCTCTACTGCTGCGGATATTACGACCTCGCCTGCCCGCTCAATGCGACGATTTATACGGTCAACCACATGGGGCTCGACGCTGAATCGAGGTCCCATGTGTCGTTCCAATACTATCCGGCTGGGCACATGATGTACATCGAAAAGGGTTCGCGCAAGAAGCTGCACGACGACGTAGCGCAGTTCGAATCGGATTGCCTCCGCCGCTAAACGAGTGGACAATGAAATCGTCCGTGGAACTGGAGAGACTTCGAACACTTTGTCTGGCTCTGCCAGGAGCTACCGAGCGTCTGAGCCACGGCGAGCCGACTTGGTTCGTTCAAGGCAAGAGAACCTTCGCGATGTTCGCCGATCACCATCACGATGATCGCTTGGCGTTTTGGTGCGCGGCGCCAGAAGGTGTGCAGGAAGTCCTAGTGAGTACGGAGCCTGAACGCTTCTTCCGGCCACCCTATGTCGGGTGCAGGGGATGGGTTGGCGTGTATCTCGATAGCACGGTCGATTGGGATGAGATCGGCGAGATTGTCCGCGAAGCCTATCGGTTGGTCGCTCCAAAGAAACTTCAAGCCCTCTTATCGTGAGGAAGGAACGCAACCTTCCCAGTGGTTAAACGGTACGTCAATTCATGAGAGCTAAGCTGTTCGCCATCGGATTTGGCGTCGCCGTGATCTTTCCGGTCGCTGCCCATTTCTTGATTTTTCTATTTAGCCCTCCCCCTAAATGGGAAGCTTATCATCCAAATGGATACGCTTATTCAGTCGAGTCTCAAACCGGGACGAAAGAAGAGCGTTTGGCGAAAGCTAAGGAGCAGGACCTCAAGCAAAAGCAATACGAGGCTGCAGAAAAGCATGAGAGGGCGATCGTGTTCTATGGCCTCTATCCCTTGGGGCTACTGGCGATAGTCGTTGGCACTGCGATTGGGGTTGCCAGCGTGGGCGCCGGCCTCATATTTGGCGGCGTATTCGCTTTGGCCGACGGATGCTTTTCGTCGTGGGATATCGTTCCCGGTTGGGTCACGATTTCGGCGGTCATCTTCGCGCTCGTTGTGATTTCGCTCGTGGGATCGGTGTTCGAAATGCAGACACGAACGAATCCGCCGGCTTCCGAGCCCTAAGAAACTGACCCGAAAAGCCGCGCAGACATATCCGAGCGTGACAATCTTTAGCTTTTTTCTAATTCTAGTACCGAACATGGCCGCCGGTTACGCGATCTGGAGCATGTTCTCCTACGTGAAACGTAGGTGGAGGGCCTGCTCCATTATTCGAATATCTACAATCGGACTCTTGTTGGAGTCGTCGTCTGCTTTGCGGCTGCTTTGGTGTATCACTTAAACGCGCTTGACCGTGGTACAGACGGGGACCGGTTCCTTGCTTTCATACTCGTGGTTTTTTGCATGCCGGTTCTGTCTGTATTACTTGCAGGTCCATTTTTGATCGTTCGGCGGGTACTCGACCAGAGCTGGGATTAACCCCGAAGTGGCATTCGCTTCCTACTCCACCGCCGAACGATATAAGATAGGATAATGAAACTTCGGTATGCGATTCTAGTCTTGTTAGCTTTTGCCGCGGGCTGGTTTTGTACGGAGGTTGTGGTGCCCGCCGTTCAAGGGATGAATAGTGCAGAAGCGGTGGTACAAGTAGAGTTCCCGGAGAGTTACGAGTTCGTTGGGCCAGCGGTTTTACGGGGAAATGCCTTTGTCACGATCCACCTGCGAGACGGTCTTCGCGTTCTTCGCTTCTCCCGGGCAGGCCAGCAATTCGCGGCCGTTTTGTCGGTTGAGGGTGGCGGCGAGATATATATGGGGCTGGAGGAAAAAGATATACGGCCGATCGTTCCCGCTCGGGAGCTCCGTGACTAACACTTCGCATACAAAACACAAGCTCCTCCGGACGTTTGCCGATATCGTGGTCACTCCGTTGGCGATTGGAGCCCTCGCTTTCCTGTACTGGACTGCATTTTCGACTTCTGTGGATTGGGGTCCCGCGGGACCCCAATCCACCCTCATTTATCTTCTGAAGAGAGAATCTTTTGCGGCGCAAACGGTGGCCGAAGACAGCATTCCCCATTGGCCATTAAACGAGCCGCCAGTTGTTCTACATTGGGCGCTCATTGGTTTATGGTTTGTATCGGTTCTTGTCCTCTTGCAGAGCTTAAGGATTTCTCGTTGTTTGCTTTGCTTTTCGACCAGGGGGCGGTTAGTCCTTTTAATTGGCGCTCTCGTGTTGAGCTACTTGATGGAGGGCATTCCATTGCTCTCTGATCGTATCCCGTTGGCTAGGGAAGGCTTCGCTTCGATAACTGTTGCTCTTTCGCTGTTCGGCTCGGTTGGTTTGTTTGCGGTAAGCGTCAAGTCCGTCGGTCGTACGACACAAACGGATTGAGCTAAGTCAAACCTTTTCAGCGGTCAAGCCCGACATATTTGCAGAGGTGCTTTGATGAAACTTACGAAAACCGTCGCATCCGCGTTTGCCCTGATCGCAATGTCGGCAATGGTGGCGCCAGCGCATGGCCAGTTTTTTACCCTCTGGTCCCATCAAGCAAATCCAAATGAAGTCAACTTTTCCTCCGATAGCAATCTTCTCGCATCGGGAGGCGGCGGAGTACGGATTTGGAATGCCCGAACTGGTTCCTTTGTAGAA
>JBBREX010000162.1:0-6310 GCA_038225245.1 Fimbriimonadales bacterium | reverse complement strand
CCAGGGGCGTAGACTTTGTACTCCTTCGTTCCCGGCTCCAAGGGCGTGGTTTCTTCCACGCGCACGCAGTTCTTGAACGTCCCGGCAGGAGTCTTGAGGGTTGTCGAAGTGCTCACGATGCGAACGCGATCCATCGCGACTTTCGGGGCAACCTCTTGATAATAAGCTTGGCCGAGCCGCGCTTTGGCGGGCATATTCAGGCCGAACTTCGCGCCGTCAACACCACTACGCCATGCGCCCCCATGACTGACGATCTGGCCATGTTTGTATATGTCCACATCCTCGCCGAAATAATACACGTCGTGAGTGCCTTTGTGGATGGCGAAGAAGTTGCGCGAGATTTCGACGAGGTCGCCGTTCTTACTCTCTCGCTCTTCCACAACACGGGTGTCAACGCCGTCGACCAGTTCCGTTTTGTCGGTAACCGTGATGACGAGGTCAGTATCGCCCCCTCGGAGTTCGAGGCGATATCCCGGTTCGAGAAGGAAATAAGGGTTCTTGCCGGAAGAGTCTAATTTGGATTTGTCGACTTTGAACTCCTTGGTCCATTGGGAGTCCACTAGCGCGGTGGTTGAGCCGATGCCGAGTAGGGCGAGAGAGGTGGCGAGCAAGACGATTCGAGTCATAGTATTTTCTCCTTGCTGGATTAAACCCGGTTGGTGGCGAGACGTGGCTTAGATTGCATTAAGCTAAAGGAAGTTGGATCGCTTTAGAGCTAGGGAACCATCAAAGCGCATTTCCCCGTTAGCCATAATAAGGAAAGATGAGCAAAGGCGCTTTTTGGGTGAGGCTCACAAAGCCGTCGGCGGCGTTCGTGCTGCTGATCCAAGCGGCTTGCCCGACGATCTGTGCGTCCCTTTGCGCGGCTCATCTCTGCTGCCCTAATTCGGCAGACCTAAAGCCGACGGCTCAGATGTGTTGCGCGCAATGCGCCAAGCCGAAAATCCCCAAACTAGGGGCGGCGAGAAAGTCCTCGACTTGTTGCGAGCGGATGGCCAAGCGAGTCGATCCTCCGGCGACCAGTACGAAAGCCGAGACACTCAAAACTGGCTTCATCATCCTTCCGAGCCCGATCGAGATCCCCGAGCCACCGGTGGTGGCCGGCGAGGCCAAGATCGTGCCGAGCGACGATCGCGCTCCGCCTGGTCCGCGATCCAACCTTCATCATGCCCGCGCTCCTCCGATCGTTTGATACGAACCCAACTCGTCGTCAAACTACAACAACAATCGGAGAAAATCAATGCTTAAAAACATCATATCGGCGCTTGCGCTGACCCTCGTCGTTTCCGCTATTGCGGGTTCCGCAAAGGCCACAACCTCCTCGTCTCAGAAAGCCGAGTGCTGCACGCACACCTGCTGCCAGTCCTGCGAGGGACCGGCTACTTGCTGCTGCGGCGGCGGTTGCTGCAACTAAGACGGACATTGGGCCGGGGGTAACCCCGGCCCAAACATGGAGGCAAACATGAAGAAATTTCTCGGCCTTGCCGCGATTGCGTTGGTGAGCGCCGCCTCATATGGGCAAAACAACAAGCTGCAGCAATCGCCGCTGCTTGTCCCCTCGTGAACCGGATGACCAGGCGAAGGCGCCTTCCTCGGTCCGGGGGAGCTCAACAAGAAATGGTCATTCAGCGCTCGCTACATCAATTTCGATCGCGAACGCGCTCGCTATCGGCTGACCGTCTTCTATCGCTTTACGCCGCGATTCCAAGCAGGCGTCGAGTACAACGTTGCCGCCCAAGAGGTCGCGCCCATCGTAAACTGGATCCTCACTCCAGAAGCCGCGAAGGTTCCCATGATCAACTTCAACGTGTCGAGCGACCGGCTCGGTACACCGAAAGGGCCGCTCAGCTATGGACTCACGTTCGCCAAGGGCTTTCCCAAGCTCAAGGTCGCGCCGTACGTCACCCTGCGCTACTCGGAATTCGAGCACGGGTTCAATTTTCCGTTCGGGATGAACATCCAGCTTGCCAAAGAATGGAGCCTCATGCCCATGAACGACGGCCGGAAATCGCACCTCTTGCTCACCTACCACCAGCCCAACTACAGCGTCTCCGTCATGGCCATATGGCTCAAATATCCTGGCGTGAGCGTGAGTTTGGGATTTTAATCGTAAGGAAAACAGAACATGAAGACAGTCGCATTATTTGTCGGATTAGTCGTTGCCGCGATGGCCGCCACAGCCCAAGACACCCCGCAGGAGATCGCCAGAAAGGATCTGCCCAAGCTGGCCGAGTGCTCGGTTTGCAAAGCGAAGGGCACGCCGATGGGCATGGAAAAGCCCGCCGCCGGGCTGATGTATAAAGGCACGGCGTATTACCTTTGCAGCAACAAGGAGATCGCCGAATTCAAGAAGGATCCGGAGGCGTTCGTACCGCCTGTGCTGCCACGTCCCATGCCTGCCTTCAGGCTCAACGACGAAAGCGGCAAGCTCTGGGACGCCGAAGCGATGAAGGGCAAGCTGATCCTCGTGGATTGGTGGGCAACGTGGTGCAAGCCCTGCGTCGCCATGATGCCGATGGTACACAAGCTTCGCGAGGAATTCGCCGGCAAAGGCTTCGAAGTTCTGTCGGTGAGCATCGACGAGAAGCGCGGCGATCTGGATAAGTTTCTTCGCGCACACCAGTTTGCGAACCCTGTGTTGCACGACACGGCGAAAATCTGGAGCGCCTGGAGCATCCGCGCGATCCCGGCTTTATTTCTCGTAAAGGACGGCCGGATTGTCGCCCAGTGGACGGGCAAGCAAAGCGAACAGTCGTTGCGCACAGCCATGGAGGCAAACCTGGGCAACTAGGTGGCTTGAGCAGCTCAGCTGCGGTAGAAAAACCCGGGCAGCGCCTCGACCTGCATGCGACCATCCTGCGCCTGCTGGACCTAGATCGTGACCGCCTGCTTTCCGGCACTCTCATCGCGTCACGTCCATCAAGAAAGGGGAGCCCGCGATGAAAGCGACACGGACTTCCCCCTGCCCCGAAGGGCAGGGGACTGGCATTCATTTACGATTCTCGGCATGTCGTGAAGTAGAGTCGTAGTCTTCCTCCGATGGAACGCCTCCCTGCTCGCTTAGCGAGATGCGCGTATGCAGCTTGCCCTACCCGCAGGCGCCATCCGGTCGTGCAGCGATCCTCCACCGCAAGCAGTGGAGGAATAGAATTTCTTGGTCAGACCAGGATTTTATTGATAAAATCAGTTGAGAGCCGCTGTGTTGTGCGGAACTTCATCAGGCTTCATGACACTGCGGCAGCTTAAGGAGAACTTGTAATGAAACGATTGGTTTTTGTTTGTTGCGCTCTGGGCTTCCCGCTTTGCGCTCCGGCAGCGGATTTCTTTATGCTCACGTCTGGAACGTCTACCTTTACGCTTTCGAAAATCACGGGTGCGCCGACGCTTCCGGGTCTCTGCAGCTTCGTGGTTGGTGGTAAGGATCAGATGTTTCAGAATTGGTGGTGGTTCAATCTCAATGACAACTATGGCAGGATAGCGGAAGGGGACACAGGATGGAATAGGCGGCTTGGCAATCAAAAGAAACTTCAAAGATTGGCGGCTAACGAATATAAAGCTACTTATCTCAGTACTTCCGAGTTTCGCGACGGCACGTATTCGACGCTCACATTTGTATTCGACTATAAGCTCACGGAGTTGGTCGCCAACAAAAGAGCGCGGTTGGATGTGGACTTTAGCATCAGCAACAATGGCTTCCACAGGGTGGTCATCAACTTTTTCAACTACAACGACGCTGACATCGACGGTAGTGCGCAGGGCGACGAGGCCGATATCACCCGATCCAGTACGCGCCAACGTGTTTGGGAAGACGACAACGTAGGTGTGAGACTTGGGGAGCTTCGCTACACGGCTCTGGGCCCTGACTGGCCAAGAAGATCATGGCAGATCGCAGCCAATCCTGGCCTTCGGAATCTGCTCGAGTCGAAGGTGAGAACGACCAGCTTGTCAAACGGAGGGGCGCCCTTCGGACCGGGTGACTACGGTGGCGCCTTCCACTGGGGAGGAACGCTAGAGCTATACGGGACGCTTACCGGCTATATGAGCCTAGATGTGAAGGTTCCTTGAGCCAATACCTCTCCTGAATCGTCAAAAGATAGCACGGGATGAGCACGCCTGCCTGACCGCAGTTCAATGTTGGAATAGCCTCGGAGAACGCAAGCGGTCTAAGTCGTGCCGGGAGCCCTTCTCAGGTCCTAAGATACGACGGAATGAAGCCCGCAGGATTCTCCATATCCCAGAATCGGATGGCTGCTTTCCGTGGTCTTTCGGCAGGTGCGGATTCTGACGTGACCTTATCTTAGATTCGGTTGTTATGGCGGAGCCGGGATGTGTTTACGAGGCCACACGGGAAGCCGCCACCAAATCGAGAGGTCAGCCAAATCACGAGGGCTGCATCCCGTGGCACACCGCACACCGATCACCCGAGTAATGTTCGCTTCACCCACTATTCGGGCCACCCGCCGAATCGTCCTTGACTTGCGGTCCGTCCAAAGACGTATACTAATGTCTGTCGTGCGGGTTCCCCATCCCATTCCATATCAGGGCAGTAAGCGGCAATTGGCCTCAGCTATTCTGAGCTACTTCCCGGGGCTGGTCGGTCGGCTCGTAGAACCGTTTGCGGGCTCGGCCGCGGTCTCTCTCTGGGCTTGCCACATCCGGCAAGCAGAGCGCGTCTGGCTTAACGACATCAATTCTCCGCTGATCGACCTCTGGCGCTCCATCCTGGACTCGCCGGAGGAGTTAGCGGAAAGCTATGAAGAAATCTGGGACGCTCAGCACAAAGACCCGAGAGCCTTCTACAACCAAATTCGAATGGAATTCAACAAAGCTTAGAGGCCGCCACAATTCTTATTCTTGTTGGCTCGCTGCGTGAAAGCTTCGGTCCGCTATAACGCTTTCGGAGAATTCAACCAGGGCCCGGACAACAGGCGGCTTGGAACTCGCCCGCCTACAATGCGCTGGCACCTTGTACGCGCCTCGGCCCTGCTACGCGGACGAACTGAACTGGGCAGCGCGGACTACCGGAATGTCCTTGCCGACTGCACTCCAAGCGATCTTGTCTACATGGACCCTCCCTACCAGGGGGTCTGCGCCAATCGCGACCCGCGATATATCGCAAGCGTCCGCCACGCGGACTTCGTTGAGGCGTTAAATGACCTCAACCAACGCGGCGTGCACTTTATCGTGAGCTATGACGGTAGCCTGGGGGGTAAAGACTACGGCGAACCAATGCCTGCGTCTCTTTGCCTGAAACACATCCAAGTGCACGTTGGCCGTTCGAGCCAAGCTACTCTTCTCGGGAGAGGGGACGACACTTGCGAGTCCCTTTACCTTTCGCCGGGCCTGTACGAGGCTGGCCAGGACGCCATCCCGAGCCGGATCAGCCTTCGCGAAAAGCAAGCCGCGCTCTTTGTAGCGCAATGAGCAAGCCCAAGGTTTCCGCCGAGTTTCGAAAGCGCCTTGAGGCGACTACCGCGAAGCGCGCCAAGACGGTCATTGATCACATCCTCGCTCACGGTCACATTTACGACGGAGGAGTTGAAGGACGCCTACGGCTACAACCATCCCCCGAGGGCAATCGGTGACGTTCGTGACAACGGAATCCCGATTGAGACATTCAAGGCTACAGGTAAAGACGGTCGAGCCATCGCAGCCGACAGGTTTGGCGACCCAACGAAGGCCAAGGCAGACTCGTTTCAGGGAAGATCAACGATTTCGAAGGAGTTCAAAGAAAAACTCATCGCCAAGGAAGGCAGCAAGTGCGCAATCACGGGCCAAGAGCTTGAAGACCGGTACTTGCAGGTTGACCATCGGGTTCCCTATCGGGTAGCCGGAGAAGACGCGAAGGGAGCTCGGAAGGTGGAGGACTACATGCTGCTCAGTGGCTCGGCGAACAGAGCGAAATCTTGGTCGTGTGAGCATTGCAAGAACTTCTTGGAGCTCCTGGACGCGAGTGTTTGCAAGACCTGTTACTGGGCCGAGCCCGAGGCCTACAAGCACGTCGCCATGGAAGACCTTCGCCGCCTCGATCTCGTATGGAGCGGCCAAGAGGTCACGGACTACGACCAGCTGAAAGCGGGCGCAGAGGAAGCGGAATCCGAGATGCAAGAGTATGTCAAGGGTCTCCTGCACGATTCCTTGAACAGCGACACCTAGCCTGCCATTGAGCCTACGCCGCGGGGGTGCCCGTACACTGACCCTCCCTCCCTCCGCCGGGCTCGTAATTCTCCCGGTGTCGCACGTGTTCTGGTTCGGCTCCAGGTTCAAATTGACCGCTGGGAAGCGGGGCGGGGCAAGCGCGGGGCGTTCC
>JBBREX010000161.1:0-6358 GCA_038225245.1 Fimbriimonadales bacterium | reverse complement strand
CAATACCTACCCAGACGCCATCCCGGAGGATTACCACATTCGATCGTCCACGGACACTTCGAATAGCGAAATCAACTTCAATATCGAGGGCCCCTTTACGTTTGGCACCTTGAACTACGATTTGGTCGGTCTAGCCGACGTGGCCCAGGAGGATGGCAATAACACACGCACGGGCACTTTCAACTTGCCCCCTTACGCAAGTTTTAACGCTTGGAACAAGCCGAGCTTCATCCGTCAACCTTTGAACCCTCAATACTATCCGGGCGGAGCGTTAGTGGCGGAAGACGTTCGCCAGTATATGGCTAGGTGGTGCCGATGGCTAACGGCAGGCATCGGATTCGATGGCTTTCGCCTAGACGCGGCAAAGCATGTGCATCCCGCTTTTTTTGGAGTAGCCCCCGATCAGCCCGGCTCGGTCGTCTCTCAAGGAAATCTTTTGCCGTTCTTATACGGAATTAACCCGAACTGTTATATCTTTGGCGAAGTTTATAGCAGTAACAACTATGAACTGAAAGAAATAGCGAAGACAGGCATGAACCTGCTCGACTTTCCGATGCAGTTCTCGATGAATAGCCTGTTTAACTCCAACGGGTTTGGCGACCTTGGGGCTACGTTGAGTAACGGTTATGGACTGGATGGCTCAACCGGTTTGCCTTTCCAGAACGGTGGCTTAGGGGCGAATGTTGGAGTGAGCTTCGTTCAGAGCCATGACTACGGCCCCCCAACTTCGAATAATCTGGCTTACGCCTGGATTTTGTCGAGGGTAGGCCGGCCTGATGTCTACTACGACGGCAACAATCTCGATCCAAACAACTACAACACATTTCCAAAGCCGGGACGCGCCGATGCGCTCGGGTCGGGTAGCGACTTGCTCCTTCGAATCCTCGATGCGCGCAAGCGTTTCGGGCGGGGAGCGATGGTAAATCGATATGTCGGTGGCAACCTTTATATTTTCGAGCGTCAGGTTGCCGGCAACGGGGTCTTGCTCGTCGGCCTTAATAACCGGGGCGACTTTACGAATTTGCAGGCGTCGGTTCAGACTGCCTTTGCACCGGGAACTGCTCTTGTCGATCTGAGTGGCCAAGAAAGCCCGGTCACGGTTGGAACTGACGGAAGGGTGACGATCATCGTTCCCAGCAACAGCGTGCAGGGAAACAATAACAACGGCCGAGGCTATGTCCTGTATGCTCCGCAGGCTCCGCAAAGAGTTGGTAGCACAGAGCCAATCATGCTTTACGATCCTCGGAACGTGCAGGCGGGGAATATCGGCAACGCACTGACGCTTAACGAATACAGCCTTCCTGGGGGCCATTACGCGGCGGGCCGAACATTTACCGGATATGACGTCCTTCTGGACCGAATCAATATTTCGGTGAAGACGGATACAGTTGGAACTTCGGCGTTCTTGAAATTGGATAGTGGGCTGTCTATCGGCGGGCGGTCTCCATTGCGCAACACGCAGGAAGGACTTACCGATGGGTTCGTGCCGGTTAATATCCTTGGTAACGGTAGCTTTGATTTGCGCGGAATCGACCTGACGATCTTAGACGATGGGTTACATGTTTTACGGGCGAGAGTGTTTGCTTCGACGGGCACGCGGCCACCGATCTTCAACGAATTCACGACCTTTTTCTATCTGAAGCGAGGTCTGAAAACGCCATGGGTGTTAGATGGATCGCTGAGCGATTTGGGCAACCCGTTGGCAACTCAACAGCGAAATGCGAGTTCAAACGTTAATCGCCTGGACGCATTGTATGCGGCAAACGATGATCGCTTTCTTGCGGTCGGCATGGCGGGCCGCGTCGATACGAGTGAGAATCTCAC
The DNA here is from genome assembly GCA_038225245.1 of Fimbriimonadales bacterium. Lineage (GTDB taxonomy): Bacteria > Armatimonadota > Fimbriimonadia > Fimbriimonadales > Fimbriimonadaceae > JBBREX01. The sequence goes on along the minus strand of JBBREX010000161.1, from coordinate 4,534 downwards.
GAACGGCGTGACTCTCTGGTTCGATCTCGATCCGGGAGCTGGTACAGGTCTGACGAATTTCGCAAATCTAGCCGACGACAGCGGACCCTCTCCTCGGCTCCTTTCCAACGCCCGAATCACTGCTCCAAGCGGATTCGGAGCAGAATACGCGCTTGGTATTTTTCGGCATTCTAGCCGCACATCATCGCCGGGGAGCCAATTCGTGGGCGGCCTCGCTTATCCCGCCCAATTCGGAGCCCAAGCGGGAATGTACTTGATCAATACGGCAAATCTGACTCAACTGGAGCCCATGCGGGCAGTGATTTCTTTTAAACCCCGCGCGAACAAAACCGATCCCCCCACGGGAGCGGAGGCGGCCATTCCTCTGCGCGACCTTTACCCAAACGGTATCCCCACAAACGCGCGAATCGGCCTTGTGGGGTCGATGCTCACCACCGGCGAAACGGGCACCACGTTACTCTCCGACGATCCCAACCGAGCTACTCTAGGTGGAAGACCGGCGCCCGCGGCATGGGTCTCGAATCAATTCTTACCAACTCAATCCAATATCATTTCAGACCCGGGAACCACACCTGTTACGCTCCAACAATCCTCAACCTATTTCATTTTGTTTGCCCAAGATCCCCCGCAGAACTCCGTCAGCATTAACGCGGGGCCGATCCGATACGATCCTCTCACGCAGACTTATTCCCAGCGAGTAGTGATTGCCAATCGTGGATCGCAGAACCTTCCAGGTCCCATTAACTTGCTCGTGCGCCTTCCGGCGGGAGTGGAATTGACGAATCGCACGGAAGTGAGCTTGGTTACACCGGGAGTGCCATACATTCGCGCCAGAGAAACCGATTTGCCGCCAGGCTCGACGTTGATCGCGGTGAACTTGAGCTACCACTCGAGCTCAGGTGCGTTTCAGCCTGCGTTTAGCGTGAAGGTGGGTCGAGGCGTCCTTTAGCTGACCGTTACCAAGGCTCGATTCCCTTTTTGGCCCAGAACTCGGTCCAGTATTGCCGCGTGCTCTGGAAGTTCCAAGTTTGGATCAGACTTGAGGAGGTCGATGGCCGCTTGCCGAGCTACTTCCAACATCTTGCCATCCTGCACCAAATCCGCAACCTTGAAATCGAGATTGCCGGATTGCTTGGTTCCCGCGATCTCGCCTGGACCGCGTAGCCTGAGGTCTGTTTCTGCGATACGAAATCCATCATTTGTGGCCACTAGCGCCTCGAGGCGACCTCTAGCCTCCTCATTCCTGCCGTCCGAGATCAGCACGCAAAAGCTTTGTTGGGAACTTCGCCCCACGCGCCCTCGGAGTTGGTGCAGTTGGGTAAGGCCGAAACGGTGCGCATCCTCGATCACCATGATTCCCGCATTGGGAACGTCCACCCCGACCTCGATGACCACAGTGCTAACCAGGATATCGAGCTCATGCCTGCGAAACGCTTCCATCGTCGCTTCTTTCTCGGTAGGCTTCATCTGGCCATGTAAGAGGCCCACCCGGAAGCCGGGATATTGAATCGAGCTCAGCCGGTAGAAGAGGTCCTCGGCGGCTTGGGTCTGCATTTTCTCGCTTTCCGAAATCATCGGGCAAACGAAGTACGCCTGTTGCCCCTCGGCGATGAGACTCCGGATGGACGAGTAGATGGCGCCTCGTTCATTCGCCTGTTTCCAGTGGGTTTTGATGGACTTACGCCCTGGGGGCAGTTCATCGATCACGGAAAGGTCGAGGTCTCCAAAGACGGTCATGGTGAGGGTGCGGGGTATGGGCGTCGCCGTCATTACAACGACGTCCGGAGTGGTTAATCCCTTTTGGCGCAAAGCGGCTCGCTGCATGACCCCAAACCGATGCTGCTCATCGACGATGGCGAGCCCCAACCGGTGAAATGACACACCCTGTTGAATGAGAGCATGCGTTCCTATCGCGATTTGAGCCGTCCCGGTTGCCGCCTCGTCGATGGCTTTCCGCTTGTCCTTCGTCGAGAGCTTGCCCACCATGAGCACAGTCTTGATGCCGTGAGGATCGAATAAGCGATGAAGATTGATGTAATGTTGTTCGGCGAGGATTTCGGTCGGAGCCATGAGGGCGGCTTGATATCCACAGCGAACCGCGGCGAGCATAGCGGCGGCGGCGATGGCCGTCTTACCGGAGCCGACATCCCCTTGAACGAGGCGATTCATAGGGTGAGGCGATTCCATGTCGCGTAGTATCTCGCCCAGCACTCTCTTTTGAGCCCCCGTCATGTCAAACGGCAGCATCCCCTCAATTTCTTGGAGGACAGGCACATCAAGCGCGGCAAGGGGAAAGCCGATGCCCTCTTCTTGATGGCTCTGGAGGCGGCGCATTTGAAGAGCCAACTGCATATAAAAGAAATCCTCGAAGACAAGCCGCTGGCGGGCCTGTGCTCTGAATTCGTCGCTCTCCGGCCGATGAATCTGGGTGATCGACCAACGCAATGGGCGCAGCATCTGCGCCTTTAAGATCGGCGGCGTCAAAGGATCACGGACGAGCGGCAGATATTGGTCGAGGGCGAATCTTACGGCTCGGCGAATGGTTTTTTGAGGAATTCCCTCGCTCAGAGCGTAAACCGGCACGATCTTCCCGAACTCCTCCGCCTCTTCCTCCTCGCCCACCGTTTCCCATTCGGGGGAGCTAATCTCGCAGCCATAATGGGCTTCCTTGACCATGCCATAAGCAAGGATTTCGCCTTTGTACTCCCGCAGTTTTTTGCCAATCCACGGTTGGTTGAACCAAGTGAGGTTAATTTGGCCGCTTTCATCGGCAATTGTTGCCTTGATGATCACCATGCCTCTCCCCTTGGTCGCGCTCGAAACCTCGATAAGCTCTCCGCGAACGGTCGCATGCTGGCCAGGACGAACGCTGCGTATGGGAGGAATATTTCGGCGGTCTTCATACCGGCGAGGGACATGGAACAGAAGGTCGGCAACGGTTTTAACGCCTAACTTGCCGAACAAAGGAGCGAGGCGAGGGCCGATGCCTTTCAGGAACTGAATTTCAGTTTCCAGGGAGCGGGGAGCGAACGTTTGGGCGCTCATAAAAGTGTTTCCGAGGTTTACCATAGAATGGAGCCGTTGAGCGGGGAGCGGGTAACGTTTGGCCATGGCTGACCCCCCTGAGTCTCACGAGTCGGATGAGGATTTCGATCTTCGGGTGCGTGCCATCGAGGAGCGGGCACGAGCATCGAAAGAGCAAAGACAGCGCACTACGTCGGAGAAAGAGCGAACTCAGAAACAGGAAGCGGCCGACTATCGCGGTTTGGGAGTTGGAATGACCGTCGCGTACGCGATAATCGGCATGCCGATTTTCGGATGGCTGATAGGGCTGATAATCGATAGTCGACTGAAGACCGAGAGCTGGCGAACGAACCTCGCTCTGATCGGGGTGGTTGCGGGTATTGGGTTTGCCTTTTTTGTGCTGCAAAGACAAGAGAAGTGAGCGATGATTCTCGGCTTCTTTGTGGGAATCACGACGGCGGCATTCAACCTAATCGCGTGGCGCTTAATTATCCGAGTTTTCGTTGGAGCGCCCGGGGCAAATAACACTCCTCAGAAGTCCTTGGCTTTCTTGCTCGTGCTCGTCAAGCTGCCGATTTTCTTAGCCGCGGGCGAGCTGATGAGACGCACCAGCCCAAGCGCTTTGAGCTCTTTTCTCGTTGGGGTCGGAGTGGTATACTTGCTCTTGGTCGTATGGGCCTTGCTTCAGCGCTGAGGTCCGCTCTTTCGGTATGTTGGTCAAACTACTTACACTCGGTCCTCGGCTGCTGGCAAGCGCGGAGGGTGGCGCAGAGAGCGTGTCCTTCTTAGGGGTGACGATCTATCTGGCAATCGTGCTCGCGGTCATTTTTGTGACCATGAAATTGTCCAAGCCGGGCATCACCAACCGGGTCATTACGAACAAGCTCACTTTGCTCTACGAGCATGTTTATCTTTTCGTGGAAAATCTGTGCGTGGGGATCATCGGAGCGCACGGTCGAAAATACATCCCGCTAATCATGACCCTCTGGCTCGTGATATTCGTGTCGAATTTTCTGGCCTTATTTTTCCCAACCGCCCCCACCGCCGTTCTCAGCTTCAATTTAGGCATGGCCCTGCTCTGCGTGTTCTATGTCCAATACGAAGGCATTCGTGTGAACGGCTTGCTTGGGCACTTCAAGCACTTTGCGGGACCGAAGCTGGGCGGGTTCATGATCATTATCTCGGGGATGATTTTTGTGATCGAGATCATTTCGGAGATCATGAAGAATATGTCGCTCTCTCTCCGTCTCTTTGGAAACATCCACGGCGGCCATGAAGCAGTAACCAAAATGAACGTCCTCGGCAAAGGTATTTACTTGCCGATCGGTGCATTTCTCATAGTGATCAAGTTGATGACGAGCATCGTTCAAGCCTTGATCTTCACGCTTCTCACCTGCGTGTACTTGTCCCTGGTAACTCACCATGAAGAGGAAGCGCACGACGACCACAAGACCGATGCCCATGCAAAGGCGGCGGCATAAGAACGATTTGCGTACGAACTTCTCCGAGA
>JBBREX010000160.1:0-6444 GCA_038225245.1 Fimbriimonadales bacterium | reverse complement strand
CCAACCTTAACCTTCATGGCAAGCCCGCTTTCGAGTATCGCGAGCCTTTTTTTACCGAGGCTTTCGAAAAGGACTGGGCAGCTCGGAATAGGGTGAATGGAAACTCAATGAAGCTGGATGAATCGGTCGGGGTCAAAGACTCTTATTGCCTGTTCGTCCACACTATTGCCGAGCTTGTGTCTCCCGATAAGTATTTCAAGGAGCATCCCGAATACTTCTCGCTCGTCGACGGTAAACGCCAAAGTGGTTACGCCCAACTTTGCCTGACGAACAGGGAAGTACTCCGCATAGTCATGCAGCGAGTGAAGACTTGGGTGAAAGAAAACCCGGCGGCTACTCTATTCTCGGTTTCTCAGAACGATACTAATCTCAATTGCCAATGCGACGATTGCAAACGCGTCGAGCAAGAGGAAAGTTCGCCTTCCGGACCTCTCTTGCGTTTCGTCAACTTGGTGGCGGATGAAGTAGGGAAGGAGTACCCCAACGTGCTGATCGATACGCTCGCCTACCAATGGAGCGAGAAGCCACCCCTGCACGAGCGTCCGCACCGAAATGTTCGCGTCAGGATCGCTCCCATCGGAGCTTGCTTTGCCCATCCGTTGGATGCCTGCGAGAAAAATATCGCGCCGCTCATGAATCTGCGTGCGTGGTCGAAGATCACCAGCCAACTCTACGTTTGGCACTATTGCACGGATTTTGCAAACTATCTTCAGCCACTGCCCGATCTCGATGAAATCGCTAACGACGTGAAGCTGTTTCGGGATAATGGCGCAGTGGGCCTCTTCTATGAAGGCGACTATGCGGTGGGGGGCGGCGGCGATATGGGGGAGTTGAAATCGTACTTACTGGCGAGGCTCATGTGGAATCCCGATTTGCCGGCGAAGCCGATCATCGATGAGTTTTTGGAAGGAGTCTACGGGCACGCCGCTGCTGAAATTCACAAGTGGCTTGATTTGACCCACCAGGCTGCGCGTCTCGGCAAGATTCACGCTACCATTTATGACCCCCCAAGCGCCCCCTATTTCACGGCGGAAATCTTAGCCCAGGCGGACAAGCTCTTCGACGAGGCTGAGCGGAAAACTCATGGCCTCGACTTGGAAATGGTGCAGCGCGCTCGGCTGGGGCTGCAGTATGTCGAGTTGATGCGGGCTCCTGCCAATGATGGGAAACGTCAGGAGCTAGCACGGCAAGTGGCAGAAAAAATCAGGAGATTCGGTATCAAGGAAACCTCCGAAGGAGGCTCCGCGGCCGACTTCTTAAGAAAGATAGGGCAGTAAAATCACCCATCCGTCGAGAATGTCGTCGTCCAATCGACTGGCTCGCCGCTGATCGGGAAGGTTATTCTCAAGACCTCGCCAAATTGTTCGTGAGGAGCGGAAACTTGCCGCGTCTGCCACCCCGATGGCACGCGAATGTAAATCGACCAAGCTTGGCCGGGACCGCGCATCAAGCGACCGGACAGCTTGCCTCTTTGCCAGCGAACGTTTTCCAGTTCATACGCACCCTGGCTCAAGTGCCGATTCGTTCCTAGAACCTGAGGCCGTCCAAGATCTCGCCGAAGGGAAATCACTTGGCAACTTCCTTTCGGTAAGGCATGGAAGTCGGCTGAAGCGACCGACCCCAAGAACTTTTCCTCCCAAAAGTCGAACGCCAAATACCGGCCGTGAGGTCCGGCAGAAACGCTGCGCTCGGGAAGATCTGCCCATGCCATGCGCGCAATAACCGCCCACTCCTCCCCGTTCTTCTCCGCTGACAAGATCATCAGTTCCGGATCGGCTTGGTGAGAAACAACATTGAACGGCCGCGTGAAGATGGGTGGACCGACCCGCCGCAGAGCGTCTAGGTGAGCCGCGTCGTAAGCTGAAACGGGATCGCTGACCATGAGATGCCCACCCGCCAGGAACGTAAGCGTTGCCCATGTTCGAGCCTGTTCAATCGGAACCCGAAAGCACATGTAGTCGGGGTCGTTGCGCCAGACTACATTGTTCAGGTAGTGAAATTGAGCGATGTACTTGGCGCTTCGGCGCATGCTGTCCAAATTCGGTCCGACGTCTTCGCCGATCCGAGCCCCATCGGCCAGCCCGGCAAGCTCCGGAATGGTGCCCCAGCAGGCGAGTACGTAGGAGCCTTTCGCCGCCTTCTTCGTTTCCGCCATGATGGTTCGGTATGCCCCTTCCATCGACTCTCGCCGATCCTTCCAATATTGCGGGACTTGGCGGTAGCTATCGTAGAGCACGTGGCGCAAAGTGTCGATCTTGAAGTAATCCCATCCTTGACGCTTGAACTCCCGAATCGTGTCGATATACGCTTCATTTCTGGCCGCCGCATCGAACCCGTTAATGGCATAGTTCACCCACGGCCCCTTGTGCGGATTTCCATCGGGATCGGTCACGAAGCCGTTCATATGCTGGAGTCCAAGGGGAAGATAGTAGCCGACCCAAATCCCTGGTGTAAGATCAAGGGACTTAATATCGTGGGCCAAGTCGCTCATCCCGCGCGGAAATTTTTCATTCGGCTTAGTCCAGTAATTTGAAAACGGCTCGTGGCCCGTTTTGTCCTGCCCAAACTGCATCACCCGCTGGTAGCCATCGTCGATCTGGATAACGGTGTAGCCGTAGTCCTTGAGCTGCTTGGAGAAAAAGCGCGCTGCTTCGAGCACGTCCGCTTCCTTTACATCCTGAAGATGAGCCATCCAAGAACACCAACCGGACACCGGCTTGGTCCAAAGCGGCTTGGATTTGTCCCATAGAAAGTAGCCGAGATGATCCCGGTAGTAATTCGGCTTGAACCGCACTGTGCAGTTCCCTCGGCTATCCACTTTGTAGAACTTATCACCATCAGGCCGTATGGATACGGCACCGCCTTCGAACGTGATGAGCCAGTCGCCCGCCCGGTCGTAAACGCCGTTTGCCCAGGCGATCGCGGGTTTTCCGAAGATGCTGCCGAGAGGCGCTTGGGGGTTGTCGGTGCAAGGGAAGGAGTCAGTCGAAGCATGCACCCGCCCTCGGAAGGAGCCGAGTTTTACCGTATACGTTTCTCGGTTGCGCCCGGCCGGCACGAATTCGGCCGTCTTGGGACCGTGAGGATAGCCCAAAATGAGCGCTTTCGCAGGTTCGAGGTGACGCTCAGTCTTCGCGTCTCCATGATGTCCCTTTGCGGTGAAGATGGTCTGGCCTTTCCAGCCTAAATCGATCGAATCGTGGGAGAAGGAAGACGAGAATGGAGCGTTTTGGAACATCAGAGCTAGGATAAGCATGGAATCTCGCAACGGAAGCTCGAGGGTAGCGGGAATCGCTATCCTGTTGCCAAGTATATCTGCGGACCTGCCCCACGTAGCCTCTTATGCAGGCGAAAAGCCCACCCCACATAGGTATTAAGATGCTGGACGATGCCTGCGCTTTATCGCTTTGATCTGAATCTCGCGCTGCGCGAAACTTCGATCCATCCATGCACTTGTCATCGTTCGCAAGCTGATGCATCCAATAAGTGGGTGTGCACCAAAAATTATGTTGAAATTAGGTGGCTGGTATAATGGCTGCCGCATTAGGACTCGAACCTAAGACCCGCTGATTAACAGTTACCGGGATATGTGTTCTTGGTCGTCCGCTTTCGTTCATTACTAGCTTCAAATTCTCCGCCGATGCTTTCGCTCGTGCGTCAAACGGTGATATAATCTCTCCCAAAGACTCTCCCATTTTCTCCCAGCGGGAACGGGTGAGCAGAGAGCAAACGACATGGCAAAGAAACGAACAGGCAGGCGAGAGAATCATTCAGGGTCAATCTACCGTGACGGCGATGGCTACAGGGTGCAGGTCTTACTCGGCTACAACTCGGACACCGGCAAGGCCATAACGCGCAAGGTACGCGCCAAGAGCCAAGACGAGGCGGTGGATGCCCTCAAGAAGCTACAAGCCGAACAGAGCAAGGGTCGAGCCATTCCGTCATCTGGAGCGAGCGTAGGCGACTACCTGAACCATTGGCTCGCATCCAAGATTCAGCCCATGCGAGCCCCGAGCACTTACCGGCAGTACGCATGGCTTGTGAACGATCACATAGCCCCGCTGCTCGGCAAGAAGCGCCTCGACAAAGTTGGACGCGCCGACGTTCAGGTCCTCATAAACGCGAAGTCTCAGCAGATCGTCAAGCCGAAAGACAAGGACCAGGCAAACAAGATCGATAAGCGTCTTGGCCGCCAAACGCTTCGACTCATACGCGCCGTGCTTCATGCTGCGTATCAGGACGCCATAAGGGACGGTGTGGCAAGCCACAACCCGGCGTCGTTTGTAGAGCTTCCCAAAGAGAAGAAGCAGCCACCCAAGTTTCTCGCACCCGAGGAAGTCGTCAGACTGTTCGAAGCGGCAAAAGACATGGAACTTTCCGAACTACTCCGCTTTATGGTGGTTACGGGAACCAGACTGGGTGAAGCGACCGGCATCCGTTGGCAGGACGTGGACCTGATCGCGGGAACCGTGCGAATCGCCGGCCAATTGCAAAGACTCGGCGGCAAGCTCGAATACAAGCCTTCGACCAAGACCAACCAGGATCGAAGCCTTCCACTCGGAAAGGACATGGTTGAGGCCCTGCAAGACTTGAAAAGTCGCCAGATGATCGAAGGGTGGGAAGACCCCGACGGAATCGTGTTCCTGAATCCGTATGGCCGAAGGGTAGACGCCAAATACCTTTGGAAGCTGCTCCGCAAAACTTGCGAGCGGGCAGGAATTCCGGCCGTGTCTCCTCACAAGCTAAGGCATACCGCCGCCACGCTCGGGCTTGCTGAAACCGGAGACCTCCACGCGGTACAAAAGATGCTTGGCCACCAGCAAGGCCGCCTCACAAGCGACTTATACGGCCATGCAACAGCCGAGAGGCTCAGGCCCTTGAGCGATGCGATTGAGAGAGCAGTCAAAGGCATTTCGAAAGACTGACCGTCGTTCCTAACGATTGAGAGCTAAGGGCTGAGCTTGGATGGGCACCACCCGCCGGCCATGTTCTTTCAGGATTGCTTCGACGTATGCGGACAAGTCTTTCCGGCGGGCGGGGTCAATTACGCCATTATTTGGCAGCACACAGGAAATATTCTAAGGCCCTTTGGCACGGCGACGTCAGGCTCATGCAGGGCTTTGACTGACGACGGATATTCGACCGGATATAAGGACAACGGAAACGGTACTTGGAGTGCATTCCTTTATAACTCCTCCAATAACTCCTCCCAGCTTCTCACCAGGCTCTCAGGCTATCAACGCGCCATAGGCACGGCAATGAACGGCTCCCACTGGGTCGTCGGTTACTGTAATCAGGGACCGACGGATCGGCCCATTCAGGCCTTTCTGGCGTTCGGTGACCAGATACTTGGACTTGGCACGTTGAAGGCCAATAATACAGGAAGCAGCGAGGCACTAGGCGTGAACGACGCAGGCGTTGTGGTTGGATGGGCCGATGCGGATGACGGACTGACCAAAGCATGCGCTTGGATTAACATTCCAGGTCAGGGCTATAAGTCTTTTGATCTAAACAAACTGGCCCAGCAGTCTACGGATCTCGCTATGCAATGGAAACTTTCGGTAGCTTATGGAGTTAATAATCTCGGCGAAATAGCTTGTACCGGAACAGCACCGGACGGTGGTCAGCGTGCGGCGCTGCTTTCGAGAGGCATATGGGGAGCTGAGGTGTCCATCACCATCAATGATGGCACCAACATAAGTACCACAAATGAGTACCTATTGGCCATCCAAAATGGCTCGGTAATACTGCAGCGGGCTCTTGTCGTCCCCTGGCCATCTGGAACCGTGCAATTTGAAACGCTTAACTCCCAGACTTACAGGATCCCTCTCGATAACGTCGTGTCGTTCACGGTTGTGCAGCCCGATTTGAGTCTGCCTGAGCAAAATGACCGATTCCTAGGGCCAGGCTTTAATAAACTCATCGCACGAGTAAATGAACAAGATGGTCACGGCTTTCAACGGCATACGCTTTCGTTAACCGCCTATTCGGCAGGTCTCTTTTGCTACAGTCGGTTTGACGGGAATGGAAATGAGTTCGACTTTACAAACGTCCCCAGGGCTAACTTGAGCGAAGCCTACGCTATTCCGAGATTTGCGGGAATAAATCCTTCGACGAGCGCAACTCAAAGCACGATTAATCAATTGGCGGTCGCGACCTCCTTGGACCTGCTGGGCAATTTACCGAAGAGTATTGCGATACCTCCGCAAGTTCTGTATGCTCTCGCTTGGGACGAGTCATCAGCAGAAACTTTCAATCCTCCCCACTGGAATCAGTACGGACTGTTCACCTATAACTTTACATTGCTGGTCTGCCCCCATCGAGTAGTCCATTCAAAACTGCAGACTTCCTCCTGATGTTGACATAGCGGCCACTGCCGGAGGGCGGTAACCAAGTGACGAATGGGGCCGCTGCTCGTTGTAGAACCGGCGATACACCGCCAGC
>JBBREX010000159.1:0-6449 GCA_038225245.1 Fimbriimonadales bacterium | reverse complement strand
GGGAGAGCCGCTTTGGAAGCTGCTTACTTATGCCCTGTCGCGCAATGATAGCCCCTTAATCGATTTGGGTATCGCATTCGAGTGGAGCTTCGTCCGCTCGTCCTTAGGTTCATCCCGTACTGGGACTCCGATTTACAAGAGCGCTCAACCTCGCGACGGTCCCCTCGGCTAAGAAACTTCGGGCAATTCGCTCGATCCCATTCATCACCCGGCGTTCTTGCGCCTCCATTATTAGTCGAGATAGATAAGAAATGATCACCTTTTTAAGAAAAGTCTTTGATACAAGCGAAAAAGACGTTAAATCGCTCTTGCCCGTTGCCGAGGAAATCAACGCACTCGAACCCGAGTACGAGAAACTGTCCGACGATGCCCTGCGGGGCAAGACGGCGGAGTTCAAAAAGCGGATTGCCGATGGTGAATCGCTGGAGAAAGTTCTCGCCGAAGCTTTCGCTGCCGTCCGCGAGGCAAGCCGCCGCACACTCGGAATGCGGCAGTTCGACGTTCAAATGATTGGGGCTGTGGTGCTCCATCAGGGGCGCATCGCCGAGATGAAGACCGGCGAGGGAAAAACGTTGGTTGCCGTTGCTCCGATGTACCTTAACGCGCTGACCGGCAAGGGCTCTCATTTGGTCACGGTAAACGATTACCTTGCTCGTCGAGACGCCGTCTGGATGGGCCCGATCTATCATTTCCTAGGCATGTCGGTGGGCATTATCCAAGGTCAGAGCGCCGATTCGGACGAACTGGGAGGGAGCTATCTGTATCAACCCGGAGCGCCCCATGAGGACCCGCGATACATGAATCTGGTGCCGATTTCACGCCGAGAAGCCTATGCGTGCGACATCACCTACGGTACGAACCACGAATTTGGATTCGATTACTTGCGCGACAACATGGCCTTCGAAGTGGACGACCTCGTGATGCGAGAGCTGAACTTCGCCATGATCGACGAAGTCGACTCGATCTTGATCGACGAGGCCCGAACGCCTCACATTATCAGTGGCCCTTCGATGGAGGATGTCTCAATCTATAAAAGGGTCGACGCCGTAGTACGCAAGCTGGTCGGCGGTCCTCAGTCAGATGCCGACAAAGCCGGAGTCCATTGGGTTGGGGACAAGAAGAATCACAGCGCGAGCTTGACCGAAGAAGGCATGGACGTCATCGAAGAGATGCTGGAGATCGAAAATATTGCGAACGATCCCAAGTTATTCCATCACGTAAACGCAAGCGTCAAGGCATACGCCCTATTCCAAAAGGACGTGGACTACGTAGTGCGCTCGGGCGAGGTTGTGATTGTCGATGAGAACACCGGCCGAATGATGTTCGGGCGAAGGTTCTCTGAAGGTCTACACCAAGCGTTAGAGGCAAAGGAAGGCGTTCAAGTCCAGCGGGAAAGTCAGACGATCGCCGTCATTACATTTCAAAACCTGTTCCGCCTGTACAACAAGCTCGCAGGCATGACTGGTACCGCGAAAACGGAAGAGGATGAGTTCCGAAAAATTTATGGCCTAGACGTAGTCACCGTTCCAACCCATCGAAAGATGATCCGGACGGATAACGAAGACGTCGTTTACAAGACCCTCGAGGCTAAATTCAGGGGCATCGCGCGGGAGATTCTACGCCTTTATACGAAGCAGCAACCGATTCTCGTCGGTACGAGATCGATTGAAATGACCGAGATGGTGTCTGCTCGATTGACCGCCGACATGCTGCAGAAGCTAGTCATGCTCGACCGGCTGTTCGATGCCAAAGAAAATCGAAAAGATATTGGGAAGGATGTCAAGAAAGAGATCGAGGAGATCCTAAGCACGCCCGTTTCCGATCTCAAGACTCAAGCTATTTTGGGAGTCTTCTCCAAAACGGATATAAAAGGGGACCCCCTCAATAGCGAAACTTCGAACTGGTTCTTGAAGCAGCACGGCTTGCCTGATGCTAATAGTGAGCATTTCGAGGAGGCCCTCAAGCATGGAATTCCCCATAACGTTTTGAATGCGAAATATCATGAGAGAGAAGCCCTGATTATTTCCGAGGCGGGCCGAAAAGGGGCGATTACAATCGCTACGAACATGGCGGGCCGTGGCGTGGACATTCTCCTCGGTGGGCGGGTGGCGGACGAACTGGTCAAACAAGCTCAGGAGCAAGAAGCGGCCGACGATCTTCATAGCTACGCCGAAGAGTATGCCGACACTTTCTCGAACTTCCGCCGAGGGGGAAAGGAACGAGCGGCGCCTCCGCTTCCTCTGGACGATCAAGAGCGCAAGGGCTTGGCTGAAGAGGTCAGAGCCCTCGGCGGTCTTTATATTTTAGGAACTGAGCGCCACGAAAGTCGCCGCATCGATAACCAGCTTCGCGGCCGCTCCGGGCGTCAAGGAGATCCCGGTGAGAGCCGATTCTTCGTCTCCCTCGAAGACATGCTATGGAAAATTTTCAATGCTAACATGCTCGAAAATCCGCTTCTCCGGGCTTGGCCGGCGATGGAAGAAGTCAAGGCGGGCTTTTTGAGCAAGATGATCCTAAAAACCCAGGAGCGGATTGAAAATCACTATTTTGAAGCTCGTAAACATGTTCTCGAATACGATGACGTGTTGAACTCACAGCGCGAGCATATCTATAGCGAACGCCGAGAGATCCTCCTAGGAAAAAACTGCCGGACGGAATTGCAAAACGGAGTAAAGGAAGTCGTGTCGGAGGCGGTGCGACGTGCCTGGTACATTGACGAGGACACAAATAAACAGGAGTATGATTACGCAGAGTTATATGAAGCACTCAGTGATATATTTCCTCTTGTCGATTACGCGACCCTCGGTGAACTGGAAGCGATCACTCCCGGTCCGGAGCTAGAAGAGTTCTGCCATAAAATTGCCCTCGACGCTTATAACAAGCGCGCGGAAGAGTTCGGGGACGAGGTGATGAGCATGATCGAACAGAAGGTCATGCTTCAGGCCATCAATGATCGGTGGATGGATCATTTGCAGATCGTTGAATATATTCGAGAAGGCATCGGATTGCGTGGGTACGGACAAGTCGACCCCCTAGTGGCCTACAAACGAGAAACATACGACACCTTCCAAAATACGGTTCGCCAGATCCGGGATATGTCCGTTCGGATGATTTTCCAAGCCCAGGTTCAAGTGCATGAGCCCGCTCCCATGCAGATGATGAGAGTCGAGGAAGATCAGGTCGATCCGACTCCCGCGATGGCGCCTCGAGTCAGTGTGGCGGGAACGAACTCAAGCAATACATCATCCAACGGAGCGCCGGCAAATATCGATTGGTCTCGCGTTGGAAGAAACGAACCATGTCCCTGCGGCAGCGGCAAGAAGTTTAAGTCTTGCCATTACCCGACGTTGCGCGCTCAGGGAGTCATTTAGTTATTGAATGGCTTCAAACTTTTCCATCCGACTTGAACGAATCAGCCACTTTCCGACCTTCTTCACAAGGGAATGGACGAGTCAAAGTCGATTATTTTGAAAAGGAGGGTCGGACACTTTTCGAGTTGTTTGGATCGTCCGGATTTCCGCCTGGCAGTCGGAGCCGATTATGGGGCAAGAAGGGCTGCGGGAAGTAGACGCGTAGGGCGATTATACAGATAAAAGCATCTCCGGCGAATTTGGATCACAAACCGTAAGGGCTAGCGCTCCCATTCCAAGACCTAAAAGCGTGAACTGAGTCGCGCACTTCCAAAGTGTGACATCAGGTAGGCGTACATCACGGGGCCGATAAGCAATGTAAGGATGGTGGAGAAGAGAAGACCGCCAATCACGGCGATGGCTAGAGGCTGCTGCATCTGAGCGCCCGCTCCGATACCGAGAGCAAGAGGAATCAGCCCTAAAATGGCGGTGAGCGTGGTCATGAGGATCGGCCTTAGCCTGATCGCAGCCGCATCCCTTACGGCATCTTCCGGAGAAGACCCGGCAAGAATATCCTGTTGGGCGCGATCTAGCAACAAAATCCCGTTTTTGACCACAATGCCGGCAAGCATGATGAGTCCCATGAATGAAGAAACGTTCAACGCAGTGCCCGTCACCCAGAGTCCAGTCACCGCCCCGAACAAGGACAGGGGCATCAATATTAGAATTACGGTGGGAGCGATGTAGGACCGAAATTGAAAGAGCATCACGATGAAAACCAGCAGCACAGCCGAACCGAGGACCGAAAGGAGATTTCGGAACGAGTCCTGCTGAGTTTGAAACTGCCCTGCTATCACCGGGGTTACGCCGGGAGGCATTTTGACATGAGAAAGTTCGTGCCGAACATTCTTAACCGCTGCTCCAAGATCGACCTTGTCTAGCCGGGCGGTTACGGCAATGAGGCGGCGCTGATCCTCCCGAGCAGATTGATTGACGCCGGGAACCAGGACGGCTTTACCGAGCGACCCTAGCGGCAGCTTGCCCTTGGGAGTTTGAATCAAGATTCGATCAACTTTTTCGAGGCTATTGCGCGATTCCTCAGGCAATCGAACTCTCACGGGCACCTGTCGATCTCCCTGAAGCGTTTCGGTGGCGATCGAGCCGGAAATAAGAGCATTTGCCTGCTCCGCCACGGCTTCCGTAGTCATCCCTAACCGTCCGGCGGATGTGGCATCGACGTCGAATCGCATTTCAGGGCCCGATTGGACGACTCCTGACTTTACATCGACCAGCCCTTTTATTTTTTCGAGACGATCCGCCACGTCGCTGGCAACGGCTTCGATTTCGGTTTGATTTGCCCCGAATATCTTAACTTCTATCGGGTTTGGAGCGCCCGCCAGGTCGCCGATAAGGTCTTGAAGCACCTGGATAAATTCTACATCCAGGCCGGGAATATGTTCTTGAATCCTCTTTCGAATATCAGCCATGACCGCCACGATATTCCGGTTGCGACGCTGCTTAAGCATGACCGCATAATCGCCTCGATTAGCCTCCGTTATGGCGAAGCCTAGCTCGGTACCGAGGCGGCGCGAAAATGTTGAGACTTCAGGGGTAGCGGACAACATTGCGTCGACCTTCTTCAATAACCTATCGCTCTCCTCAAGCGATGTTCCGGGAGGGGTGAGAAAATCGAGCACGAATGCGCCCTCGTCCAGAACGGGCATGAAGTCGCTACCGAGCTGGGTTGTGATGAACCACGATCCGATCAAGACCCCGCCGATGATGGGCAGAACGATCCACTTGCGCGCGAGAAAGAACCCCAACATCAAGCCGTAATGATCAATTAGCGACTTTCGTTGCCCGTGAGTTGATCCTTCTTTGGCCGGCGGTCTCAAGAATGATGCGCAAAGGCTCGGAGTTACAGTCAGGGCCAAGGCCAACGATACGAGCAGGGCGATTGTGAGCGTGAGGGCAAGAGCTGAAAAGAAGGAGCCAGCGACCCCTTCTAAAAAAGCCAGGGGTAGAAAAACGACGACGGTAGTCAAAGTCGATGAAATCATAGGCGCCGCGATTTGTCTGGACGCGGCGGCGACGGCAGCGATCACGCTCAGCCCCGCTTCCATCTGACGCGACACCGCCTCGACCACCACGATGGCATCATCGACAATTAGGCCGATACCGACGGCAAGGGCACCCAACGTCATCAAGTTTAAGGTCAGCCCGGCTTGCCTCATTAAGAGAAGAGTGAGAAGCAAGGTAGCGGGGATAATGCTAGCCGTGACGATAGTGGCTCGCAAATCTCGAAGAAAAAAAAGCAGCACGAAAATGGAGAGCAATGCACCGATCAACACAGCGTCGCGAACGCCGTCGACAGCGTCCCGAATAAGAATAGATTGGTCGTAGAAGGTATCGATTTTTACGGCGGTTGGAAGATCGCGGCGTAGCTCCCTCAGTTGAGCCTGTACCGCTTCAATCATTGCAACGCTGTTCGTGGAAGGTTGACGAATAATGTTCAGGAGGACAGATTCAGAGCCATTCGCGGAAACAACGGTCTTGGGCTCCAGAGTCGACAGCGTGACATCGGCCACCTGACCCACGTGAATCGGGGCTCCGTTTCGTTCCGCCACGACGACGTTTGCCACGTCTTCGACGCTCACGAGTTCGCCCGATATGGTTATTTGAAACTGCTGAAATTCCCTGTCGAGCCTCCCGACATTTCGAATTTGATTTGAAGATGCGATCGCCCGGCTCACGTCGGTGGCGGAGAGTCCCATTTCGGCGAGCGCGGCCGGCCGGAGAACCACCGTCAATTCAGGTGGTCGGCCTCCTTGGACAACAACGCGGGCGACTCCGCCAACTCGAGCTAAACGCGGCTTAATCGTGTACGTGGCCAAGCTCCACAATTCGGACTGGCTCATGGTCGCCGAGTTCATTGTTAAACCCAGAACCGGAAACACCGTCGGATTCATTCTTTCAACTTCGATTTGAGTCTCTTGAGGAAGATCCGGTCGAACTTGGTTGACTTTCGTATTCACAAGCTGCTCGGCCAGCAGGATGTCCGTTCCAGGGAGAAAATCTACGGATATTTCGGTCGATCCG
>JBBREX010000158.1:0-6473 GCA_038225245.1 Fimbriimonadales bacterium | reverse complement strand
TGGCCCGGTCATAGCAGGCGCGACGCATCGACTCGGCCATGACATGAATAGTACGGGGGTCATACCGGCCCCAATTCTTCAGGTCAAAATTGTCGAGAATGTTCAGCATTTCCACGAGGCAGACACCGCCACCGCTCGGAGGTGGAGGCACAAACACGTCATACCGGCCGCGGTATCGAGCGACCAATGGCTTGCGCTCCGTCGCCTGGAATTGAGCGAGGTCTTTTGCGGTGACCAGCCCCTCGCCCTTTGCCATTTCCGCGAGGATTTGTTGGGATATGGAACCCGTGTAAAAGGCGTCTGCGCCTTCGTCGGCGAGGACGCTTAATGTGCGTGCCAGGTCTGGCTGGACAAGAATGTCGCCGGCTTTCCAGCGGCCGGCGCCGGGCTTACCATAAACTCGTTGAAATTCCGCGAGGTCGCCCGCATTGGTCATCAAGCGCGTTGAGGCTAGGTAGTCATTCAGCGAACTGGCCAGGTTGGCGTCAATCGGGAAGCCGTCCCGGGCCAGCGCGATCGCCGGCGCAAGCAGCTCGGGCCAGGGCAATTTGCCGAATCGCTTGTGTGCCAGCGCGAGGCCGCGCACGGTGCCTGGAGTTGCGACCACCTTGTGGCCGTAACGTGCGCTGTCCTTGTCGAACATCGTCCGGGTGGCAACCGCTGGAGCAGTTTCGCGATAGTCGAAAACCACGGGTTCGCCGGAGCCGGGCGCGGGGTGAACGAGCATGTAGCCGCCGCCGCCGATGTTGCCCGCTTGTGGGTACGTGGCGACTAGAGCAAAGGCCGTGCTGATCGCAGCGTCCATGGCGTTGCCGCCTTTCTTGAGGATGGACAAACCGGCTTCCGATCCCGGCGCCGAAACCGACACGACCACGCCGTTGACACTTTCATCAGTGGCAAGAACTGGCTCGACACCGATCGAATCCTTAGGACTTGTCCTCCACGGAGCGATGAAGGCAACGGCTATCACGACCGCCACAGCCGCGACGGCCGTCAACGTGAGCGCTAGGCGTCGATTGTGGAACTGCATACGTGCTTCCTTTCGAATCGGTATGCCAGGGCCTGAAGTGCGGCAAAGCAGATAACATACAGGCTTGTCAGGACGATCCAGAAATAGCCTACGTCCCCGTTGTCTTTGAATTCGGCGTAAAGAAGAAACGCGATCGTGGAGCCGAGGCATCGGGCGCCGCCCTCAAATAGGTGCAGGATTCCCAGGTACGTGCCCGTTTCGCCCGGAGGCGCGTACCGTCTGGCGACTTCCGACAAACAGGGCGTCATGACAATTTCGCCGCAGATAAAGATCACCACCGCCCCTACCAACATTAGTGGGTTCGCGGCGAGTGTCAAAGACACCAGCCCGGCGCAGAAACAGACCTGGGCCAACCCGATCCACCAGTTCCACCGGAAACCCCGCCCGTGCAGTATTCCGGCGAGGAAGCCGTTGACGAGGTACGAGCCCAGAAGGATCGTAATCAGGCTGGTGAAATACATCAGGCGAACGGGGTCGTTGGAATTGTACACGTCGATGACGTACTTGGGAATGATGGTTCCCCAGCACCCGTACGGCAAATAGATCGAACAGATGCGCAGGGCGTCGGCCAGGAACCCCTTCTGTCGGAACATTACATTGAATCGGCCCAAGCCAAGCGTAGCCGATGGAACGCTTCGGCGTGCTGCAGGTGCGAGATAGACCACGGCCAGGGTTAAGTTGAGTCCGGCCAGGAGATAAAGCAGTGGCGGGTAGCCGAGGCATGCGATCGTGTAATAGGCCATCAGGTTACCGGCAAACGACCCAATATTCAGGAGAGTCGCACGGGTAGCGATGGATCCTCTTAGGGACTCAGGGCTGCAATTATCCACGAGCAATGTGTTGAGCGCGATCTTCGCCATCGCCAGAGCGAAGCCCGCGCAGCTTATCGCCAGCGCGCAACTGACAAAGCCCGGGAGTTGGGAAACGGTCAAGAACGATAGCCAGCCCAGCCCGATAGCCGTGGACACCGCAAAACGAATCGACGTACGGTCGGTGTACCACCCCGCCGCCGGTGCCCCCACCGCTTGCCCGAGTGTGTACAGGGTTAGCAGGGCAGCAATTTCAGCGTAGGAGAGCGACGTTATCTGCTCGAATAGCGGATAGAAGTAGGGGAGCGTGGCGCCCCGGATGAGAAAGAGCAGACCAATCCCTGCACAGGCAATTCGTACAGCGGCTTGAGCGGCCCGTTCATCGCTCATCCGCGCGCACCTCGAAGAGATCGTCCCAGGACGCGATTTCCGCCACCGCGCGGCGCACCTCTTCGATCCGGGGTGCCTGCAATTCTATGTATAGCGGCGATTTGAAACCGTCTCTGGACAGGCCGACGGCTTGACCGACCTTTGCCCGAATCTCGTGGTAGACGTACCCCGGCAGCTTTTCGATTCGGTCCAAGTGCCGAATGGCGGCCAGGACTCCCTTTTCGCGCGGGTAGGGCGTAACGAGTGCCGTCGGCTGTACCTTGCGCAGGTAAACGTCCGGGGCCACGCCTTTCAGGGTCTGATAGTAAGCGAACATGTAGTCGATGCCGAACCCCATCTCCAGGATGCGGACCCGATTGCCGCCGGGACGTGCCCCAACCTCCAACAGCTTGTTGCCGACCAGTTCGACATGGGCGACCGCGGCCACCAGGTCGAGCGCCCGAACGGATTCGATCGCCAGCTCAGTCAATTCGCGTTCTTCCCTTTCGCTAATTTCAGCAGGCACCAGTCGGGCGAAGTGATGAAAGTCATTCAGGCCGACGTCTCGCCCCGTCAACACGTCGACGACCGGCGTCGCAACCACAGCTCCGGCCGCGTCGATCAAGCAATCGATGGAACGATTGGATCCCGTTACAAACTCTTCGACCATGAGGCCGAATTGCTTGTCGGTCTGGCCGGACTTGGCGTAATAGCCGGGCACCTGCGCCAGGAGGGCCTGGTAGGTATTGACCTCTTCTTCCTCATTCAGACAAATCGTAACGAACAGGCTGCTCGTGAGGTTGACCGGCTTCCAAATGTGCGGGAACGGGACAAGCTGGCCGAACTGCCGTCGGTCTGCCTCGGAATCAATCTTCATAAAGCGCGGCACGCAATCGGGCCCGATACGGTCCACAAACCTGCCCTTCATGGCGTATTTGTCGATACACAGCTGCGCTGACGCGGGGGACACGGCGGGCAATCCCAGCTCCTGGGCGGCGAAGGCGAAGTGAGCCACGTACTGCTCGATCACGTTGATCAGGCAGTCGATCCCGTGCTGGTTGCGGATCGCCTTGATCCGACTGACCAATTCCGATTTCGGTAGCGAAAAGTCGAAGCGATCGATCAACTTGAAAGACGACAGATCGCCCAGCTTGAGTTTGGTATTCGAATCGATGACGACTCCGCAGGGTATCCCTCGGCTCAGGAGACTCTCGAATTCGCCGCGCCGGAGAGCACCCAGGAAGAGAGCCATGCCGCTGCCGTCGTTGGTTGCCACCGTCCAACTCCATCTCGGTTGAGTTACGCCACCTGCTCCAGGAATCGCTGGATCCGACGCATACCCTCCTCGACGTGTTTCGTGGACACAGCGTAGGAAATCCGCACATGGTGGGCAGATCCAAACCCGGTCCCGGGAACCACGGCGACGTGAGCTTCTTCTAGGAGCGTCTCGGCGAGGGCGTCCACGTCGGGTACCAGTTTTCCCTTGTACTTCTTTCCCAAAAACCAGCCAACGTTCAGGAACAAGTAAAACGCTCCACCCGGCACGGAGCAGCCCGCGTTCGGAATCTGGCAAGCGATGGCAAGGGCACGCTCGCGCCGTTCGCCAAGCACCGTGCGGATGTTTTCCAAGAACCCATCATTCGCCGGATCGAGAGCGGCTAGGGCGGCGAACTGCGCGAGGTTGCACGGGTTGGAGGTGGTATGGCCTTGCAAATCGCTCATCGCCTTGATAATAGGGGCCGGCGCGGCGACATAACCCACTCGCCAGCCTGTGATACAGTACGTCTTCGAGAACGAGTTCACCAGTACGGTGCGAGCCTTCAATTCCGGCGCGAGGCGGACGATGTTGTGATGTTCCGCCGGGGCATAGACCAAGGATTCGTAGCATTCGTCAAAGACGATGACCAGGTTCTTCTCCAGTGCCAGCGCCGCGACTTTCTGGAGTCTAGCCTTGTCGTACACGGCGCCCGTGGGATTGTGAGGGGTATTGATGAGGATGCCGCGGGTCTTCGGCGTCACGAGATTTGCCAGGGCGTCCGGGTCGATCTGAAAGTCGCTCTGCTCCGTTGGCAGGAAGACGGGAGTAGCCCCGGCAAGTACGACCTGGGCTGGGAACGTGACCCAGTACGGCGACGGGATGATGACCTCGTCGCCGGGCTGGAAGAGGACCATGGCTGCGTTAAATAGGCCCTGCTTGGCCCCGGCCGTGACGCCAATTTCTTCCGCGGCGTAGGCTACTCCGGTCTTTGTGGAGACCCTGGCAGCGAGCTCCTTGCGAAGTTCGGCGATGCCCATGGTCTCCGTGTACTGGTTTCGCCCAGCGTCCACGGCCAGCTTGGTGTCCCGCTTGATCGCCGAACTGGTGTCCAGGTCCAGTTCACCTGCCGCGAAATTGACGACGGCCACGCCCTGCTCTGCCAGGCGTTTCGCGCGGTTGCGCATCCCGGAAGTCTGCGAACCCTTGATCTGCGTCGTTCGTTCGGACAGCATGGTTGGATTGCTCTACTCTCCCCGCTAAATCGCGACCCAGAGGCCGTAGCCGGCCAGGGAGCGGCCGCCCGCGCAAGCGCTAAATTCATTGCGAGTGAAAGATCAGGGGTAAGGCGCGACACCTCTCCCCGACGGCCTACGTCCTCTGGGTTACGGCTAAACGGAGACTTACAAATATATTACTTATTGTGACGCGTCGGCGAGGACTGCTGGTCGGGGAGAATATTTTTGCTCGAGCTCTTCCATGGCCGGCACGTTCACCAGTTTGAACACGTCCTGGAGCGTGACCATCCGATCACGCAACACGGACGCGTGCCCGGCCTTTCGCAACATCAGGAGCGACTCTCGGACGGCCTTGATCGCCGACCGGAGTCCCTGGTTGGCAAAGATGACGATCTTGTAACCCTTTTCGTGGAATGTCTGAGCGGGGACTGAGTCGTAGGTTGTAGGCACGCACACCAGAGGCGTGGACTTCTGCCATCGGGCTGAGAATTCGATGAGTTGCCGGGCCGTGGTCTCCTTCGAATGGATGAGCACGGCATCCGCACCGGCCTCGGCGTACGCTTCTGCCCGTTCCAGCGCCTGCTCGATGTCATACCCCGCGATGAATGCCTCGGTCCGCCCGATCACGAACAGTTCGCCGGCGGTGCTGTCCTTGGCAGCCCGAATCTTCAAGGCATGTTCTTCCGTCGAGACGAGTTCCCGCTGCCCGTCGTAGAAACTACAGCGCTTGGGGAACACGTTGTCCTCAATGCAGATCCCCGCGATGCCCGCAGCCCAGAACTTCTTCGCCGCGTGGGCGACATTGACTGCATTGCCATATCCGTTATCGCAGTCGGCGATCACCGGGATGGAGACAGCGTCGTTGATTTTGCAGGAGGCAGCGAGCTGGTCGGTCATGTTCAGGATGTTGGCGTCGGGCAAGCCGTGCGAGGCAGAGATTTCGAAACCGCTAGCCCAAATCGCGTCGAAACCGGCCTGTTCGCCGAGGACGCCCCCCATCCCATCATGGGCGCCAATCAGGAGTAGATGCCGCTTCTGCGCCAGAAGACGGAAGAGATTTTTTCCTGCCAAGGTTCGTCTCCTTCAGGGGGGCTCGTTTAGTGAGAATGGAAACGATACCAAACGATCATGAATCCTGCATGAAAGCAACATGAAATCTACTTCATTAAGCGGATTGGATCCCATCATGAATGCCCCGGCAACGCGAAATGGTGTAATTCGTACGGCAACCCTTCCACGTGCCAACCAGACAAAACGCGAATTGCGTATCCCCTACGCACTGCGCCAGGTGTCGCCGGTGTTACTCGAGCGGCCGGGGAAATAGCCAAGACCACGCCGACGGCGCAAACGAACCGCCAGCACCAAGTTGATGCACTCATTCGTCAGCCTTTTTCTGGCACCAGGGGTAAGGAAAAAGCCGCCGAGAGGCTGTGGCGCCGGGAATACGCCTCTTCGGAAGATACGACCCACCTCCACCGCATCTCGAGGCGTCTGAATTCGCATGGGTGAACAGCAGAATTCCATTTTCTCAGGGAAGCGAGCGTCGTGTGGGCTACTAGCGGGCAGGAACTGGAGCGCGTCGGTCCGCCACACCCTAGCCCGCATTTCTCAGTGCGCCGTGAAAGTCGTGTTGTGCGCCGTGCAAAGGCGCTGGTTTTCAGTGGGTGCGAATCCCACCCGGCAGCTTGGTCATTCTAGCCGGTAGCAGTTCGGGCGGCTTGGCGGGCGACTTCCAGGTCGAAGCCCCGAGCGGAAAAGGATCGATTTAGCGA
>JBBREX010000157.1:0-6486 GCA_038225245.1 Fimbriimonadales bacterium | reverse complement strand
CGGCTCAGGTCCGCTATGAACGGCGTAATGCTTCGGCGTCGAGATGACCTTCAGGTATCGCGCGTCGTCTCCCTGCATACCGCGCACGAACGCAACTCCCATTCTGGAGGTCAAATAAGGATCTTCGCCATAAGTTTCCTGTCCCCGTCCCCAACGAGGATCTCGGAAGATATTGATATTAGGAGACCAGAAAGTCAGTCCCTTGAAGATTTCTCGAACACCTCTCCGTACGAATTCGTGATGTTTGGCCCGCGCTTCGTCCGAAATGGCATTGGCGATTTCGTGGATAAGCTCAGGATCCCAAGTGGCTCCGAGCCCGATCGATTGAGGAAATACAGTTGCGGTGCCTGCCAAAGCAACGCCGTGCAACCCCTCACTCCACCAGTTATAGGCAGGCACCCCTAGGCGCGGAATAGCGGCTGCCCCATGCACCATTTGGGAGACCTTTTCCTCCAGAGTCATCCGAGTGACGAGGTCTTCCGCGCGCCGTTCGAAAGGAAGACCGACATCGAGGTAGAGGGGAGGCTGCGGCCCTATGGATAAGACGAGGGGAATTGCCAGCATAAGGCCTAATTCGTCTCAAGAGTTGCGGAACCCTTCTTAAGGAACCGCAGAGAACGGCCCGTGCCTGTCCTGCTTTACGCAGACGCCTGAAGCGTGACGATCTTCTCGACGTAAGACGCCACTAGCTGCTTGCTCTCGGCTTCATCCGGGCTTTCTGCGTATACATGGAACACCGGTTCGACTGCATCAGGAAGCACGAGGACCCAAGAGTCTTCATCATAGATCTTGATCCCATCGAGCATCTCGACGCGTGCTTCGTCTTGATGCTCCTGGGCGATTTGCCGCATGACTGCGCCTTTGACCTCCCACGGGCAGCGGACTTGCTCATAGGCAAGGCTAAACTTGGGAAGCTCTTCTGTTACCTCGCTCAAGCTCAAGCCGGTTTCTCGCAACATCGAGACCAGCATCGCCAGGCTGAACATTGCATCGAAACCGGGATGCAGTCTAGGGAAAATGAAGCCGCCTCTATCGTCGCCCGCAAAAGATACTTCTTCTTCCAAGCTCGTGGCCATGATCGAGCGAGTATCGGCCTTTGTGCGCACTACGCGAGCGCCTTGGCGGGTCAGTAATTCTTCGAGCCGCGATGGGGCGGTAACGCTCATGCCGATCAAGGCATTTCTCTGCGTCTTTGCAACGAGCACGCATAGGGCGGCGAACAAGTTGTTTCCCAAGATCGCGCGGCCCTTGTCATCGACAAGAGTCAGCCGCTCGCCCTCGTCGGTAAACAGAACCCCCATGTCGTGCCCGAGAATACCGACGATTTGACGCAAATTCTCGATATGTTTGTTTAGCTCATCGGGTGACCGGGGAGCCAGCTTGGCATCGTTGTAGCTGTTAACGCTAATGCTCTCAACGCCTAGCTTTCCGAGCATCGAAGGAAAGATTCCACTGAGGGCGCTGTATCCATAATCGCAGACCAGCTTGAGTCGCCGCCCCGGTTGGTCCCCATGAATGATCTGGAAAAAGTCGTGCTGGTATTCCTCGATGGCGCGACTCGCGAATTCGATGACTCCCAGATCGTCGGGATCGGAACGATGAAAATCCTCCCGAAAGAAAGCCGTTTCCACCTTCCTTTCCTGAGCCCGGCCAAGATATGCCCCGCGGTCGTCGAACATTTCAATCAAGGTCACTCGGCTGTTCCCAGGAAGTTTACGTACGTTGACTGCTCCTGCCGCGCCGGATGCCTTGATAAAATGCCGGGCAATAGGAACGGCAGTGCTCCTCATGTCGAGCACGTCGCACCCCACGCTTAGCAACGAAGCGATGAGGGCGCGCTTGATCATCCGGGAGCTTCGCGTGCTATCGCGGCTGGTGACGATTTTCGCTCGGTCGGGGAGTGTAGAGCCGAAGGCGGAGCCTAGTCGAGTGGCAAACTCCGGAGTGATCTCGATATTGCTTAACCCCGCTACACCTAGTTCTCGGAAGAGCGAGCCGCGCCATTTGTTGCCCCACACCAGCGACATGGTCACCGTGGAGCCGCGCTCGATGATCTTGTCGGGCCAGAGCTTGATTCGCGGACGTATAGTGCATCCTACATCGACCAGGCAGCGATCTCCGATGACGGCGTCCTCACCGATCACGGTGTCTCGTTTGATCGTGACGCGAGAGCAAACCGTGGCGGAGTGAATCCCAACGCTCGGTCCTATGTAGGCGGAATCCCAAATTGCGCTTCGCTCGATCGTCGCGCCCTCTTCGATCAGGCAGTTGTCACCAACCACCGTGTAAGGTCCGATTCGAGCTCCGGCCTTTATTTTGCAGTTGCGGCCAATACAGATCGGGGGAACGATGACGGCTTTTTCATCGATGCTGGTGTTGGCGCCGAGCCACACTCCCGATTGATTCTGTTCCCCCATGATCGATAGGTTAAGCCTTCCCCCGAGCAGATGTTCTTGGGCTTCTCGGTATTGAGTCAAGTTGCCAATATCCGCCCAATATTCATCCATGATAAATCCGAAAATCGGTTTCCCATCGTGAAGCAGTTGTGGGAATATATCTTGGCTCCAGTCGTATTGGCGGCCTACCTGCATGAGATCGAAAATCTCCGGCTCCAAGATATACATGCCCGTGTTTACGGTATCGCTGAACACCTCGGACCAGCTTGGTTTTTCCAGAAATCGGCTCACTCTGCCTTCCTCATCGGTGATGACGACTCCGAAATCGAGAGGGCTTTGGACGCGGCTAAGAATGAGAGTGGCCAGGCTTCTCTTCTCACGATGAAATGCCACTGCCCTTGTCAAGTCGCAATCGGTTAAAGCATCCCCCGACACGATTACAAAAGTGCCTTCGCGAAGTAGGTCTTCTGCCTTTTTGACGCTCCCGGCGGTGCCTAAAGGTGTATCTTCGATGCTATAGGTCATGGCGACGCCAAACTCGGAGCCGTCGTCGAAATAGCTTTGAATCTCGTCCGCGAGATAGTGCAGGGTGGCCACGATGTCGGTGATACCGTGAGATTTCAGCAGGCCGATGATATGGGCCATGATCGGCTGGTTGCAAATCGGCACGAGCGGCTTGGGCCGATTTGCGGTGATCGGGCGAAGCCGCGAGCCTTCGCCTCCCGCCATGACGACTGCCTTCATCGCATTGTTTTCATGAAAACAGTTTAGCTTGATTGGATCGGGAGTCCTGAACCTTGTAACTAGAATCCCGCTCTTAACAAGCTATGGAACAGGAAATAACGGAGACGGAAATTCAAGTTACCGGCGCGACTCCTGAGTCTTGCAGCGAGCTCTGCAATAAGTGCAGCCAAAACTGTGATGCTTGCTCGGACGCGTGCGAAGGCATGGCAGGAATGGAAGAGTGCGTCCGCCTATGCGAAGAGTGCGCGACCGCCTGCGATAGTTGCTCGAATGCTATGGAGAATGGAAGCACGTCGGAATGCCTGGCTTGCGCGGAAGCGTGTGACGAATGCGCAACCGAGTGTGAACGCCACACCAACGAGCATTGCCAAAAGTGCGCAGAATCATGCCGTCGGTGCGCGGCTTCGTGTCGCGAAATGGCGATCGTCTAGGGTCTAGCGCCAACGTCATTCTGAGCCTATCAAGAATCTCCGTTGAAGTCGCTCGCCGATGGATAGAGATCCTTCACTGCGTTCAGGATGACATCCTCGCGTCTTTCTGAGACTGCGAAGAATCTCAATTTCTAAAGTCTAAGCGGAATGCCGGACGAACCGATAATATTTCTTGCCGTTCTTGTAAACCACCTTTCGGTCGTACCGAACGCCGCTACGGGTGAAATGGGATCGGCTGAAGTAAGAAGCTCGTGCCCGCTGCATACGGCTTTGGCTCTTACGATCCTGCTCGTACCGGTAAGCTGAGTACAGAGCGCCCGCAGAACCCGCGAAGAAGAGTGTGTTATCGTGCTTTAGCAGGCCAAACAGACCTACCGCCCCAGCGCCATACGCTATGTTGCGCCACTCATTCTTCTTTTGCTGGCGATGTTGAAGATCCTTCGTGCTTTGCCCGTGAGCTACCACGGGGGCCAGCACTCCGCCGCCCAGTATCGAAGTTACGGCGATCAGCCGAACAAGTAATTTCTTCATTTCTGATTACCTCTGTAGTATTTGATATGCCAAACGGCTAAAAAGTTCAGTGAACTCACAGCGCCATGATATAATATGACTCCTCATTAAGGTGAACGTTGTATGAAGAACCTGTTTGTACTAATATGTCTGCTCGTTGCTTCCGCTGCTCATTCAGCGATGGACTTGACCGTCGATTCGGTGCAAATGGTGGATTCTCGCGGAAATCCCATTACCGCCCGGACGGACGATCAGTTCTATTACGTTCGCATGGACTGGTCGGTACAGAACGCCACTTCGCAGCCCTATCGGGTTCGGTTCGAGATGGCCGATCAAATGTGGGAGTGGTATGTTACGACGGAATGGAATGGGAGCGGATATTGGTCGTACGCCGGTTTTATCGGGGGCCTTGTTGGTCCTTTTCCGGTCCGTGTGACGCTGGACCCCTATAACGAAATCGGAGATCCCAATCGTGGAGATAACTCCCGGACGATTAACCCGATTCCAACCGAGCCCACAAGCGTGACCGAATACATTTTGCCGAAAACCTATAAAGCTTGGCAAAAGACCTCGATGTATTTCGATCAAAACAGTCGGCGGGTCGATCAAACCGAAACATGGGCTCATGCCGCGTACACGATGAATCACGAGACGGTGATATCGAGAGCAGCGCCCGTTGGATCCGCGCTGGTAAACAGCCAGCCCTTTAATGAGCCGATGTTCGTGACCGATCGCTTCAATCCGCCCATCACCAATGCGAGCTTCGAGCAATCGGCAATTGTGTCGCTTCGAAATCCGGCGGTGAATTACGCCTCGATGCGGCAAGCCACGTGGCTGGACGTGGACTCGGTTCACAATTCAATGCTCGCCCTGGTTTCGCCCGAAGCGGCCATCGAATCCAATGATCCCGAGATCACCGCTTTTGTTACTCAAACCCTGGGATCTAATTACCGGCAGACCAAAACCCCTTTCGACGCCGCCAAAACGTTGTTTTTGGCGGTAGTCCGCCACTGCGTTTACGATTTAAGTGATCCGGGCTATTCGGCGGTCCACGTTCTTCACTCCGGCAAAGGCGACTGCGGAGGACAAAGCCTCCTTTTTGCCGCATGCATGCGAAACGTTGGCATTCCGACTCACCTCATCAGCGGCTGGTGGGAGGGTACCGACCAGTGGCATGTGATGAGCGAGTTTTTCTTGCCGGGCAAAGGGTGGGTGGAAGAGGATGTTTCTGGATGTGACGCTTTTTCTCCAAACGGGGACTACGCGTTTGACTTCGGCAATATTTCTTATATGAATACTTTTTTTGTTGTCAACCGGGCTCTAACTCACCGTTACAATGGCTTAGAAGATACCCTGTCGTTTCAGCCCGGTGAGATATGGGCTTGGGGAGACTACTGGGTCGACCGATGGGATTTTCACTGTCGCCTAAAAGCAGTGGCGATTTCGGGAAACCCGCTTTAACTATCGTTTAGAATCGCATCCATTGCGTTCGATGTGTTGGCGATGCGAACCATCGGATGATGTCGGTATCCGGGGATCATTTCAGCCACAACTGGTCCGTCATAACCAATTTCGCGCAACGCTGACATGACCTCGGGCCACGCAACGTCTCCTTCCAAGAGGTCCACAAACCCGTCCGCCGTTCCCACCGACCTGCGAAAGTCTTTAAAGTGAATGCCCACCACGCGCGGGCCAAGCAACCGAATCCAATCTTCAGGGTAGCCGAACGGCAGCAGGTTCCCGACATCGACGTAAGCGCCGACCCAGGGGCTTTGAAAGGAGTCGATGAAATCGCGCATTTCGGCTGGACTCAGAAGGAACCGATTCCACACATTTTCGATTGCCAACCGCACCCTCAGTCGTGCGGCGACGGGGAGGACGTCTTCGATCCCTTGGCGGGCAAAATCGAGTACCGTTTGATACGGCTGAGGACGTCGCTCCGGCATAAAAAACACATCAACCGAACCGGGAATCGTGAGTAGAGTTTTGGCTCCCAGCCAGTGAGCGATTTGGATCATCGCGCGTAAGTCTTCCGATGCTTTGGCGCGGTCTTCTGCCCGGGCGTCGCCAAGCGAGCGACTCCAATAAAGGCCGCTCGCCACGCTCGGAATCTGCAGCCCCAGCTCCTCAGCCTGAGCTCTAAGAGAGGAGCAACGTTTTTCGTCGGCGTCGAGACCGAAAGCGCTGCCCGATTCTCCGATCGCAAGCTCGGCTGCTTCGAAGCGATGCGCTTTCGCCAGTCGCAAAAACTCGGCCGGATCGAGGGACCCTTCAAGTCCGCCAGGCATGGACCAATAATTGATTGCTTTCAAGAGCATACGTGGATTCAGGTTACTCCCATCACCCTTTGAGCGCCCCTGCCAGCATCGTCTCGTGGATCTTGTCTCGGAATATCCAGTACACCG
>JBBREX010000156.1:0-6499 GCA_038225245.1 Fimbriimonadales bacterium | reverse complement strand
ATCCAGGGGGCAATTATTCTCGTTGCCGTACTGTTCCGGCAAAGCCGAGCCTACGGAATCGCCGCCTTCGTCTCGGGAGGCTTGGCAGGACTCGTACGCCTCGTTATCATGGCCTGGACGGACCGCATGAGGCCGTCGAATTTTACTTTTGCCCGGCCGCTGGAGTCGATTTATGGCAATTCGAGCTTTCCTAGCGGGCACGCCACTACATCCTTCGCAATCGCCTTTATCATCATGCTTGCGCTAAGAGGCAGCGGTCGAATGGCAATCGGTTGGCTATTTCTCGTTTGGGCGGCGATGGTCGGGTTGAGTCGAGTTTATTTGGGCGTGCACTATCCCACCGACATTCTTGGCGCCGCCGCCTTGGGGCTTGTTTCCGCATCCGCGACCTACTTGTTCTTCGACAAGATGGGCTGGTTGCCGGTCATCATCCGCGCTAAGAAACTCGTAGGGAAGTCAGCTCTTTCCGCGGAGCCAGATCGCGAGTCGGATCGACCCACAAACCGTCTTCCTTGAGGAGCGCGATCAGAGCCTCCACGCCCTCCTCTTGAGGCACGTTGTTCCGAACCACTTCGCGCTTTCGGTACAAGGTAATCATGCCTCCTGCCTTACCCACATAGCCGTAGTCAGCGTCCGCCATCTCGCCGGGGCCGTTCACGATACAGCCCATGACCGCGATGTCGAGCCCTACCAAGTGCTTGGTCGCCTCCCGAACCTGATTGAGCACGAGGGGGAGATTGAACTTTGTCCGTCCGCACGATGGGCAGGCGATGTACTCCACTTTCGTTTTGCGCAGGCCGAGCGACTGCAAAATGTCGTAGCAAACGGGAATTTCGTTGACCGGGTCTTCCGCGAGCGAAACGCGAATGGTGTCGCCGATGCCTTCCATGAGCAGTGTTGCGATGCCCGCCGTGCTTTTGATCCGCGCGTAGTCGCCATCCCCCGCCTCGGTGACCCCTAAATGCAACGGATAGGGCATGCCCGCCTCATCCAGGGCCTTCGCCAGCATCCGATTTGCCGCTACCATGATCTGAACCCTTGACGCCTTTGCGCTGATGTTGAGGTTGCGATACCCCTGTTCCTCGCAGATTCGCACGTATTCCAGCGCGCTTTCCACCATGCCCAAGGGCGTGTCGCCATAGGTTACGAGCATCCGCTCCGCCAAAGAGCCGTGGTTGACGCCGATGCGCATGGCGATATCGCGCGATTTGCATGCCTCGATAACGGGCACGAAGCATTCCTCGATCGCCTGTCGCTCCTCCGCATGCTCCTGTGGCGAGTACTCTTCCTGCCCCAAATGCTTGCGAAATACGAATAGGCCCGGATTCACTCGTACTTCATCCACAACCTTGGCCGCTTCCACTGCGATCGCCGTTCCTTGGTGATGCACGTCGGCGGTGAGGGGGACTGGCATATAGCGCTCTTCCACCTTGCGCTTGATTTCTTGCAGGCATTGGGCCTCTCCGAGCGACGGAGTCGTAACCCGTACGATTTCGCTGCCCGCTCGGTGTAGAGCGATGATTTGCTCGACGCAGGCCTCGACGTTCCGAGTTTCCTCTGTGATCATCGACTGCACGACGATCGGATGGCCGCCTCCCATGATGATCGACCCCACGCGAACGGAGAGGGTTTGACGCCGAGGATAGCTTGCTTGCAGGGAAGTCATTCCAGAGAACACTCCATGTAAATTACGTCATCTAGCGGGTTATCGTAGTAACCTGCGATCTCCACGAATCCGAATTGCTGGTAAATCCGGCGGGCTTGGCTCATTTGCTTCAAAGTGTCGAGACGCATCGCCCGATAGCCTAACCGGGAAGCGTGGGCCAGGAGTTGCCCAACGAGAAGCCGCCCGATCCCCAACGATCTCGACTCTGGAGCAACGTACAGCCTTTTCATTTCGCATACGTCCGAATCCAGCTTCCTGAGGCCCCCGCAACCGACCGGAACATCGTTATGTTTAGCGACCAGCAGCAATCCAGTGGGTGGGCCATATCCGCCCGGAATGTGGGCAAGTTCCTCGCCGAATCTTTGGAAGCAAAGATCGACTCCGATTTCTCTCTCATAACTTTGGAAAAGCTCCCGAACGGTCGGAACCAAAGGATCGTCCGGGCATTCGACAGGGCAGATGGGCACGCTGCCGAGCTTCCGGCCTTCGATCATGGCATCTGAGGAAGTACCGCTTCGCTCGTACCGTCGTTCCAGGTGATTTTGCAATCCAGCAGCCCATCCGACAACACGAACCGAAAGCCGGCAGCCCCGCTGATCGGCCGGTCGGTTCCATCCGCGAGCAAGCCCAGCGAGACTACCGCCGATTCTGGGTTGTCCGCTACCTCCGCCGATACCCGAATCCGCCTTTGCATGGCCACGATCTCTACCGTGCAGGGGAAAAGATTTTGCGCTTGAGTTTGGCGCTTGCCGTCGACGCCGACTTCATAGCGCGACAGAATGCACGAGCAAGCGGGCTCGGTCTCTCCACCGTCGATCACAATGGTCAAGCTTTCCAAGTCCTGGGGTGCGACGTGCGAGCCGTTGAGAAACAGGAACGTTTCCAAAGGATCGAAGTTGCTCACGATGAGCTGAACGAGCCCGCCCCCTATCAACTGAGCCACGTCGGAAGCAGAAGCCTTAGTTGCCTGGCCGTTCTTATCGATAGGTTGTATAACGCACCCCTCGGCCTCGGAACAAGCGCGAGATCAGCCAGATGATAAAGCCAATAACAAAAATCGAAATCATCAGATGGAACCAATCGAACCCGCCCGGATACATCCCTCCATTGTAATAAACCGGTGGTGAATAGTAGAACGCGGGGTGAAACGGGGTCCAGAAATACCAGGCGGGATGCGCCCACCAGTAGCTGTAGCCGCTCCAGCCGCCATAGTAATACTGGGGCACATAACCGCCACCGTAATACACGCGGTTGACCGTGGTTGGCCGTTGGTTGTAGTAGCTCGGAGCGACGCTTGTCGAATGAACATAGCCGGAGCTGCCGAACGAGCCCGACCGGCCGAACGAGCTGCCCGTGCTGGGTGATGAGCCGGTACGGAACGAGCTGGTCTTTCCACTAGAGGTCGAGCCCGAGCTGGACCGTCCAAAAGACCCGCTGCTTCTCGAACCACTCCCGAAGGAGCCGCCATTGGACCGTGTGCCGCCGCCGCCAAAGGACCCAGAAGACCGACCGAATCCGCCGCCTCCGAACGAGCGCCCGCCTCCGCCCCCGAACGAGTGGCCACCGCCCCCGAAAGAGCCGCCGCCGCGTCCTCCACCCGCATCGGCAGGCAACGTCGCAAACGTCAGGGCCAAGCCGAGGGAAAGTGCCCAAAAATTCTGAATCAGGTTAATTCTTCTCATCCGAATTTGAAAACGCTCACAGCAGGGCATAAGTTGCAACCTCGTCGCTGCTGAACCAGTGAGCCTTGTAAAGGGTCAACGATGCGGTGACCTCGTTGTTGACCGAGTCTATATTCACCATCAGATCGAGCACGTTGTTGCTCACATCTTGGCCGTCGAAATTCACCTGGGTCATCTCGATGGCGAAGGTCGGACTGCTATTTTCGATCACTAAGGCGTGGTTGGGAAAGGTCAGGCGCAAATTTCCGGGAAAGATCGGCTCTTGGTCGGTCGATCCTTGCGGGAGGATATAGGCGGTGGCTTCGCCTCCCCGGCTCAGTCCTCCCGAGGTGGCGTTTCCGTCCTCGTCGCGGCCCGCGTGGAGCTCTACTAAAAGCTTGTCCGCCATCACTTCCTCGCCGTTGTTGTGAAGCGTGGTCGAGTCCCAGTCGCCTCCCGTGCTGAACACCATTTGATTCATGCTCGAGATTTTACTTGCGGCCGGCAAAAATCGAGATGATATCGTCGTTATCGGTGTAATCCGCGTGATGCTCCGCGTGGGCGAAACGCAACGCTTCCAGATACATGGGAATGGTCCGGTAGGTCCAATGGGAGAGGTTTTCCTTGGAAGTCGTGTTCTCGACGGCGAACAACAATCCGCCCGGTCGAAGGCAACGATCGATTTCGGCGAGGGCTTCCTCAAAAGGCCCGTCCGGGATGCCGCCCATGACGAGGCAAATGAAAATCAAATCGAAATAGCCACTCTCGAAGGGCAGGGGTCCAGGGGAGATCGCTTGGTATTGCACTCGCGCATGGCGGGGCGCCAGGTCGAGAAGCTTTTGCATAGGGTCGACGGCAACCACTTCTGCTCCCGTGGTCTCCGCCAAGACCGGGCTAAAACGTCCCGGTCCGCAGCCGAAATCGAGGGATCGCTTCTCCGAGCCGTCGAGCAATGATTCAAGGCGGGGAAAGATCTCGTCGATCTGGCGGACGGTTACCGAGTCATATTCGCCTTCCTCGTGGCGGAGGTCGATGACGGCGCGCTTGCCGTAACGGTCGACTCGGTCCTTCCAGTAATCGAGCCCAGTGGGCTGGAGATGAACCAAGGCTCGAATTTTTCTGAAGATTGCTTTTTGAACGGACATGTTGTGCTCTCGACCCATGCCAAGGGGGGCTTTGTTACTAGGTTAACGCAAGTGACGGGTTTTTTGACATAATCGGATGAGGCGTTTCCATACAGCGCGAAGGCCTGACCAAGGAACTCGAAGTCTCTCCCCATGCGCAGGGAACCAAAGAAGCGATGTGTGACCCATTATTTTTACCTGTTTTTGAAAAAGAACGTTGCGCGGCCTCTGTTTTGCGTTACAATGATCTTCGTAAGACCGCATGATGCACTCGACTTCAGGTCGGAATCGTAACATGATGAGTCTTCATGTACTCAATGATTAGGAGGAACGGATGAAAAAGCTATTACTTTTGTCGCTCGCAGCGGCAGCAGTCGGCGCAAATGCGCAGACCACTCTTTACGACCACAGCACGGCTGACCCTTTGAATAACTTCGTTAACCAGAAGTTCGGAGACTTCCCGACGTTTTCGACGGGTATCGTCGATGACGTTACTTTCACTTCCGCAGTTGTGATTCGCGAAGTCACGATTTGGAGCGATCGAAACAGCACCGCATGGCTCACCGGAGTCAACTCGGGCGTCGTCAACGTCTTCACGAAGACGGGTAACGCTGCTCCGAACGCGGCTGACGATCCTGTCGCTGGCGCCGGCGTTGCCGTAACGGTCACTGCCGCTACCAACAACGGTCTCGACAGCTACAGAATCACAGCTAGCGGCCTCAACATTGCTAAAGGCATTGGCAGCTACTACATCGGCCTTACGCCAATCGGCGATTTCGGCCAGGTTGGTCAGTGCTTCACTCGCGGTGGCGACGGAGCTGGTACTGGTAACAAGGCATACTTCCGGAATTCCGGCGGTGGCTTTAGCTTCGGCACTACTTGGCAGACCGTCGACAGCACAGGAAATGCTTACAACGACATGGCCCTTTTGGTCCGTGGCGACATAGTTCCTGAGCCGGCAACGATGGCAGCTCTCGGCCTGGGCGTTCTCGCTCTCGCCGCTCGCCGCCGACGCAAGTAAACGAAACCTCGTTTCGAGAAATCAACCGCCCAGCATCCGCTGGGCGGTTTTCTTTTTTGCAGTGCGCGAGCTGCTCGCGCTTTGCGCCACAGTGCCCTCACGGTGAGCACGACGTATCACGCAATCTTAGTGTGCGAAATTATTTCGTACATTATCGTTCACTCGTTGGGTTTCCAGCTTATAATGACTTCATGGTGCTCCCGGAGCTCGCGTAAGGATCGGATGCTGAAGGTATTGTTTTTGTCGATTGGGATTGCTTCGATGGCTCTTGGGGCCATTGCCCAGACCACCCTCTACGACCACGGCGTCGCCGACCCGACGGCCAAGTTCGTCAATCAGAAGTTCGGGGACAGACCGACGTTATCCACCGGGATCGTCGACGACGTCTCCTTCGGCACATCGGTCGTTATTCAAGACATTCTGATTTGGACGGACCGAAGCAGCACAGCCTGGCTCACCGGACTTCATCAGGCCCTCGTAAACGTTTATCCAAAAATCGGCTCGAACCCGCCAAACGCAGATGCGGACCCGATCGCAGGAGGGGTAAGCCACGTTGTCGTCCGGGAGGTCGTTAACAACGGTCTCGACAGTTACCTGATCATGGCGACCTTTAAGATCGTGTTGCAGCGAGGCAACTACTAGATTGGGATTACGCCGATCGGAGACTTCGCCACCATTGGTCAGTGCTTCACGAGGGGCGCCGAGGGACGTTCGAACCTCAACAAAGCTTTCTTCCGCAACCCGGGCGGAGGATTAGGGCGGGGAACGAACTGGCAGACCGTCGAGGATCCGAACACCCAATACAATGACATGGCCATGCTCATTCGGGCTCAAAACTGGCGAGCACTACCCGAGCCGGCATCGTTTGTCGTCCTCGGCGTGGGCGCTCTTGCTCTCGCCCTGCCTCGTCGCAAACAAGCAACCAGGAGGAGCTGATGAGACAGCTATTACTTTTGTCGCTCGCAGCCGCTATCAGCGCGAACGGCCAAATATCACCCTACGACCGAAATATAGTTTATGACCACAG
>JBBREX010000155.1:0-6596 GCA_038225245.1 Fimbriimonadales bacterium | reverse complement strand
TACCTGTTCTCCACGCTCCGCTCGAGACCGGTTGAGTTCCTGGAACACGGATTTCAGCATGACCACCTCCCCTCGTACTTCAAGGTGGCCCTCCGCCGGCTCATGCAGCCGTAGCGGGATCCCACGGACCGTGCGAGCGTTGTGGGTGATGACCTCCCCGGTTTTGCCATCCCCTCTCGTAGCGGCGATCACCAGCAGGCCATCTTCGTAGGTGAGCGAAATCGAGCCCCCATCAAATTTCAGCTCGGCGAAATAGTCGACTTCTTCCACGCCAAGTCCTCGCCGGACGCGCTCGTCGAACGCTCGCAACTCCTCCTCGCCGAATGCGTTATCGAGCGAAAGCATCGGAAGCTGGTGCCGATGCTGCGTAAATCCCTTGACCGGCGATGCCCCCACACGTTGTGTTGGGCTGTCGGACGTTCTTAGTTCCGGATGCGCATCCTCCAGCTCCAAGAGCTCGCGAAACATGCGGTCGTATTGGGTGTCGCTGATCTCGGGCTGATTCAGGACATAGTAAAGGTGGTTATGCCGTTCGAGCAACTCTCGCAAACTAGACGCACGCTCTGCCGGGTCCATGAGCTTGAGGATACCGGTCGATGGGTCTACCTTCGCGCGAAGGTAGGGCGCTTTCGCCGAAAGCGGCGAATTGGCCTGGCATGGACAAACTCGAAGCGATGAAACGCGTCGCCATCCTAGGATCGACTGGGAGCATCGGAAAGCAAACGCTCGACGTGATCCGGCAACATCCGGACCGGCTGCAGGTGGCCGCGCTGGCTGCTCGTACCAACGCACAAAAGCTTCTCGAGCAAGCGTCTCAATTCGACGCTCCACATCTTGCTCTCTATGACCAAGATTCAGCCGAGCGAGCCGGAGTTCCGGGTGGCATCAACGCCCTGATCGACCTTGTAACCTCACCAGATGTCGACGTTGTGGTGGTATGCGTCGCCGGCGTGATCGGCTTAGAGCCCACGCTCGCCGCCATCGAAGCGGGCAAGGATATCGCTCTCGCGAGCAAAGAGGTGTTGGTCGCCGCCGGCGAAATTGTGATGCCCATGATCCGCAAACACGGTGTTCGGCTCACTCCCATCGACAGCGAGCACAGCGCCGTTTTCCAGTGCCTGCAGGGCTATCGATCCGATCAGGTCAAGCGCGTGATCCTTACTGCTTCAGGCGGGCCTTTTCGCGGAAAAACGCAAGCCGACGTCGCCAACATTACCGTCGAGCAAGCGCTCGATCATCCTACGTGGCGAATGGGAGGCAAGATCACCATCGATAGCGCCACCTTGATGAATAAGGGGCTGGAAACAATCGAGGCTAAATGGCTGTTTGATCTCGATGTGAACCAGGTCGACGTAGTCGTTCACCCGCAAAGTATCGTGCATTCGTTTGTCGAGCTTGCTGATGGCAGTACCCTCGCCCAGCTCGGATGGCCCGACATGCGGCTTCCAATCCAGCTTGCCCTGCTTCATCCCGAACGAGTACCCAACGATCTTAAACCCTGGTCGCCCTTGGATTCACCTATCCTCACTTTTGAACCAGTTGATACGGAGACCTTTCGATGCCTGGACCTTGCGCGAGAATGCTCGAGGATCGGAGGCACCATGCCTTGCGCAATGAACGCCGCCAACGAGGAGGCGGCGAACGCATTTCTGCGGGGAGGAGTAAGATTGTTACAGATTCCCAATATCGTTGAACAAATTATGCGCGCCCACCAGCCTTCCCCGCCAACCCTGGAATCGATCCTGCAAACCGACCGTTGGGCCCGTGCCAAGTCGAATGAGATCATGGGACCGGTGAGTTAAGATATGGGCTCGATATTGATAACCGCTCTCGTTTTCATGCTCATGGTCTGCGTCCTCGTGGCAGCTCACGAATACGGCCATTTTCTCTTTGCCCGGATTTTTAGAATGGACGTAGAGGAGTTCGCGATAGGACTCTTTCGACCCTATTGGACTTGGATGCGGAAGAATGGAACCAATTTCACCTTTCGTCTTTGGCCGCTCGGAGGCTTTGTGCGCATCAAGGGCATGGTTGCCGAGGAAGACGGCCAGGAAGTGCATGTGGAAAACGGCTTTTACAGCAAACCCGCCTATCAGAGGTTTCTCGTATTGGTGGCCGGCCCCGTTTTCAGCATTGGATTTGGCGTATTGATTCTTGCCGGAGTGTTTGCCTTCTCAGGGATCGTCCATAGCGTCAACCAGCCGATCGTTGGAATGATCGTCCCTGGTTCAGCCGCCGACATCGCGAAATTGCGGCCCGATGACCGGATCGTCGCCGTCGACAATCAACCCATGCACACGTTTTACGATCTCATCAAAGTTGTGCGCGTGAATGCGGGAACGAAGCTCGACTTGACGGTCCAGCGGAATGGGAAGGTGTTTCATCAAATCGCGATCCCCGTCAAAGGCTCGATACCAACCGCAGTTATCGATTCTGACCTCAATCCCACCGATGATTTGAAAGTGCAGGGCCTCATGGGCTGGATCTGGAAGAGGGAGCGTTCGCCAGTAGCCTTTGGGTCGGCGTTATCGGAAGCCGTGGAGACGCCGATCAAGGTTGGGGAAAACCTCTTCTCCATCATCCGTAAGCCTTCAAAAGCGCCCGACGAGGTGGGAGGCATTGGAACCCTTGCCGCGGTCACTCATGAGGCCGCTCGCGAAGGTTTGTCCACGGTCATTTACATTGCCGGAATGTTGAGCATTTCTCTGGGATTCATGAATCTTTTGCCCATCGTTCCCCTCGATGGTGGCCAGATGGTCATTGCCCTGGCGGAGATGCTTCGACGAGGCCGCCGCCTAAGCTTGGCGGTCCAGAATGCACTTACTACCGTGGGTGTCGTCCTCGTTTTCACCATGGTCGTGGGCGCCCTTTATCTCGACGGCAAGCGTTTTATTCCCGGCATGTCGGAGAAGCGAACATCGCCCGCCGTGCCACAAAAAACCCCGCGGCAATAAGGCCGCGGGAATATTGAATTAATCCGAATCAACGGAATACAAAAAATCGATAAATTTACTTGGCTTGCTTCATGCCGTACATGCAGCAGTTCATGACCATCTTGTGCATGAGCGCTTTGTCTTCCGCGTTCATTCTCTCCATCATGGCCGTCATGGTTTTCTGCTCAGACTTCGTCAAACTCGACATCATGTGCTGCATCGCCATCTCTTCCGTGACATCCTTCATGTCCATGCCTTTCAAGGCCGTGTGAGGATCCTTCATGCACATCGAGCAGCGCTTGGCCATCACCCTGCGCTCTGCCGGCGACATCTTGGCCATCATTTCTTTGGCCGATTTCTTTTCAGAGTCGGACATGCCCTGCATCATGCAGTTCGTGGTGCCCATGCCCATGACGTGCTTGCCGTGCTTCTGCGCTGACACCGGCGTAACGATTCCCGAAACGAAAACCATGGATGCGGCGAGCCCGGTTATGAGTAAAAATTTCTTCATTGCGTAACCTCCAATATCTTGGCAGGCAATCCCGCCATCCGTAACAATGCTAGTATAGCACAGATGTCAAGGATTAGTTTGAGAATGCAATCTTTTCTCTCACGATCTGACGCCGCCCACTCCCTCACCCTAATTTAATAAGGGGATCGAGTTTCACGAGCGCGAAGCTCTAGCTCGGCCACAAGCGCCCCGCCAGGTGGGCGATTTCGCCGAAACTGCCAAATCCAAAATCTAGGCCACAACCAATACTTTCATCACCGTCTCGTTGCGAAGCCTCTTGCGAACAACGCTCCGAACGGTCAAGGTCAAACTATCCCAGGTCACCGTATCGCCCGCCGCCGTCGAGTCGTCAAAAGCCACGAGCAGCGCATGAACCGGTTTGGAGTAAGAGTCCAAAGTCGCCTGGCTCATATAACTTAGCGCCTGTTGGGCGGAAAGAACCGAGAACACTCCCACCCTTGTCGATCCCCCCACCAAGAACGAATCCCCAATGCGCGAAATGTGTTTCTTCAAGCGTTGCTGCAGCGCACTCATTGCAGAACCTCGGGCTTGGAGCCGGTTCGGATATCCGCTCTCGCGGGAAGCTTGGGATCGGTTTTGAGATAGGGCCGCAGCCGCTCCCAACCCTGACGTTTCAAGCCGAAGGGATCGTCCCAATCGACCGAGCCGGCGGGCCGGACTTCAATCTCTCCAAAATGCAAAACGTCAATCGCTCCCGACCGCCGCCCCTGCTGAGCCAGAAACTCTCCGCTCACCAACTCCGCTGCCCCCAAGTTCAAAGTCGCCTGCAAACCCGTGTTTCCCGTGTCCGCGATGTGCTCATTCTTGATCGCAAATTCAATCGCCGGCGTCCAATCCGAGATCAGATTGTCGATCGGGGTGTCGTAATCCGATACGTCCACCCCGCACTTTTCTTTCACCTTTGCCCTGGTTACCGTCAAGCTCATCCGTCATCTCCTTTGTCTTTGCCATCGCCCGCAGCAGCTTCGTGTTTTCGGTGATGCCGTTGCGCAAGCCTTCGACCGCCAGTGCCAGCCGCCTGCCCGCTATCTCCTGTCTTTGCAAGTTCTCTTCCAAGAATCCTACGAATCGATTCGCCATGCTCCGGTGGTGGGCCAGGCTCACCCTAAGCAGCCCAAACACGGAAGCCACCGCACCTGCCATCACCGCGATTATCTGGCTGTTCTCAGTCATCTTCACCCCTTTCACCTAAACTTCAAACCACGCCGAAGCCTTCCCACCGCGTCGAGCAACCCTGCCGTCTCCCGCT
The DNA here is from genome assembly GCA_038225245.1 of Fimbriimonadales bacterium. Lineage (GTDB taxonomy): Bacteria > Armatimonadota > Fimbriimonadia > Fimbriimonadales > Fimbriimonadaceae > JBBREX01. The sequence goes on along the minus strand of JBBREX010000155.1, from coordinate 1,882 downwards.
TCACCTCCTCGAAGTCTTCTCGCAACAGATCGGTCTCCACATCGTGCCGATCCGTCACATACCTCTGAAACGCCTCCGAGAAGACCGAAACCGCCGCCGCCAAGCGCCCGCCTGCAACCCAAATCGCGGCCAAAGCGCCCGCAATGCCCCCCAGGCCCAGCCCCAATATGAGCTGGGCAATCGTTTGTGAATTCATTGTGCACCTCCCGTGGAATGGCTCGGACTGGTGAGGGATAGTTGGGTTGGTTCGGATTCCGGACTAATCCCCACCAATCCGGGCTAATCCTCACTAATCCTCACTAATCCGAACTAATTCCTTTCCGAACAACGAACTAAAGAATCGCCCCGTAAGCCGTCTGCCACAAACCGTAGCCCACGTTGTAGCGTGCCCTAACGCCGTAGTAATAGCGATCGCGCATAAAGGCCGACTCCGAGCCGCTCGCCGATTCCAGGGCCGAGAATTCCACCGGAACATCGCTCCGCTGCTGCAAAATCACTCCCTTGATCGGACGCTTCGTATCGAGCAGGAACCAGTAGTCATCGAATGTCCCCGTCAGATACGGGCTGCTCACCACGTTCAGCTTGCCGTGGAACGCATTCAAATAAGGCGTCGAGCTCGCATTGTCCGATGAGTTGCCCTTGTAGATCACCACCGGGCTCTCTACCAATTCGATTGCCGTCCACAGAAGCTTGGGTCCCACCACGATGGTGTCTGGAACCACCCCCAGCGGCGTTCCTGAATCGTCCGGCACCTGCATCATCCCGGCAATCGCGCCGGAAAGCGCTCCCGCATCGAGCGCATTCGTCGTGCGGTTTCCATAAGTCGAGCCTCCCGGCAGAGTATGAGCCGTGTTGAAGAAGCTCAAGCCATCGTATCCGAGGTTGGCAAACCCGTTCGCCAAAGCCTCCACCACGATTTGGTGCCGATGCGAGCTGACTCGGAACGCCAAGTCCCGAATCCGCAACCGAATCAATTCGAGCTGGTCGTCCTCGATCGCCCGCCGGTCCACCGCAATCGACGACTCGTAAGTCTTGTCTTCGATCGATACCGAATACTCGCTCATGCCCCCCCGGCCGCCGCTCGTCGATGAACTCCCTCATCGGCGGCGTCGCTCCCAGCCAGGCATACTTCTGCACCGGCACCGTTGTATTGATAATCGTGGCCAACTTATCGGCCACGCTGTATTCGATTTCATTGCGATATGCAAGCTCGAATTCCGCCTTCAAACCTGGTAATAGCAGGTCTGGAATGTCGCTTTTTGTTAAAGCCAATTTGGATTCTCCTTCCTAAAAAACCATGAGTGTGAAAAAGTGAAACGAAACGAGGATTTAAGATGGAGGATAGGTGGAGGATCATAGAGGATCATTGAGGATCGGTGCGGTAAGTCGAAGACAACCTGTCCTCCACTTATCCTCAATCATCCTCTACCGATGCTCGCTCTCCACATCGTCGCTTTCCCAGCAACCGATCCTCCACCTATCCTCGCTTCCCTCAGCAACCGATCCTCGCCGTCTAGAGGCTGTAGTTATCCACCCTCACCCGCACGCCCGCCTGTCCATTCGAAGTCGTCTCGATCCCCACGATCGTCCCGATCTTATAGGCGTTGGTCAGGCCCGTGCTCGCGTTCTGGACTTCCCAGTCCGACGAGCTATAAGCCTCCTTGCCGAGGTCCGTCACCGCCGGCGTAAACCCCGTCGCCTTGAGAACGAACGACCCCGACTTCGTTACGTTCACCGATTTGTCGCCCGCCGATCCCGCCGAATTGTCGACCGTCTCATTCGCCACCCCGATAAACTTGAGGCTCGCCGTGGCGTGGGTCATTGGGGTCACGTATCCCGATGAATTGATCCCCATGAGCCCGCCTTTGTAAACTTTTACATT
>JBBREX010000154.1:0-6719 GCA_038225245.1 Fimbriimonadales bacterium | reverse complement strand
CATGTGGTGGGCGAGACCTCTAAAAGACGAACGGCCTTCGCTTCCATCGCATTAAAGTCGAAGTTTTGCGAGGCGTCCATCTCGTCTTCCACGTCTTGCCAAACCGCGAGTGAAAGATGCATCAAGCCGCATGTATGGATGGTGCATTCTTCTTCATCGACGGCTAACCCCAGCCAAGAAGGCCGTCCGGCTTTGGCCCCTCTATACGCCTGATTGACGCTCTCTTCAAACGTGCCTTCTGAGCCGACGAGCACCCTTATGGATGGATCGAGCGCCTCGATGATCCTTCCCTGGCTATATCGTCTATAGGTTTGTGCGTCTGTGTAAAAAGGTGCAAGGGCGGCGGGCGTCCAAAGCGATCCGCGCAGTGCGTCGAGAACCGAATTGACGGCTTCTGAGATTCGAGCGTGCATTTCTGGACGACCCCTAAAAACGCGTTTCCCGGCAAGGAAATCGACCAGAGCCCGAGCTTCCGGCGAACGCAACGGTACATGGCCGAGCGCACGACTTAACGCATCGTCGAATAATTTCAGCTTGTCGGGATCGCCAAGAATCGTAAATTTGGGATCGATGCCCGCCTCCAGCGAATTCTCCCGAAGCATTCGCTCACAGAAGCTATGAATCGTCTGAATGGGACCGGTTTCGGCAATTTGTGCGTCCTCCAGTCGGCCTTCCTCCCTGAGCCTTCCGACAATCCTCCGTTTCATCTCGTACGCCGCCCTCTTCGTGAACGTGATCGTCAGTATTTGATCCGGCCTAAAACCATCGTGCAAAACGTGCCGCATGTAGCGCTCGACGAGAACCCGCGTCTTTCCCGCGCCGGCGGCGGCATTTACGAGGAAGCGATCTTCTGGCGCTTCGATGATCGTGCGTTGCTCAGCGGTAGCGGTCTCGTCGATCAAGGAACGATCGCCTCGCTCAATCGGTCTGCCGCTTCACCAAAATCCTTCGAGACGCGACACATCTCGCCGTAGTCGCACCAGAGGCAGTGGTCGCCCGGTCGGGCTTCGAATGGCCTGACCTGGAGAGTTTCCGCGGATACCTTGAGTTTTTCCTTCACTTCGCGAAAGAAGGCATTTCTGCCCTCTAGACTTGTGACTTCGACGACGGCACAGTGATCGTCCGCAGAGCCCGGCAGGAACTGGTCGCCAAATCGAGGCAAGACCGCCAAGGTTCGCTCCTCATTGTCGGAGTCGATTTCGACCGCCACCCCCGCACCCCGGTGAACTTGGATCATCAGATAAATGCCGTAGAGCAGCCGATCCCGTTCGGCTTCCGGGCTAAGGATTTCGCCAGGACGAAGTTTGGGCTCCGATTTTCCATAGAAATGGATCACCGAATATTGGCCTAGCTTTGATACCGCTGCGACTTCGCCTTGAAGCATAATCGACTGCCCATTTCCGATCGGCACCCTTTGGTGAAGACCGTGATCGCCAATCTGGGCTCTTTCCTCGATGGAGCCAGGCGTTTTCCGCCAAATTTTGCGAGCGGCAAATTCTCTCTTGACCAAATCGCCGATCATTCTTTTTACACCCGCCTCGGCGATCTCAAGCTCCCACGTATCGAGTTCGGGAAAAAGACCGGAGAGCTTTTCATCTAACCGCTTCGTAAGCTGCTCGTGCGCCGATTCTGCGGTCTCCGCCAAGGGCAAGGAAGCGTCGATCGCTAGATTCCGAAATCGGTTGGCGATGTCTCGACGGTTTGACGGGTAGATCTTGAACGTATGGCGTAGGGTCGACTTGAATGGGCAGAGCAACGCTTCCGCGAGTTCCTCTGGGCTGAACGTTCGCTCCGGACTGCAGAAGGCTTGCTTTGCCTCATCCGATAGGAGTGTCGCCTGCACTGGATAATCAACCTCCTCTTTCAAGGCCCGGCATAGGTCGCCGTCCGCTTGAGAAAGGCAATCTTTCGCATCGGGCGTCAACTGGTGACGCCGATACTGATTTTCCACGTGCTCGGGTACCGCCCTCCGCAAGACTTCCAGATAAAAAGCGGGCACGTTGTCACGGTCTTCGTCGGTTTCGGGATATGAAACCACCAGTTTTTTCTGGGCCGATGCGCAGATTCGGACGAACACGTCTCGCTCTTCTCTGGCCGCCCGATGGGAAGTCTTGAGAGGTGCCTTTCCTATTCGAAGCGCATTGATCTCCTCCCTTTCACGGCCCGATAATAGCGGGTCCTCGGTCCTTCGTCGGGGCAAGATTCCCTCGAGCATTCCAACGACGTAAATGTTATCGCATTCGGGAATTGCTTCAGGCGACGACGTTAATAGGACACCTTTTCCAGGTCGAGTCGAAATAACTGTTTCTTGATTCCAAAGTTTCTCGCAAAGCGCCACGAATTGAACCAGGCCAAGAGGTCTCGCCTGGATGGAGTCCACAGTTGATCCATGGTCGGCCAGAGCCCTTTGAAGCGCGGTTTGCGCGCGCACATCGCAGTCTCGCGTTCTATCGTCGTTCAGCCAGTCGAAATCAGGGGTGCCGCCCACAAGGAGGCGCAATCGGTCGCACCAACGGGCGATCGGAACTTCTTCGGCAAGAGCATCCGACCGCCAGCGAAGAAGATGTTGGAGCCATGGCGGACCGTCGCTTGAATTCATGGCCCAAATCCCAACCGCGCTCCATTGGTTCGCCCGTTGACCGTATGCCTCCCGCAAGGCAGACGAAATCTCCGTTATTTGCTCGTGTGGGAGAGCAAGGTAGCTGCTCTTCAAGAGCCTGCCCAAGGTGCGGACATCGTCCGAAGCAAGAGCTTTGAGCACCCTCAGGATGATGGCGGCGAAACCATTAGTCAATAATGGAACGGTCCGGGTCGCTTCGATTGAAATACCCAGACGTTCAGCGCTCGAAATCATCAAAGGAGCATATCGTTCCAGATCTCGGGCGATGATTGCGATGCGGTGAGGCCAGATTCCAGCATTGCAGTCGGCGATGCAGCTTCGCAAAGCCCATTCGCATTCGGCTAGAGGATCGGGACATAGCTGCACGATTACTGCTGGCGGCTGACCGCGCTCAATTTCCTTGCCAAAGATATTGGCGACCCATAACCCTTTCGGTGAGGCTGGAAGTGGCTTCCCAAAATCCCGAGCAATCGAGACTGCGCCTTCGAACAGGCCTCCATCCTCGAGCTGTTCCACCACGACATCAATGTGTACTCCCTGCTCTGCCAACCAACATAGCCACCGACAGTAAAGCGGGTGCTCGTCGGCTCCCGCCACAACGAGCACCCGCTTGGTGTGAAGCTCCTTGGCCGTTCCTTCCATGCATCGCCGAGCTCGATCCGAAGCTCGTTCCCAGCCCAAGGATTCAAGCGTTTGCTCGATGCGCTCGTCGATCTCGGCCAGAGCCATCACTTTAACGGAAGTCTCCGGGGATGCCAGTGCCGTGAGGGCCCTCAACTCGGCGCTGTCGATTTCATAGTCGTGAAGCTCCCCAAGGGTCTCCCAGAGGTTCTCGTGGAACCCTCCGAAGGTAGCGACCTTGGCAAAAACGTGCCCATGCGGCAAGTCCTCGCAAGCCAGAGCGGCGGTGGCCCGAGATTGGCCTCGATTGGGCAGCCGCAAGGCAGGCTCCCCCATTTGGCCGAGGATCGAGCCGAGCAAGTCGCCGAACGTCATCATCGTCGCTTCGCCATCCTCCGGCAAATGATGAGCCACCGCTTTAAGCCGAGAATCGACAAAAGCGGTGATGATGCCGGGTTGGCGCGCGAACGAATCGACGACGATTGCCAGGGCAGACGGCCCAGGATTGATGGCTTGCAGTTTGATCCGGCCCTTGGCCATTCGTTCATGTATTATGCGCGTGGTGGCTCGAAAGCTCTGGTCTCCTTGGCGCAAAGCAATGGGAAATCTCCTGCCTGCCCTCTTGTGCCTGCCTTTTGGAGTGGCCGGCATCCTGCTCTATCGTCACGATGGTTCGCTAACGATTCGTTCGTTGTTAATGCTCATCGCGTTTCCTTCCGTTGGTTGGCTGGCGACGAATTTATTGGGTCTATGCGGCAACTCGGAGATGAAACGCCTTCTTGCTCGCCGATTGGCCACGGCATATCCCGATTTAGCCGAAGAGCCCCTCTTCGTCGGCTTCGCGCGGCCTTCCTATTATGGATTTCTCGACCCCCACGAGGATGTCGGATTTCTGATCCTTCATTCTCAGAAGATCGACTTCTATGGAGAGTCGTTGCGATTCGACCTTCCCCGGACGTCGATCACCGATATTCGCTTTCGCCCGAATCCTCATTCCTGGGTAATGCTCGGTCGTTGGGTGAGTATCGAAGGAGTATTGGACGGCAAGCCCGTGCGCATGCTCGTAGAACCTCGGAAGCACGGCACCTTGCTTGCTAATCGAGCCGAGAGCGCCAAGCTTAGAGATCGGCTTAAGAAATGGCGAGCCGGCACCATCGACTCCTAACAGAATCTACTCCGAAACGAGCAATTCGGGTATGATCAGCAAATTCGGGCAAGGGCTCGAACCACAACTTAGCCACGGGCAAGGTGCGGCAAGGCCGTAGACCGACCCGGGAACGGCGGGAGCAATTATGGCAAAACAGTGTCTCATCGAAAAACAGCGTCGCACGCCAAAGTTCAAAGTGCGCGCCTACCATCGCTGTAGCATCTGCGGGCGACCCCGCGGATATCACCGCTATTTCGGCCTTTGCCGAATCTGTCTGCGTGAAATGGCGCACCAGGGGTTCTTGCCCGGCGTCACCAAGTCGAGCTGGTAGAGGAGAAAAAAAATGCACAGCGACCCTATAGCAGACTTACTGACCCGCATCCGCAATGGCGCTCACGCGAAGCTTCCCACCGTGGAAATTCCAATGAGCAAGATCAAGATCGATATCGTGAAGATTCTCGAGGCCGAAGGCTACGTGAAGGGCCATGAGATCAGCACCGAATCCCAATTTCCCACCATCAAGGTGCATCTTCGCTACGACAACAAACGGCAACCCGTCATAACCAAAATTCAGAGAGTAAGCAAGCCGGGGCTTCGCATCTACAAGGCTTCCGATGAGCTGAAGCCGGTTCGAAGCGGCCTTGCGACCAGGATTTTGACGACGAGCAGTGGAGTCATGACGGACCGGGAAGCGCGTAAGCGCAAGATCGGCGGCGAAGTCCTTTGCGAGGTTTGGTAAGGAGGAATCATGTCGAGAATTGGAAAACAGCCCATAACGGTACCCAGCGGAGTGAATGTAACGGTCGAAGCGGGAAACGAGGTCATTGTGAAAGGTCCCAAAGGCGAACTGAGAAGCCAAATCGCCCGGGAGCTGAGCATCGTTCAGGAGGATGGCCGCATTACCATCGACCGCCCAAACAATCTTTACCGTACGCGAAGCCAGCATGGACTTGCCCGTACCTTAATTGATAACATGGTGCAAGGCGTGACCAAGGGCCACAGCAAAGAACTCGAAGTGCAAGGCGTTGGATATCGCGCTCAACTGCAAGGAGCCAATCTGTTCCTGAATATGGGTTATTCGCATCCCGTCACGGTGGAAGCTCCAAAGGGCATTGAATTCACGGTGAACGCGGATGAAAAGTCTCGAAAAACGAGGATCATCATCAGTGGTATCGACAAAGCGCGAGTGGGCCAGACGGCGGCCGATATTCGCAAGGTTCGCAAGCCCGACCCTTACAAAGGCAAAGGCATACGTTATTTTGGAGAAGTAATCAAGCTGAAAGCTGGAAAGCGGGCAGCGGCTAAGAAGTAAAAGGTTTATCGATGGCGACAAAAAATAGATCAGAACTGCGGGTGATAAGGCACGTCAGAGTGCGCAAAAAGCTTGAGGGTACGGCTAATAAGCCTCGCCTCGCAGTTTTTCGCAGTCTGAAGAACATCAGCGCCCAAATCATTGACGATTCGACCGGAATGACCTTGGTATCGGCGAGCAGCCTGGAGAAAGAACTCAAGGCTAAAGGCAACGCCGAAGGCGCCGCCGAGGTGGGCAAGGAAATCGCAAAACGAGCGAAGGAGAAAGGCATCACTCAAGTCGTGTTCGACCGAGGTGGATTCCAATATCATGGACGTGTCTCAAAATTGGCGGATGGCGCTCGTGAAGCGGGCTTGGAGTTTTAGACCATGAAGATGCAAAACAGAATGACGGGCCGACGCGACAACCGCGGACAGCAGCAGGAAGGCCCGCAGATGGACGTGCGTGTGGTCAGGTCGAACAAGGTATTCAAGACCCACAAAGGAGGCAAGACCGCCTCTTGGTCGGTGCTCGTCGTCGTGGGCGACAACAAGGGTCAAGTGGGCGTAGGGCTGGGCAAGGCGCGAGGCATTCCCGATGCAATTCGAAAAGCCGAAGAAGCCGCCCGAAAGTCCATGTTCAAGGTCCCCATGATCGGTGACACCATTCCCCACGAAGTACAAGCGGTTTGTGGTTCGGCGAGGGTAGTTTTGCGGCCGGCGTCTCCTGGCACCGGCGTTAAGGCAGGAAGTGCTGTCCGAGCTTGCTTGGAGGCGGCGGGTGTGCACAACGTGCTAGGCAAGAGTTTGGGCAGCCGGAATGCGGTGAACATGGCGTATGCCACCATCGACGCATTCAAGCATCTTCAAACGCCGGAAGATCTGGCGACTCAACGAGGCCTCGATGTCAACGAGCTCGTTCCATGGCTTGCCAAGGCACGTAAGGAGGAAGCAGATGCTGCGCATTAAGTTGGTCAAGAGCGTCATCGGGAGCGTGCCTCGAAATCGAGCCACGGTAAGGGCTTTAGGACTAAAAAAGAC
>JBBREX010000153.1:0-6830 GCA_038225245.1 Fimbriimonadales bacterium | reverse complement strand
CTGAACGACGAGAGAACTTTGAACGAGCTTGTAGATCGCCATCGGCGGAAGGCTCAAGGAGGGATTCATAAGCTGGCGGCAACTCTGAGCCAGCGAGGCTTGGATTCCAAAGAGATCGACCGAGTCCTGGGACCTATTTCCGACCCAGAGGAAAGATCAGTGGCCATGGCTCTTGCAAAAAAGAAGTTCCCCCAAGGCGGTCCCCTGAGCCGAATTGCCCGATTCTTAACGGCCCGTGGATTTGACGAAGAGGTGGTTCGCGATATATCCGAGAAGGCGGCTTCCTTCGGCGAGGCTCGGAGCGAGTAACTCATGGACAAGGGATCTCTTGTCGAAATTGCTGAAGTCCTTGTGGGAGCCGCGCTAGCGATCGCCGGCGGCTTCGCCCTGTTGCGTCCAAAGTTATTGTCGCTTATCCGGGACCGTGAGAGCCTTGCCGGCAGCGAGGAGGAAATCGGGAAGCTTCGCGACAGATTGAACACTCAAGAGGAACGGCTTCACGCCAAGGAACAACAGATCGGGTCTAGAAAGGAGGCTCTCGACGAGCGTGAGGATCGGGTTTCCGAGACCGCTCGTTTGCTAGATCAGCGAGAGAAGCTCCTGCAGGATAGACTTTCCGCCGCCGAAATCGAGTTGGAGCGCATTTCGTGCCTTGATAAGGATTCGGCGAGGGAAATTTATTTAGCTCGGATCGGTGAAGAGTTCCGAGAGATCGGCGCTCAACGCGCACGGGCGATCGAGCAAGAAGCCTCTCTTAAGGCTGAGAGCAAAGGAAAAATGCTCATTCTCGAGGCGATGGAGCGCAATGCCGCTCAATATGTAACCGAGGCCACCCTAGCGGTTATTACGCTTCCCAGCGAAGACATGAAAGGCAGAATTATTGGGCGCGATGGGCGCAACATCAGAGCGTTCGAACAAACCACGGGAGTCGATCTCATCGTCGACGAAACGCCCGAATCGGTGGTCATCTCTTGCTTTGACCCAGTACGTCGAGAGGTCGCGAAAGTCACATTGCTCAGCCTCATCGCCGATGGGCGAATACACCCTGGCCGTATTGAAGAGCTTCATGAAAAGGCTGGAGCATCGGTCCAGGCGGTTATTTTAAACGCCGGCGACTCTGCGGCCGAGCGGGCGGGTATCTCCGGGCTATCGCCACGAATCATCGAGACAATGGGGCGACTCCGGTTTCGAACCAGCTACGCTCAAAACGTGCTCGATCATTCGGTGGAGGTTTCCGAGCTTTGCTCGTCCATCGCGGGTGAAATGCAGCTCAACGTGGAAGTTGCCAAGCGAAGCGGCTTCTTGCACGATATTGGAAAAGCCCTCGGATCTGAATGGGAGGGGCCGCATGCCCTGACCGGAATGGAGTTTTTGCTCCAGCAAGGGGAGAAAGAATCGGTGGCGCGCGCGGTTGGCGCCCACCATCATGATATAGAGCCTTCCTCGCCTGAGGCGCACGTCCTCATTGTTGCCGACAGCATCAGTTCTTCTCGCCCGGGGGCCCGCCGGGAATCGCTCGACAATTACGTAAAGCGTCTTGCCGCTCTCGAGGCGTTGGCAAGCCGATTCCCGGCGGTAGAGCGGGCCTACGCCCTGCAAGCGGGTCGAGAAATACGATTATTGGTTAAGCCGGAGGTTATCGACGATCTGGGAGCTGCTCGGCTGGCGAGCGAAGTGGCCCGAACCATCGAATCGGAAATGGAGTACCCGGGTCAAATCAAAGTAACGGTGATTCGCGAAACGCGGGTCCACGACGTGGCAAAGTAAGCTTGCCGCATGATCGTCGGAGCATTACGAATCTCTCTTCGGTTATTCGAAGGGACATCCCTCAAAGACAAACGACGAACAGTGCGGAGATTGGTCGAGGGCGCGCGGCAACGATTCAATGTGTCGGCAGCGGAAGTCGAGGACCAAGACTTGCTTCGACGCGCGACCATCGGTTACTCACTTGTTGCAAACGATGCCGTACTTATCGAGCGCGTGCTCGCCAATATCCAGGAGTATGTAGAGGCGAATGGAGAGGGGGAGCTCTATGAGTGCCAGTCCGACCGATTCGTCTTGTGATGGTGGGAAGCCCATGATCAAGGAGCGGGTGGCCATTCTCGTAGGGCGCCGAGGGCGTGGCTCAAATATGGTGGCGCTGGTCGAGGCATGCCGGCGTGGGGAAGTCCCCGCCGAGGTTGTTTTGGTAGTTGCTCCATCGCCGGACGCACCGGCTCTTGAAAGGGCCCGCGAGCTTGGCCTCGACGCGAAAGCCTTTGAGTGCACTGACGAACTTCTTAACCTTTTGGTGAATGCAAATTGCGAATGGATTTGCCTTGCCGGATACCTCAATCTTCTGCCCTCGGAAGTTTTGCGCCGTTATCCCGAAAGGGTTCTGAATATTCACCCGGCTCTCCTGCCCGAATTCGGTGGACAAGGCATGTACGGGTCGCGAGTCCACGAATCGGTTCTCAAATCGGCGAGAAAGGAGAGCGGATGCACGGTTCATTACGTCACTGAAGAATACGACGAGGGCGAGGTCATTTTTCAAGCCCGATGCGAAGTGCTTCCCAAGGACACGGCTGAAACTCTTGCCGAAAGAATTTTGGCCCTGGAACACCTTGCGTACCCAAAGGCGTTAGCGATTGCGATTGAAAGAAACAGAAAATCAGATCCAAACTAGCTTGCTATTCCGGGTGTTATTTCCGGTTTTGTATGCCTTCGCCTCAATTCTATTTTTCTTCCTTGGCCCTCTGAAAGTGTCGGGGCGATATCGGGTACCGAAGCGAGGAGGGCTCCTGATTTTAAGCAATCATTTGGCCGATGTCGACCCCATAGTGGTCCAGATTTCGGCGCCCCGGCATATTTTTTTTATGGCCAAGAGCGAGCTCTTCGAAGGATCTCTCCTAGGTTCATTCTTACGATGGATTGGGGCGTTTCCGGTCAAACGGGGGGAGGCTGATCGAATGGCCATCAAACACGCGGTCCAACTTCTCAGGGCGGGAGAAGCGGTATGTCTTTTCCCGGAAGGACAGCTAAGCGAAAGCGGTGAGTTACAAAAAGTGCTGCCAGGGGCGGGGCTAATAGCGAAAATGGCGGGCACGCCCATCTTGTGTTGCGGCTTGCGAGGCACAAACCGCGTTCTTCCCTACGGCTCGATCATTCCTCGGCCCTCTGTAACGACGATCCACTTGGATTGGGGCCAAGTCCACCAATTTGAAAAGGATATCGAGATCGAGGTCATCGTGGCTTGGATCGAGGAAGAACTTCGATCGCTCACCAGCGAATAGCTTATTCGGCTGGAGTTTTCTTTGGAGTTTTCTTTGGAGTTTTCTTTGGAGTTTTCTCTTTGGCCGGTGCGCTTTTTGGCTTCTCGGCGACTTCGACAGTCGCTTCCACTTTTGGCTTGGTAGGTTTTTTGGCAACTTTCGGGGCCGCCTCGCTTTTCTTCGCGGCAACCTTGGTTTTTGGGTTCGCAGTGACCTTGGTTTTGGGGGGAGCGGGGGTCGCTTTAGGCTTACCGGCCGCAGCCTTGATGCCTTCTCGTTTCATCTCAAGCAGTTGCTGCTCTTTCCGGTGCCATTTCCTTCGTAATTCTTTATTTCGAATGCGCATAACTAGGTTGTCGCTTAGGATACCTCCTGCAAACTCGAGGAAGAAAGATTGCGAATGGCTTCCAGATCCTCCCATGAGGGAACGGCGACCCCAACATGGCGCACTACCTTTGCGCCCGCTTGTGCAGCCAATTCAAAAACCGCCCGATCGAAGCCCGCGACGGCAACTCCTAAGGCGACTGATGCGACTACAGTATCACCGGCTCCTGCAGTATCGAACACTTCGACTTTAGGTGCCGCGATCAAGAATTTGGACGTGGGCTCGCTGATCGCCATGCCTTGTTCGCCCAAAGTAATCAAGACTGATTTCGCTGAAGTCCGTATTCGGATTTCATCGGCGGCGACAAGCGCATCGAACTCCGAGCCGACTTTATCGAACGACAACATAGCTGACGCTTCCGATTTGTTTAGGCTTAAGAGTGTGGCGCCAGCGTAGTATGCGCAGCTCTTCGGCTTTGGGTTCACCACGACCGGGACATTTCTTCGCGAACAAAGGTGAATCGCCTGTTCGGCAAGGCGAGCGGTAAGAGTTCCCTTTAAGTAGTCGCTCAGCACGAGTACGTCGAGGCCGTCGAGCCAACCTGATAGGACGCCGAGCAATTCGTCTTCGACTTGGCTCGTTATTGGAGACTCGTCCTCATGATCGATTCGCAAGACTTGGTGGGCGCTGTCAGCCAATACGCGAGTTTTTCGGGTAGTAACTCGTGAAGGGTCACGTAAAATGGCGGAATCATGAATTCCAGAGTTACGGATGGCGCGACAAAGCGTGTCGGCATAGGCGTCATCGCCGACAACTCCGCCGATCACAACCTCGGCCCCCAGGGCGGCGAGGTTCAGCGCAACGTTAGCCGCTCCGCCGGGGACATTGCGCGTTCCACTCTGGCGAACTACCATGACGGGCGCTTCGGGACTAATTCGAGTTGCAGCCCCAAATACATACTCGTCGAGCATGAGATCGCCGATCACGGCGGCCCGTTTGCCAACGAAGTGATCTAGCAGAGTACGAAAACTCAAGCAGCCGATACTCCCCGCCTGATGCCTGCTTGTTTTCCTAGCCAAAAATACGCGCCGATCGAAACGATCATAAATAGAAATGACAGAGCTTGAGCTTGAGTGATCGGTAGCGAACCCCAATAGGTTGAACTGGCGGAACCCTTCTCAACGTCGGCTATGCTTCCAGCTCGCCAAAACTCATAAATAAAGCGGCTCAACCCGTAAAAAAAGAACGTCAGGGCGCCTGACTGGCCAGGAATGAGCCGACGGCGTTCGATTACGATGATCAACGCTACGCTCGCAAGCACCATCAATGAATCGTAAATTTGGGCGGGGTGATGGAGACCCGCTATCCCCACAAAGTGAACGCCCAACGCCGAATGAGTCTCCACCCCATAGCAGCATCCGTTCAAAAGGCAGCCAATTCTCCCCACGGCATGAGCGACGAGAAAGGGCACTCCCAGGATGTCGAGCATCGTACGCATGGCGATCTCGTGCTTGCGGCACCACAGGGCAAGAGTCACGAACCCGGCAAGGATTCCGCCAAAGCTGGTCAGGCCTTCAAATCGCCACGAGAGGACCTCACGGGGATGTTGGCTGTAATAGGGCAACTCCTGCAAAATGAACAAGAGCCTCGAACCGAGTATTCCGAAGATAAGAAGCCAGAAAGCAAGGTCCCAAATTTTTTCTGATTTCAGTCCGTGGGCGGGGCCTCTCCGTTTGGCAATGGCCAAGGCGATGAGAAACCCGGCGATTAGCAACACGCCATAGCTACGAACGGGAAAGCCAAAGACGTTAAAGAATACGGGGCACATTGGTTTCGAACGATTCTAGCAGTTTGAATGGGTGAAGGACGCCCAGTTAAGCTTACGCCCGGTGGCTCTGGAGCTGTTCAGTCCTTAAGGAGGACTCCAATTTTCCGCTTAACCCTTTGTAATGCGTTGTCGATGGACTTGGTCCGGCATCGCAGCTCTTCGCTCATTTCGCGATAAGACTTCCCGTCCAGATAGCTTCTCAAAACGCATTGTTCCAGATCGCTCAAAGCATTCTTTACCAATTCGTGCAAATTTCTCGGAAGTTTAGACGCGCTCAAACCATTTTCCGAATTAGGCGCCATTTCGTTGGGCAATACGTCGAGCAGTGAGCCGTCGCCGTTGTCTTCAAGAAAGCCTTGATTGAGAGAAACGGAAGCATTGAGAGGTGCATGCTTATGCCGAGTGGCGGTTTTGATCGCGGTGATAATTTGCCGCGTTACGCATAGCTCGGCAAATTGGCGGAATTTGTGGAGGCGCTCCTCCTTGAAATCGCGAATAGCTTTACAAAGACCGATCATCCCTTCCTGAACGACGTCGTCGTGATCGGCGCCCAATAAAAAGTAAGCTTTGGCTTTGGTTTCTACTAAGGGTCGGTAACGCGTGATCAAGAATTCGGCCGCTCCTGGCGCTCCCTTCCGGGCAAGCTGGACCACTTCTTCATCTAGCATCACTTGGAAGCGGCTAGCGCAAGTCAACGCCTTCTCCATCCCCATGGCCATCCATTCCCCAATCAAAAAATTCTTTCCACAATGAAAGTGTTGACAGTCTAGTGGATGGGGAGGCTACCTGTCAAGAAGCACAAAAAATAAGCGAATATTCTGGACGTCAGCCCGCCCTTTTCCTTAACCGTTGGAAACGGAAAAGGGCGACATGAGTGGAGCCTCCCTAGGGGTTGACGGTCACTTTGATTGTCGAAGTGTAGGGCTTCTTAAGGCCGTAGGCATCGGAAATCGTCATCGTGATGGTATAGGTTCCCTTTAGGCGAAATTTGCGCTTCACAACCTGACCTTCCGCATCGATTTGGATGCCGTCCCGATCGTCGAAATCCCATGTGTAGCGAAGTACGCTGGCGCCTCCAGATCCGGTGCCATAAAGCTCTATCTCGTCTCCGAGGGCAAGATTGAGATCGTGGACATTCGTGTCTCCATAAATCGGGCTGGAATCGTTCAAGACTTGAACTTCGCCCACGTAGAAGGTGGCAGACGAATCTCCCGAGAGAGCGATTTCCTTTACCGACTTGTTGGTTCGATCAAATCCCGCCACCGCTTGTAGAGGAATACCGGTCTTGACCCATCCCTTGTCTGCCGTTGCTACACTAACGGGAACGTAGGCTTCGCTTTTCTTGCCGTCCGTCGTGGTGATGATAAACCGCAGTGTCCGTAAAACAGGCTCGGATTCGCTTGCGGTAGAAGCTCCTCCACCACCA
>JBBREX010000152.1:0-6832 GCA_038225245.1 Fimbriimonadales bacterium | reverse complement strand
CATGGCCATCAATGCCCGGATGATCGGCACTTCGAATACGGACTCGACCATTCTCATCGAGAAAGCCACGGGACGGTTGGTTCAAATG
Source organism: Fimbriimonadales bacterium (assembly GCA_038225245.1). Taxonomy (GTDB): domain Bacteria; phylum Armatimonadota; class Fimbriimonadia; order Fimbriimonadales; family Fimbriimonadaceae; genus JBBREX01. The sequence goes on along the minus strand of JBBREX010000152.1, from coordinate 6,744 downwards.
GATTCGCTCGTCAAGGTCGATCAGAAAATCGACAGCCCGCAAGGGGGAGCGACGACGAGAGGCAATGTCAAATTAACGATGAAGCTTCTGCCCCCCAAGTAGCTCATCCGTTGTAGATGATTCGCTTGACGATCTCAATGGTGCGAATGGCATCGCCCGAATCCTGAGCATCCTGAAGCTCCCGTTTCTGGGCGTAAATCAGCAACGCCTTCTTCATGCAGTTGGCAAAGAACTCGCGAGACAGGCGCATCGAAGGCACTTGATCCGTGCGGTAAGTGAACTGATCTTCGCCAAACCACCCGTCGTATCCGGTATCGATGGCGGCGTAGCAGAACTCCACGAATCGCCATATGTCATCGGTGCCGGCGATTCGGTCTTCGTCGTTCGAGTTGTATTTAGCCCCGTTGATGTGAAAGTTGGCGATGGGTACGCGGATCGCCTTGAGGAAATAAAGCGATTCGGCGGGAGTGTTTCCTACCATCTGTTCGTGCCCGTAATCGATGGCCACTCCCATCGCCGGTTTTCCAAGACTGCGATTGACCTCCAGGCACACGGTTGCCGCCTTGGCCACCGTGTTGGTAATCATGTTGCCTTCGCGCGGCTCCTTTTGCTTGGGCTCGGTGGCGAAGGGAAGGCCGACTCGGTCGCAATGCTCGGCGACCTCCGTGCAACCGTCGATAAACCAGCGCAACCTTTTGCCATAGTCCACCTCGAAATGGTAATCCCAGCCGTCCGAACCGGGCCACAAATTGACGCTGGAACAGCCGACTTCTTTGGCCAGTTCGACGCCTTGGTGAATCAGATCGAGGCAATCCTGGCGGATGCCTTTGTCGGGATTCGTAACTCCGCCATATTTCCACTTCGGCTCGTTCCAAGTCATCATATTCATGCAGGTGGGCTGCACGCGATGCTTTCGGCAGGCAGCGAGAACCTCGTCGATTTTCGCTCCATCTCGTAGTCGTTTGGAGTCGGTAAAGACCGATTCGTGAAATTCCACTCCCGCGATCCCGGCTTCGGCGATTCGAGCGATCTGGGCGGGAACGCCGGCATCGAAATCCTTGCGGTCGCTGTTGTATCCCACCGTGCAAAAACGATCGAAGAACTCGCCCGCGCACCAATGTCCGGCGGCGAAGCGGATGTGGAAGACTTCGAACAATTCGTCAACCCGGCTTCCTTCCAGGTAGCCGGAGAATTCGTGTAGTTTCGCAAGAACTTCGGACTGAATATTCGTGGTTAAACCTCGAATTCGTTTTACCTTGAGTTCAATAATTCATTGAGGAACCGATCGGGCTTGTTCAGGAATGCGCGAGTGACCTGGACATGCTCGGTATCTTCGTAGGCAATCGGTTTCGGGCCGCCCTCGTCCAAGCTATAGATGATGCTTTCGGGGTAGGCGAGAATAATCGGCGAATGAGTGGCGATAACGAATTGGCTGTGAGGACCTTCTCCGCTCACCAAGTCGTGCACCACCTTCAGCATCGAGAGCTGGCGCATTGGCGAGAGAGCTGCTTCCGGCTCATCCATGATGTACAGTCCCGGCTTTTTCATGCGGTTTGTGATGAGGGCGAGGAAGGATTCTCCATGGGATTGGGCGTGGAGTGAAATACCACCATACGAACTCAGAATTTCAGGGCCAAGCTGATCGACTTCACTGGCCACGTTAAAGAAACTTTCCGCCCGCAGAAAGAAGCCGTCTTTCTCGCGATTCGCGCCTCGGTGCAAGGTGATGAAGCTGTGTAAACCTGAGTGAGCGTCCGCCGTTTTGAATCGGAAATTCTTACTTCCGCCTTCCGCGTTGAATCCCGCCGCGATGGCAAGTGCTTCGATGATAGTGGACTTTCCACTGCCGTTTTCGCCCACGAAATAAGTGACCTTGGGGTGTAGACGCAACTCGGATAAGGTCTTTGACTGCTGGCAAGTTAAAGGGATATATATCGAAGGAAGGAATTTCATCTCTGCGCAACAAGAGACGCTGGATGTAAGGTTCGTATTCCGCTGGTCTTTTCCGCTTGTCGATGTCTAGCCCACCAGTTCGCGGATTCTCCGTTTACCGAAAATGCCCTTCAAGTATCCGCCGGTGTGAGATTTGCCGCACTCGGCGACTTCCTCCGGAGTACCGAGCGCCACCACCTCTCCCCCGGCATTCCCACCTTCCGGTCCCAGATCGATCAGCCAATCCGCCGTCTTGATCACGTCCAAGTTATGCTCGATGACCAGCACCGTGTTGCCATTGTCCACCAAACGGTGAAGGACGGCGAGAAGCTTGCGGACATCCTCGAAATGGAGTCCCGTCGTCGGCTCGTCCAGGATATAGATCGTGGAACCGGTTGACCGTTTGGATAGCTCGGCGGCGAGCTTGATTCGTTGCGCTTCCCCTCCGGACAGGGTGGTCGCCGGTTGCCCCATGCGAATGTAACCCAATCCAACTTCCTGCAAAGTCGAGAGCTTCCGATGAATTTTGGGAATCGCTTTGAAAAACTCCACCGCCTCCTCGATCGTCAGGTGGAGCACTTCGCTGATGTTCTTCTGCTTATACTTGACCTCGAGGGTTTCGCGGTTGTAGCGCTTGCCCTTGCACACTTCGCACGGCACATACACGTCGGGCAGGAAGACCATTTCGATCTTGATGATCCCGTCGCCTTTGCAGGCCTCGCAGCGTCCACCTTTAACGTTAAAGCTAAAGCGTCCGTTTCGGTAGCCCCGAATTTTAGCGTCCTGGGTCATTGCGAACAGCTCGCGAATCATATCGAAGGTTCCGGTGTAGGTAGCCGGGTTACTTCGAGGCGTTCGACCGATCGGCGACTGGTCGATGTCGATCACCTTGTCGAGGCTCTCATGGCCTTCGAGCGCGTCATGGGGCCCCCACACCGTCCTCGTGCCGTAGATTTCGTACATGAGTCGGGGGAAAAGGGTGTCCTGGATCAGGGTGCTTTTCCCGCTGCCGCTGACTCCCGTTATGCAGACGAACAGGCCCAGCGGGAGGGCCACATCGACGTTTTTTAGGTTATTGCCGCGCGCGTTGCGGAGGACCAGCCAGCCTTCGGACATGTGGACAAGAGTATATCCCTTTGAGGAGGCCGGATTGGTGGTATCCCCAAAGGTCGCCGTCTGTGAGATCCCGATCTGGCAAAAAAAATGCCGTCCGAATAGGCGGACAGGAATCTGAGGTCGCGGACATCACAGCGCCTCGAACCAGACCTTGATCTTCTGGGCCATGAGCTTTCGGCGCGCCCCCAGGAAGTCGTCGTAGGCAGGAATCTCGCCATCGAGCAACGATTCTGGTAGGCAGTGCATGCGCAGGTTAGCGCGCATCTCGTCCAGGTCAGTAATGCCGCCGTACTTTTTCTTTCCGCCGTTGCACTGCTCGGCCAACTCCTTGAAATACTGATTGGGTGCTTTGTCGCCGACGGCGATGTTGATCTCGCTCTGCGCCAGCACAAAGTTGGCGATCTGGTTGTAGCGGCCGCGAGATAGGCCCTGCTGCTTGAGATGGTTGCTCGGATAGACGTGGTGCATGTCGCTCCGGTTCATGAGCAGGTCAAGAACCGTGATATCACGTGAGAGAAAGCCCTTATCGCCCAGCTTCACCTGGGCCGCCTGGTAGGCAAGGAAGTACGGACTCTGCGCCGAAGAGGTTTCCATAAGCTGCGGGAGCATTCCGGTCCAAAAGCTCTCGGGCAGCTCGGTGGCGGTCACGGACTCGGCATAGGTCATGAGGCCCTGCGACTCGACCTGGCGAATGTCGAAGTCGAACGCCGTTTCCGGGCTCCCGGTGTAGCGCCCGCGCAGAATCGACAGGGCGTACCAGCGCCGGACCAGCCGCTCGATATCGGCCGCCGGCACTCCTTCGGCTCGCCCGCGCAAGTAAAGGACGTAGGCGAAGTTGACGGCGTTACGGCCGCCGATCAGGTCGCTGGTCACGAATCCCGCCGAGCGCAGAATCATGGTGACTCGCTCGAAGTGTGTCTTCTTGATGAAGGCAAGGATTCCGTTCTTGAGGCGACCGAACGAGGCCTCGGCAATGGCTTCCTCGAACTGCTTAGTCTCGAAGTTGCGGCCCGAGACCAGCGCCACGAGGTCCTGGAGTTTGCCGCGTCCGAACTCCGAAGTGAACGCCACACGCAACATATCGGTGTAGGTAGGATCGTAGATATCGTCCTTGACATCTCTGAGCCAGCGCATCTGCGGGAAGAACTCGGAGGCAGCGAACGCCTTGTCGTTCTTCTCGATGGTGGTTAGGAACTCTGGAGCAACGGCGAGATGGCAGAAGTAATCGATGGCCTTGCGCAGGAGGTTGCCGCCATAGCTCTCGTTGACAGCGATCTTCGACATGGCGAAGTCAGCTTGGGAGAGCTCCGTCCCGGCCGAGTTCACGCGGATGAAAATCTCGGTGACCGTCTCAATGTCGAGGTCGTCCGCCAGATCGATCACCCCGACATGGTTGTTGATGATCTTGCGCAACTTTTCCAGCACACGCGAGACGCGCGGGCGGTCGGCCGTTCGGTTCTTGGCGGTGTAGGTGTCTGTCAGCTCAGTGAGGCTCGCGTCAGGCGAGAAAACCTGCGCCACATCCTCGATCCAGGCTGCGTCTTTGCGTATGGCGGGGTTAGCGACCTCGAATCGCTCTTCCTGTGGGTGGAAAGCGATTCGGATGCGGTCGGTCTCGTAGTCCTTGGTCAACACCTCGCGGCCGAGCAGCGCTGCCATCAGCGCGGTAACCCGCTGCTGCCCGTCAATGAGGATCCGTTTGCCGGCGGAAGGGGTGCCGTCCTTGAGTTTTACCGTGGGGTTGCGCCACGCGATCAGGTAGCCGACCGGGTAACCCTGGTAGAGCGAGTCGAGTAGGTTGCGGACCTTTGTTGCTTCCCACACAAATGGCCGCTGAATCTCGGGAATAGCAATCTCGCCTGACTTCACCCAGGTGAGAAGGGTTTCGATGGGCTGCGGCGTGACTGAATAGCGCTGTGTGGCCATGGTAAGGGCTTCGCCCCCAGGAACCCGTTCCTCGAAATTCGCAGCGGAACGAGCTAACCTCGGGTCATGTGGACAAGAGTATATCCGTTTGAAAAAGCTAGCTCAACAGTTTTGCAAACATCGTGTCGAACAGAACGCCCTCATTCGCATTGCCCAAAATGCGTCGGTGAGACTCAAGAACGAGCTGCAATTTGTCCGGTTCGTCGGGCCATCTCTTGCGGAGCCACAAAGCGAGCACCCGCAAGGCCTCCGCGCTCGCCGCGCGAGCATTCACTCCAAGAGACTTTTCCAATCCATCCGATCCTTCCCGAAATCGCTCCGCCGCCAAAATGGCCGTGCCCGCAGGAAACCCTGGAAGCGCCTCAAAGAGATCGAGAAGCACTTGATAGGCGGGCGCATGATGCCGAATTTGCGAGCATAAACCCGGCGCTCCCTCGCTAAAGAGAAGCTCCATCTCGGACATGTGGTCAGTGCTCGATGGAAGTTCGCAGGCGACGGCCAAGCAACGAGAGAGAATGGTGGGCACGACGGACCCAATGCTCGAGCACGTGAGGATCAGCTTGGCGTGGGGGCCAGGCTCTTCCAAGGTCTTTAGAAGACCGCTTGCGGCGGCCGCCATCAAGTGTTCGACATTCTCCAGGACCACTACCTTGTGCCGAGCCATCAAGGGTCCCGTTCGAAAGAACTCCAATACGGGGATGGTCTGGAGAACGTCCTCGTCCTCTTCGGGCCGTGAATTATGGGTGATCGCCCGATCTCTGATCACGGCGCTGGGACCCAGGGGAACGACGCGCTGGAAATCGACGCAGCGATCAGCATGAAACGCCAGGCAGATCGGACAAATGCCGCAAGCCCCCTGGTCGTCGGTGTTGGGGCAAAGCCATGCTTGGGCGAGCGCGTTTGCAAGTTGGCCTTTCCCGGCCCCCACCGCTCCATAGAAAAGAACCGCGTGCACGCTCTCACTGGTGAATAGCTTGGAGACTGTGCGCTTGGCATGTTCAAGCCCGCTCAAGCTATCGAGCTTAGAAACGCTCGAAGTGTTCGACATCTAGAACAAAGACTACCGCGCCGCCGACCGGAACTTTCACCGGGCTTGGAATAAAGCCTCCCGGAGGGGCGGCTTCGAAAGGAGTGACGTTGACGAGCTGCTCGCGGGCTTTGCAGTTTTGGCTCACGAGTTCCATCAGCGCGGATTGCTCGTCCGCTTCGGTGCCGATGAGAAAGGTCGTATTGCCTTCGCGCAGAAAACCGCCGGTCGAGCCGATCACGGTGAACTTAAAGCCCGCCTTGACCAGCTCGTCGGTTATTTTCCCTTTGTCCCGGTTATGGACGATACAGATGACGAGCTTCATCCGCCCGCAAGTTTAGCAGGATCGGTAGCTCGCTAGACTCAGCGGGATGGACCTTCTCCGGGAGGAGGAGGATTCCTTTTGGCCGCGTCTTCGTTCTCTCTCTTCATATCGTTATCGCGCTCTTTCACGGTTTGGGCGGAGACTTCCCCAGCAGAGCATCCACCCAAGAAGGGCACTACGATACAGATTGCGAGGATAAGCAGGCTCGTCTTTTTCACTGTAGTCCCCACATCGGCCAGGGCTGAGTCCAAACTGGAGCGGAGCTTATCGTCCAAGCTCCACCATCCATTCCGCAGCTCCACTGCGAACTGACGGTGTACTGATTATCGTTCGGAGTATTTGCAAGGAACTGCCGTATGGGAATTGCTTTCGCATGGCCATCGGCATGTCCAAGAACGATGTGACCTCCGTAAGGAGC
>JBBREX010000151.1:0-6842 GCA_038225245.1 Fimbriimonadales bacterium | reverse complement strand
GCTTTCCGCTCCACCCCGATCATTTCGTGAAACGTAATCGCCTCCCCGATCGCGTTGTGGTTCGCGGCCGGATGGGTGCCGATCTCCTCGAACTTTCTGATATCTTTGTCTTGCGATTCGTTGGCCGCCATCAAGGGCCACAACCCCGGAATCCGCGCGTGCTTGACATACAAGAACCCCGTCCCGATCGGCGCCATCAGCCATTTGTGCAGGGACGTTCCGTAGTAATCGCACTCCAAATCATTCTGCATAAACGGAAACTGCGCGAACGCGTGCGCTCCATCCACCACCACCGGAATCCCGCGCTCCCGCCCCAGCCGGCAAATCTCGCGCACTGGATAGATCTGGCCGGTCAAGAAGATCACGTGGCACACCAGGATCAGCTTTGTGCGCGGCGTGATGCCCTTCTCGATCGCCTCTACGAGTTCCTTGCTCGATTGCGGAGCGGCAGGAACCCTGACTTGCACCATCTTGATGCCATCCCGCCGCTCGCGTTGCTTCAGCGTCGTGATCATGCGCGGATAGTCCTGCGTTGTGGTCAGCACCTCGTCACCCTTTTGCAGCGGCAGCCCGTACAGGCACGTTTCGAGCGCCTCGCTGGCGTTGCGGGTGATCGCGATCTCCTCGCCGTCGCAGCCGAAAAGCGCCGCCAGCCGCTTGCGCACCGTGTTCACCTCGTCCTCCAAATGCCGCCACATGAAGTAGCTCGGACCCTGGTTGGCGTATTCGATCTGCCGCCTCAGGCTCTCGTAGACGACCCTCGGGCTCGGGGCCACGCCGCCGTTGTTGAAGTTGACCAGGTTCGGATCGAGGGCGAAAGATTGGCGTACCTGCAGCCAAAATGCCTCATCTTCTGCCTCGCCCGGGGTTTTGATGAGCTTCTCGATGAGGCTGAGTGTCTCGTTGCGGAAGGCTGCCACGGTGGCGGCGGTGTAAATAAATTCGCGGCGGGTCATATGCTCATGTTATCCCACCGACTCACTTCTCGCCCTTTTCCAGGCGATTCATCCCGCCCTACCTGCGATCGGCAGCAGATAGGGCAGGAGGATACAGGCAGCTTAGGTGTTCTCTATCCACACCGCCTGGTCGAGGAAACTGCGCCAGGTATTGGTGAAGACCGGGCCCGCGGGGCGTATGCGCATGCGGCTTTTCAGGCTCTTTGTGCCGCCCTGGATGAAGCGATTGGGATTCGTGGCGGTGAGGGCGACCACGCCGTCCGTAGTCGTGGCAGCCCGCGCATCCTGCTGCTCGTAGGCCGAGGCAGTCCAGTCATACATATCGATGTACTGATTGAGGCCGGTGATGCTCACGCGATTTTCGACATTGAACTTGAGGATGGTTACCGCCTGGGTAGGTGAGGTTCCGAGTACTTCCACCGTGATTGGCGACTCCGTTCGGAGTGCGGTCACGCCGTTTTTAACAACGACGTAGTTATCGTCACTGCCGATCAGGCTGCTCACATTGCCTCCTTCCAGGACCCCTCGGAAGACGTTGAATCCGGTAGGCGGCACTATGGGTTGCTCGCTGATCGAAATGTTGTCGATTCCCATGTTCCAACTGCTGCCCCATTCGATAGCGATGCGGCCGGAGCCGGTGATCGCCGGGCTGAAGGAGGCATGGCCGGACCCGGGCGCAGCGAAGTTGGGAAAGCTCCACATGATATAACGATTCCCGTCGACGATGTTCAAGAAGCCTTGGTAGGTACCGGCCCAACCGGCGAAATCGAAGCCGTTGATCGTCACCGCATAGCCCGGGTCAGGAATGAATTCCAAGTGGCCGATTTGGGCGTCGTACCACATATACGCGACGTTAACCAGATCGCCATAGCTGAAATTCCAAAACCTGAGTCCGTGCTGGTACTGGTTTCCACCCGTGTCATAGGTCCAGTAGTCGATGCCGATGTGAGACGTGCCGGTCCCACCTGCGCCGTAGTGGAAGGTAGGGTCGTCTCCCGCCCCTCCGCTTCCCACATGATCGCCATAGGCAAGCGGTATGCCTTGCTGATTCCCAATGCCATCGATGTCGAAGATAAGGACGGTAGCCGAGGCCCGCGCGCCCAAGCAGGCCGCGATAAGCGAGCTGATAAAAACATAAGAACGCATGATAGAACTCTCCTGGCCAAAGTATAACATGCGGTCTGACAAGCTGCCAAGGTGTTTGTACTGCCAAGTTTGCCAGGCTTGGATACGGAAATCGGGCGGTTCGCGCTCTTGCAGCTCTGTGGCGACGGCGTGGGGGGAGGAAGCGCTCTCAGCAGTGTAGGTTTGCGTCAAGAAGGGAAAGAGTTCGACCGGCACCTCCCTGCAGCCACCCCATAGATTTGCCGAAAATCTAAGCACAAGGCTTGCCACGGGCGTGGTGGGCCGGCAACTTGCGAGGTGGCATTCTCATGAAGATTTGGTCAATTTTAGCCCTGTTTGTGGCAGGGCTCGTGGCGTTTTTGGCTTACGGCTGCGGTGGGGCATCCTCCGTGCTAGGAAGCGGGGGGACGTCAACGTCTTCTTCACCGACAGCTTCGACGGCGACCATGCCCAGGTGTGGGTCAAGGTCCATGAAGTCAAGCTCGATCATGGCGGAACTTTGGAAACTGTCTTCAGCGATCCCAATGGCTTGGTCATCGACTTGAAGAGCCTGCGCGATGCCAACGGCGAGCGATTCGCATTTATTGGAAAGAAGTCGATTCCGGACGGAACTTATACAAAAGTTCATATTATCGCGGCAAAGGACTTTACCGTCGTGCCGACGGGCAGTACCACCGCCGTGGCGCGCCAATTCGACGACTCGTTGGATGTCGCGGGAGGCTTCTCCGAGATCGTGCTCGACTTGACCGCTCGACGGCTTGGCCATACGGATGACGATTTGGTCATCGATTTCGACCTCGCCAACTTCACCGACCTCGGCTCCGGCAAAATTCGCCCCGCCCTGAAGGAAGGCGATAAAACAATCGTGCACGAGGAAGCTCGTCATGAGAAGATCGAATTCGAAGGCGTCGTTTCCGCCTTGACGGGAACAAGCCCAGCCAACACGTTCACCATCGCTTTTGGGGAAGGTCGCAGCGTGAGCGTCTCGACAGACGCCAATACGAACCTGTTCAACAGCGACGGCTCGGTGAATCCGACCTTGGCCAATGGCAAACGCGTGCATGTGGAAGGAACTTATTCCGCCGCCACCAAGACTGTCGCCGCTTCCGCAATTCGCATTCATGTCGACGGCGACAACACGACGGTGACGGCAGGGGCGCTGGGACATCCTCACGATGCGGACGTGTCGGCGGGCACCTTCACCGTCGAACTGAAGGGGGTTCATGGTTTTGTTCCGATGGGAACGCAGCTCAATGTGACCACCACCTCCGATACGATCTACCGTGCTCCCAGTGGCCTGACCATCACCAAAGCAGAGTTCTTCGCGGCGATGGCGACGGCACACTTCGTGGCGCTGGAAGGTACCTATGACTCGAGCTCCAAAGTGATGACTGCACTCCGAGCAAGAATCGTCGAGGATACAACGGATAGCCGCGAGGCGAGAATCATGGGCGGAGGTTCGCATCCGGATACCGCAACTGGAACCTTCCAGATCGACGTAATCGAGATCGAAGGGTTTACGGTCAGGGACGCAAAGGCGACGGTTTACGTGAACGATGACACGGTATTCGTCCAGCATGGCCAGCATTTGAACAAGGCGGAATTCTTCGGCTTGCTGCCTCGCCGCGTTCGCGTGCGAGGGGTAGTTGCGAACGATCGCTTCACCGCGACTCAGGCGGAAGTCTTAGGGGACTAAGTCCGCGGAATCCAGCCCGCCAGCGGTTAAAGCTGGCGGGCTTTTTGTTTGTCTGCTGCCAGCCCTTCCTAAGCCAAACATGTCTTTGTGGTCCTTGCCGACTTATGCGGCCTGTCGAAACGAGGGCACTATCCTCAAAAATTGCTCCGCAATAGATTGCACGTTACACTAATGGTGGCGGAGGTGATGAAAATGAAACGATTGACTTGGGCTTTGCCGGCGGTGGCGCTGGGGGCATTGACCTTGCAGGGATGCGCGAACAAGAGCATGGCGGCTGACAACGCGAATAAGACCGAGCGGGGCGCGATCGACGTAACGGTCTACAACGAGGATTTTGCGATGGTGCACGAGCAACGGCCAGTGAGCTTGACGCAGGGCAAGAACAAGCTGCGGATCGGCGACGTGAGCAAGCAGCTCGATCCAAGCTCGGTGCTCTTCACCTGGCCCAACCCTAGCGCCGCGCAAGTAGTCTCGAATACGTACGACCTCGGTGTGGAGGGCGGCGGGAGCCTTCTGAAGCGTTACGTGGGCCAGGAAGTCGAGATGGTGTGGTATGGGCAGGACGGACGCGAAGGGCAGCGAGCGAAGGGCACGCTTCAGGTGGCGGGCGACGGCGGAATTGTGTTGAAGAGCGATGGCAAGTTCCTCGTAAACCCAACCGGTACCGTGATCGCGCCGAGTCGGCCCGACGTAGTGACCATTCCGCAACTCTCGGTGGATGTGGAGAGCGCCTCGAAGCAGCAGACGAGGCTCGATGTGGCTTATTTGACCAGGGGCCTGGCCTGGAGCGCGGATTACGTCGCTCGCCTCGATCCCGCGAAAGCGGAAATGAATCTGGAGTGCTGGGCGACGGTGACGAATCAGACGGGCACGACGTTCCCGGAGGCGAAGATAACGCTGGTGGCGGGCGCGCCAAATCGGGCGGTCGCCTCTCCAGCACCCGAAATGGAATTTGGACAAATACTAAAGAGGGAAAGATTTGACTTTAACAATTCTTTACCGAAAAAAAAGGTCGTGTGGAGCTTCTCCCAAGGTCCGCAAGCTGTCGGTGAGCTTTACGCCTATCCGATCAAATCCCCGGCGACCATTGCTCCAAATCAGATGAATCGGGTGAAAATGCTCTCCTCCGAGCGAGTCCCCATCGAAAAAGATTACAGCGTTCGACTGCCGTCCGACGACGGTTGGTCGGAGGGAGGCTCGGCCCACCACCAGAACGCTCAGCTCGCGATCAACTTCGCTAATGTCGAGAAATCGGGCTTGGGAGTTCCGCTACCGAAGGGCGCGGCGCGAGTCTATGAGCACGATTCTAGTGGTTCGGTGCGGTATGTCGGTGCGGCTGACATCAGAGATACAGCGAAGGGCGGCCGCATCAGCCTCACCCTGTCAAACGTTTTCGATGTAACGAGCGAATATAAAATGGTGAAATCGCAGCGACTGGACAAGAAGCACGTGCGCCGAGACATCGAAGTCGTCCTCGCGAACGCGAAGAAGACGCCAGTCAGATTGCGCCTTGTACAAGACCTTTATGGAGCCAAAATTTCGAGCGAATCGATAAAAAGCGCGAAGCTCAATGCCCACACCTCGCAATGGATTGTGCCGATCCCGGCCGAAGGGCACGTCAAGTTGAGTTATTCGATTGTAGGTCGATGAGCAGCGTGGCACGGGCTTCTAGCCCGTGGTTTCATGGGCATCTTGCCCATGATTTCCATGATGGTTGCCCGTGCCACGTGCAGTACACTCGGATGTTGATGACGGACGAGCGAAGGATATTCAGCGAGCAAGAAGTAGGGGCCGTGATGCGCCGAGCCGTCGAGATGCAGGAGCATGCGCAGGACGCCGGTTCCTACACCCCGGGGGTCACGCAGGAGGAGCTCAAGAGGATCGGCGCGGAGGTTGGCGTGGATCCCAAATACTTGGACCTCGCCATTAGAGAGGCGATGGCTCCCGAGTCCCGCAAGGGCCCGCTCAATCTGACCGAACAATTCCAGCGTGTGGTCGAGGGCGAGCTTAGTCCGGATGACTTCGACATCGTGCTCGAGGAATTGAAACAGTTCGGGCGACGACATCCCATCACCCAAGTCGGCCGCACACTGCAGGGGAAAGTATGGACGGGCTGTTCCCTGGCCAACTTGCAGATGACTTCTCGCAACGGCCGCACCAAAGTGGACGTGAGATCGAACGCCATATTCCCGTTTCTGATGACGTTTTATCCTGCCTTTCTAGTCGCCCTGGCTGGAGTGGGGGCGCTGTCGGCGGCCGGGTTAGCGTGGGCAGGCATCCTGGGCGCCATAGGTCTGTTTACAGCGGCTACTTTTGGATTCAGGGCGCTGCTTCGCAAGGGGCACGCGGCGGCGCGTGCTCTCGCCGACCGGCTCGAGCGCAAGATCTCGGAAGCGACTTCACCTCTGCGTGCGAATCTGGCCGCGTCGATCGCACCGGAAACGCAGATGGTGGTCGAAGTTCAGCAATCGACTTAAACCGTCGGCTGACCGGTAGACTGCCACCGATGGAGAGGCAGGAACTTGGGGCTTTAATTAGTCGCGTGTTGGCGATCTTAGCATTCTTGTTCCTTCTCAACGGCTTGATCCAAACCCGGCGTCAGTTCCTTGGAAGCGGGCCGCAACCCTAAGTTATCATCGTACTTTGCACCCTCTCGATCATCGCAATTGTTCTATGGGTTCTAGCGTTACCTATCGGGCGTTTGCTTTCAGCCGGTCAAGGATCGCTGCCAACGACCGTGATCGCGAAGGCCGATCTGCACCAGATGGCCTTCGCCACGTTTGGTCTTTATATCCTAGCTCAGTCGACGCCATTTTTCATCATCTTCTGTGTGCTACTTATAGTAAACGGGCACGGCTTTTCCAAAGTACTGCGCTCCGATGAAGCATTTGTTTACTGGCAAGCGATTCAGATGATCTTTGGCCTCAGTCTCCTATTTGGAGCGAAGGGACTCGCTCGCCGACTTAACAAAGATTCAAACTGACCATTACCGCTCAATTGTCGAAGGTTTCTTGCTTAGCTTCAACTCTGAATCCTGGATTAGTCCAACTCCAGGGGCGTAGACT
>JBBREX010000150.1:0-6872 GCA_038225245.1 Fimbriimonadales bacterium | reverse complement strand
ATATTTCGTTCACGGCCTCGAAATGAGCCATCGAGCTAAGAAAAATCGTGGTCTTGACCAGATTCGTAAAATCCAGTCCCGCCGATTCAAGCACGCCCAACAGGTTCGCCATGACTTGCTGGGTTTGAACGGCCACATCGCCCGATACCAGCTCTCCGGCAGGCGTTAGTGGAATTTGTCCGCTCACAAAGAACAGGTTGCCAGAGGCTCGAATCGCTTGGCTGTAAGGCCCGATGGCGGCGGGGGCGGCGTCGGTTATGTGTACTTCTCGCAACATTGGCCGGAGGTTACCGTAAGCGCATCGATCGCGTGTATGATGAAAGTTCAATTCCACATGATGTTGACGAACCTCCTCGCGGACAATCTAATGCCGGCGCTAGCGGCCTGGATTACGGCTTCGTTCGGATTGGCGGTTTGCGTAGCTCTCGCCTTCGTTTGGAACCTCAACTTGCGTAGGTTGCTCAAGGCCCAAACGCGCATTCTCTTGAAGAGAAACATCGCCTTAGAATCGGAGGTTTCGGATCGCGTTCAGGAGATAAATGAGCGCAAGGAGGCGTCAAAGCTTCTGCTCGAAAGCGAGCAAAGGTCGAAAATTCTCGTTCAACAAATCCCTGCCGTTTTGTGGACCACAGATCGGGATTTGGTATTCACAAGCTCGGAAGGTGCGGGCTTGAAGGTATTAGGCCGTCGTCAGAACGATGTGGTTGGGGTTCCTCTCACCGAATATTTTGGAACGTCTGACCCAAGTTTTCCTGCCCTTGCCGCCCATGTCGAAGCCTTGAAAGGGAGTCCGACTACTTATTCGATCGTTTGGATGTCACGGCATTTCGATTGTTTGGTCGAACCCCTGTATGATACAAGTGGAAATATCATCGGCACCATCGGGTTAGGGCGGGACATTACCGAAAGGGTCGAGGCGGACGAGCGCTTAAGAACCAGTCAACGCCATTTGGCGGACGCCCAGAGGATCACCCATCTCGGTAGCTGGGAGCTCGATTTAACCGACCTAGCCCACGTGAATCGGAATCCCCTCCGTTGGTCTGACGAGGTTTTTCGAATCTTCGGCTATCGACCAGGGGAAATCGAGGTGTCAAACGAGAGTTTCTTCGCGCGAGTTCATCCCGAAGATCGTGATCGAATCGCCAAAGCGGTTTCCCTTGCCATCGAGCAAGGCGAGAAATACAAGATCGATCATCGAATCGTCTTGCCCAACGGAGAGGAACGCATCGTTCACGAACGCTCCGAGATCGAAGTGGACGAGTCGGGTCGGCCGAGACGCATGATTGGCACAATTCAAGATGTCACCGCCATTCGCAGGGCCGAAGAGGAAATTCGGAAGCTCAACGCCGAGCTGGAGCGACGGGTGCAAGAGCGCACCGCCGAGCTGGAAGCGTTCGCTTACTCCATATCACATGATCTTCGGGCCCCCCTCCGAGCCATCGACGGCTTCACCAGGATCATCGAGGAAGACTATCTACCCGCCCTCCCCCAGGAGGCCGCGGAGGTCTTCTCCACCGTCCGCGAAAATGCCCAGCGAATGGGACGTCTCCTGGAAGCTATCCTCGCCTTTTCCCGTCTCGGCCAGGCGGAAATGAAAATGGCCGATGTCGATCTCAACCAGGTCGTTCAAGACGTGCATGATTCTTTGAGCCACGAAACGGAAGGACGCCAGGTCGAATGGATCACCGCCCATTTGCCTACCGTCAAGGGTGAACCGCTGATGATACACCAGCTGTACTTCAACCTTCTCTCAAATGCGTTGAAATTTACTCGCCCCCGATCCCATGCCCGCATCGAGGTGGGTTGCCAGCGGGCCAACTCCAATCACACCCTCTTCGTGCGTGATAACGGCGTCGGCTTTCCGTCCGCCCAAGCCCCCCTTCTCTTCGGATTCTTCCAGAGACTCCACCGGTCCGATCAATTTGAAGGAAATGGCGTTGGGCTCGCCTTCGCCTCCCGAATCGTGAAACGTCACGGGGGCCAGATTTGGGCCGAGTCTGAAGAGGGCATAGGGACTAAGATTTCTTTTACATTGGGTCTCGATCACGTGGGCAAGCAAGCTTGAGATCGTTTGGGTGATCCTGTAAAGTTGCTCCGCCGAGATCACGCTTACAGGGATTCCGGAAGAAGTCGTCTTCTCGGCCTATAATAGGAATGGGCGTGCCATACGAACGAATTGGGGCGTCTAGAACGATAGAATCTATGAAATTTGCAACAATAGCTGGAGTACTTCTGCCCGTGGCGGCCCTTGTAGCGGTGGTCGGCTGCGGTGGCAATGGTTCGAATTCATTCGGAGGCTCGACTTCGGGGTCGTTTGGCACGAATGGGGGAACGGCCGGTGGATCTAACCGCACGGGAGGCACTAAGCCTTCGCCGGAAGGAGCTATCGCGGTTTTTCTCAATGCCTCCGGGGGCCAATACGAACATTTCTGGGTTCGTATTTATGATGTGCAGTTTCAGACAGGGAAGGATTCCGCCCTCATTTATGGTGGGCATTCGGGAAAATTGGTCGACCTGGCCGCGATGAAGAATCAAGCGTGGCTGCTCGGGCTTGCCACTTCCCCTGGTTCGGAGTTCGTGCGCGCTCAAATCGTTCTCGATAAATCGGTGTCGTACTCGAATTCAGGCGATAAGCTGCAACCGGGTGAGTTCTCCAACGCTCTGGACGTGGATAAGTCGCGAACAAGACTTCTGGTAAATCTCAACCCGCGGACGACCCCAAGTAGTCCGGTCGCGATAAGTTTCGACCTCGGCGCCTTTTCTCAAGATACTAATGGGCGCTTCGTCCCTTCCGCCAAGGGGGATGAACCAAAGACCCGAGATTTGGATGAGAACCAATTACCGATAACGGCCAAAGGCATGGTCGCCACACTTACAGGCTCGGAGCCCGATCGAAAATTCGTGCTGCAAGGAGATTTGGCCATTCCTGTGCTGGTTGATACTAAGACGGCATGGCTGGGCGATGGCAAGGATTTGTCAAAGGAACTGTGCGAAGGAAAATCGGTGTCGGTTCGCGGTGTGTATAGCCAGAGCGCGAAGGCTCTTCTAGCGGACAGCGTGCGGTTTGTACCGCAGGGATCCGGTTCCGTCGTTCAGATCGTCGGCACCGTTCTGAGTACGGCTGACCAAAGCATCCAGCTCTCGCCAAAACTCGAGGAAGCCGACCTGACTGGGCAGACATTGCCGATCAAGCTCGATGGGCAAACTCGATTCCTTTCGAGCGATAACGAGTTGTTGACGGCCGCCCAATTCCTTGCCAAAGCTAAGTCTGCCGTCGTCCATATTGACGGAATCTTAGAGGATGGATCGGTGACCGCGGATTCGATCAGCATCGAAGCTGGGCGCTCGATTGCGAAAAGATCATCGACCTGGCTTAAGGCTACAGAAGCTCAAGCGAAACCGGCCCCAAAATCTAAGCAAACTCCCAAGAAAAGCTAGAGACCAGCCGACATGGCCAGGTCAAGGAATTTTGGCCGAAATTCCCGGATAGCGGTCGACGAATCGCTCGGATAGGTTCGGTTCGTTAGGAGCAAAGCAAACCACTGCGGTTCTAGCTCAAGCCAAATGCTTGTTCCTGTGTAGCCCATGTGGCCGAACATGCCGTTGGGATGTCCGTAGGTATCCCAACCGAGGGCCCGGGTCGAAGACTCGTCAAATCGACGACTCCACAATGCGAGCGTCGACGGTTTGACAAGCTGTCCTGCCAATAATCCCTCCGCCCACTTGGCTAAGCTCTTAGCGGATCCGAAGAGACCTGCATGTGCGCAAACACCTCCTAAGGCTCGCGCAAGTGGATCATGCACTTCTCCTTGTAGGGAGTCTAGGGTTGGTGCGCAACGAGACCGAGCGGGCCAAGGCGGGCAGAAGCAAATATCCGAGAGCTCTAGTGGTGCAACCACCTCGCGATCGAAAAGTTCGTCTAGCGTTGCTTCACCGACCCTTTCCAGGATTTCTTGTAAAACGAGGAACCCAACATCGCTATAAACGGTCTCCTTGCTAGCGCTGACGGGGCACTCAAACAGTTCTTCGCGTGCCCGATTGGGGTCGATAACCGGTGGCAAACCGGATCGATGAAGCAGAAGGTCGGCAATGGTAATCGCTTGCTTCTCAGAGGAAGTAAAGCTTGGCAACCAATTCGCGACAGGCGCGTCGAGCGGCAATTTGTGCCTCTCCCAAAGGCGCATGGAAACGCACGTGGTGCAGATGACCTTGGTCAGGCTGGCGAGGTCGAAGAGGGTGTCTGCATTAGAGGCGGGGGAACCATCTGTATAGTCATACCTTCCGTAAGCTCCCAAGAAAGTCGGCGAGTTATCAAGGGCATAGGAAGCGGCGGGAAAAGTCCGCTCCTTCCTTGCCGCGCTGAAGAGAGTCTCAAATCGTTGATGCTTCTCAATCAACCGGGGAAATATGTCCGCTTCCTGCGACACGTGACTGCACTTTCGGGTGTCCCTTGTAGGTTACATCACCGCTCCCGGCAACTGAAGCGTCGATGCTGTCAGACGCGCTTAGTTGGGCATCGCCGCTACCCCGAATGACCATCTTCGCGTCCTTGGCTCGAAGTTCGTAAAATTTCAGATCACCAGATCCGTCGACCTCACCGTTCACTCGGTCGGCCCACCCGCTCGCCGTTACGTCGCCAGAACCTTTAACGACGGCTTCAAAGTCCGGACCTACTACTCCTCGCACCTCTGCATCGCCGGACCCAAGGATAGACATTTTACTAAACTTGGCGGCGTTGACAGTGACTCTCACGCCATGAGTTGCGTTGTATGAGGATTTACTGCCGATAACCAAAGTGCGGCCATCCAAGGTGGTTTCGATCAGCGGAAGTATGTTGTCGTCGGTTTCGATCTTCACGCTTTGGGCGCCACCGATGGTTACCCTCACGTCGGCGGCTCCTTGAACGGAAATGGCGTCGAAGTCTCCAACCTTGCGAAATTCGGATCTTATTTTGCCCGAGCCTTTGGTCCCCAGCGAAAACCCAAACTTGGTGCAACCGGCGGCCACAACTACGCACAACAGCAATACGATCACCTTCATAAGATCTAGCATACAAAACCGGAGAGAGCCACTAGGCCATTGGACCCCTGTCTACCGTTATGATAATCAGCGACAATCCCAATTAAAACCCCATATCAGCCTTCACTAATTCGTAATGCTTTAATTCCTGGTATAGATTTCGATTGTCCGAGAGGCATTCATTAATCAGCTAAGGGCGAGCCCTTGGCCGGCGGTACACTTCCTCAGTGCGCTCCTTTCTCTTTTTTTCGTGCATCGCGCTCATTTGCCCAACCGGGCACGCCCAACTAAACACGGCAGAGCGAAACGGGATTGCTGACACGCTTTACCTCGCCAACATGTCTGTGAGAGATCTCGAATATGAACGTAAGCCCTTCTCCGATCCATTGCGAATGCGCCTGGTCGATAAATCCCTCGATAACCCTTTAGAAACCGCCGACGAGCTGATGATCCTACATTCTCAGGGCAAGACTGGACCTGTATCGCGCTTGATCGAGCTCCTCATGAAGGAGGAAAAATGGATTCCCAAGGCGTCCTCGGAGATTGCCCCTGGCGTCCTTGAAGGAATCGAAAAAGTCCCTGCAACTTGTCGGCCGGCCGTCTCCACTCTCGTTCGGGCGATTATCAAAGCAAACGCCGAGATTCGAGCGGCCGAAATTCGTCTAAGTCGTGACGATCGACGGACCTTGATCGAAAGCTTGCCAGGCTGGGCGGTTGAAGAGCCATTGGTAAAGTTTAGCTTTTCTAAAGGTAGACCAGCCAATCAAGCTAGGATATTAAAACTATTATCAGTTATCGATTTTGCGAAACTATATGCGGCTTCCTCAGAGTTATCGAAGGTTGTCGAATCACAAATGACTCACCTTAAGGCGTTAGTAGTCGACATTCCGAAGAAACTTAAGCTACGCGTCGGAGGTGTCCAGGTCGTCTTGGCTGGAAAGGGCGATGATCTCCACGACGATACCGACGTCCTGCTAACCATCGATTTCGGGGGAAACGATATCTATACCGGACGGGCGGGGGCAGGCGTCGCATACGCATCCGTATTGATCGACTTGGGTGGAGACGACCGATATCAAGGGGGCGACCTCTGCTTCGGAGCGGGGCTACTCGGCATCGGAATCGCCTATGACCTAGGAGGAAACGATCTCTTCCGAGGCCACTCTCTCTGCTTCGGAGCCGGGCTTGCCGGAGTCGGCACCTTCGTGAAAGTCGGGGGCGACGATCTCTATCAATCGGTCGCTCTCTCCCAGGGTTTTGGGGAATTCGGTATCGGCATTTGTCTCGATACCGCCGGAAACGACCACTACGATCTCAAGCTTCTAGGTCAAGGAGCAGCCCGTACCCAGGGATTCGGATGGCTGATCGACCGGCAAGGCGACGACGTCTACCGATCCGGGGGTCTCTCGCTCAATACCCCTCTCTTCAAGAACGTCCATTATTCTAACGCCCAGGGATTCGGAGCTGGATATCGCGAAGACAGCGGCGGAATCAGTGGCGGAGTCGGTCTCTTAACGGACCTGCAGGGTGACGACGATTATCTAGCGGAAACTTATGCCCAGGCGGCAAGCTACTGGTTCTCATTGGGGTCCCTCTACGACTTATCCGGAAACGACCACTACGTCGGATACCATTACTGCCAAGCAAGCGCCATGCATTGCACCGGGGCTTATCTTTTCGATCTCGCGGGCGATGACACCTACTCGGTTTCCTACGGAGCCGCCCATGCAATCGGCCATGACTATGGAGTCGCTATGTTGCTGGATCGGGGCGGCAATAACGTCTTTGCAGCGCGTGACAGCACTCCCGGTATCGGGAACGCGAACGGCCTCGGCCTATTTATCGGCGGACCC
>JBBREX010000149.1:0-6949 GCA_038225245.1 Fimbriimonadales bacterium | reverse complement strand
GCATGTTTTTGGCGATCGAGAGCACGACCTGCACTTGCTCGCAGGACGAAGCTGGGACGTCGTTATCGATACTTGTGGCTATGTTCCTCGTATTGTTCAGATGTCGGCTAAGACCTTGTTTACGGCCATCGAGCGCTACATCTTCATCTCGACGATCTCCGTCTACGATTCACCACAACCAAGAATTGGCGAAGCCGGAACAGTTGGAACTCTATCCGATCCAACCGTGGAAGAAATCACCGGCGAAACTTATGGACCGTTGAAAGCACTTTGTGAATCAGTCGTTCGCGAAACATATGGGGATAGGTCCCTCATTGTCAGGCCGGGTTTGATCGTCGGCCCCGATGACCCTACCGATCGGTTCACATATTGGCCGCTGAGGTTTCATCGAGGAGGAGAAGTTGTGGTGCCTTCGCGTCTTCGACAACCCCTTCAGTTTATCGATGTCCGCGACCTTGCGGCCTGGCTGGTGTTTATGCTTGAAACTGGCAAAGGGACCTTTAACGTGACCGGCCCCGAGCTATTTCTCGACCTCAGTACCTTTTTCGGACTTTGTCGCCAAACAATCAATCCATCTGCCGCCATCCGGCCGATCGATGTTCATCGTCTGAAGTCTTCTGGCATCGAGCCTTGGTCAGATTTGCCCCTCGTCACAGACTTCGATGGCTCTGGAGACGGCATGATGCAGGTGAATATTGAAAAGTCTCTAATGGCAAACCTGACCTTTCGAGACTTGTCCGCCACATTGCTTGACACGCTTCAGTGGAGGCTCACAAACCCCGAGCCGCTCAAAGTCGGGCTATCCGCTGAACAAGAAACTGCGCTGCTCGGTAAGGTCGAAGAGAAAGCTTCGTAGACCGAGACAGGCATGAGCGCACGAAATCTGATAGTTGGTATGACAGGGGCGAGCGGAGCAATCTATGCTCAGAGGTTTCTGCGCACTGTAGCTGCGCATTTCGACCGCCTCTATCTCATCATTAGCGATCAAGCATTGCAGGTCGTCAAGGCGGAACAAAACTTCGACCTCACCCGCACCGTCGAGTCGCTATCTGAGTGGTGTGATGTTCCGAAGAGCCTCCTCGAACTTCACGATGAACGCGACTATTTTACGCCCCCTGCCAGCGGTTCATTCCTCCACCAAGGCATGGTTATCGTGCCTTGTTCTATGGGAACAGTGGGGCGCATCGCCCATGGGATCAGTAACGATCTCCTCACTCGCGCCGCCGATGTCTGCCTAAAGGAACGCCGGAAACTCATCGTCGTCCCGCGTGAAATGCCGATGAGCTCGATCATGCTTCGCAACTTAAGCCTCCTGTCGGAAGCTGGTGCGATCATATTGCCTGCGTGTCCCGCTTGGTATCAAAAACCGGAATCTTTGGAGGAGTTGGCCGATACTGTGGTGGCCCGGATCATGCAGCAACTAGGACTTGGGCATGCCCTGATGAAGCCTTGGATGGAAGGCGAGTGACTGCCCAGCCGGAAGGCTCACGCGTCGTGATTGCCGGAGGTACCGGCTACGTGGGGCGGGCGCTGGTCTCCGCCCTGCGAAACGCGCATCATGAAATCGTCGTGCTCACGCGGAGCCAAATCGAGAAGACCACACTCCGAGGAATTCGCCATGTACGGTGGAATCCGGTAGAGCCAGGTGATTGGGGACGGGCCCTTGAAGGAGCTGAGGCCATCATTAACCTTTCCGGAAGCCCGATTGCCGTGCGTTGGACAGCCAAGAATAAGGACGAAATTCTGAAATCGCGTCTCGCCCCGACCCAAGCGATCGGGCGGGCAATCGCCCGGTGCGAGAAACCGCCCAAACTCTGGATTAACGCTAGCGCCATCGGCTTTTATGGCGAAACGGGTTCACGTGAAGTGAGCGAGGCGAGCCGAAAGGGTGAGGGATTTCTGCCCGACGTCTGTGCCCGCTGGGAGCAGGCGGTGGATGAGC
This sequence comes from Fimbriimonadales bacterium, assembly GCA_038225245.1. Classification (GTDB taxonomy): domain Bacteria; phylum Armatimonadota; class Fimbriimonadia; order Fimbriimonadales; family Fimbriimonadaceae; genus JBBREX01. The sequence continues at coordinate 5,007 of JBBREX010000149.1, read as the reverse complement.
AATCTACCCCCGAGACACGAAAAGTGAAGCTTCGCTTTGGGCACGTCTTGGGTCGAGGCTCTGCTTTTCTTGGCCCTCTAGACAGCATCGTTAAGAAATTCCTTGGGGGAGCGGCCGGTTCCGGCAACCAGCACATCTCGTGGATTCACATCACCGATTTGGCCCGAATTGTGACCTGGACGTTCGACAATGAGATTGAAGGTCCAGTGAACGCGGTTGCTCCGAAAGCGGTGACTAACTCAAGTTTCATGGCGGAAATGCGGCGGATTCTGCATCGCCCGTGGAGCCCGCCCGTGCCCTTCGGCATTCTCAAGCTGGGAAGTTTCCTAATGGGTGTCGAACCTGAGCTCATTGAAATCGGCACGAGAGTTGCGCCTCAAGCTTTGCTCGCGCGCGATTTCGAATTTCGATACTGCGATGTGAGGTCGGCTTTGAAGAACATCTACCACGGACATTGACGATGGCGAAGGTATAGTTTGGTGCGCCATGCCCGAACTCCTCTCCGAGAAGCTCATTCGTGATGTCCCAGATTTCCCTAAGCCGGGAATTCTATTTAAGGACATTACTCCGGTCCTTCATCATCCGGCGGCCATGCTCGAAACCATCGAGCTTCTAGCTGCAGATGCTCGCAAGCGATCAACTGAAGTCGTCGTCGGCATCGAGAGCCGCGGATTTATCTTTGGAGTCCCCGTAGCGATGGCGCTCGGAGTACCCTTTGCCATGGCTCGCAAGCTGGGCAAACTTCCCTATGACAAGATATTCGAGGAGTATGCGCTTGAATATGGGACAAACACGGTGGAGATGCACATCGATGCAATCAATCCTGGGCAGCGAGCATACATCGTTGACGATCTCTTGGCGACAGGAGGTACTGCAGCGGCGGCAGCTCGCTTAGTCGAGCGCCTTAATGGCCAGGTTTGTGGCTTTGGCTTCTTAGTCGAGCTATCATTTCTTGGTGGCCGCGAAAATCTACTAGGATACGGAATTCACGCACTAATCGAGTACTAAAGCTTATGAAACTCAGACAAATTGTTATAATCTCCCTTCTTGGATTGGTTCTTGGAGCACACGGCCAAGCGATTACCGTAGACGAATTGATCCGCCAGTCGGCTAAGTACGACGGCAAGGCAGTAGCCGTCAAAGGCAAGGTCGATCACTTTCTAGCAAAGACGTCAAAACGCGGAAACGAGTACATCGTTTTTAGATTAAAGGGCGAAACGGAGTCGGCCAGCGTATTCATGCGGGGCAAACTCGCGAAGCCGTTCAAGGGCGGAGACGCGGTGATCGCGAGCGGAATTTTTCGCAAGGACAAAAAGATGGGCGATCAGGCGTATCAAAACGAAATCGACGCGAGCCCTGAATCAGGCAAGGACTACGGTGTCAAGCTCGCCGCGGGCAAGTAGCTACTTTCCTGCCGGCTTATAGCGCTGCCAGTCACCAAGGTATAAGACTTCTTCCTCCATCCGGACGCCAAACTTCGTATAGACTTTTTCTTTCGCAAGTTCGGCGAGTTGTCTAATCGCGGTGGAGGTCGCGGCCCCCACGTTTACAATGAAGTTCGCATGTTTACGGCTAAACATCGCGCCTTCGTGACGAAGGCCGGCGAACCCAGCCTCTTGTATAAGAAAACCGGCAGGAACCACAGCTGCGGATCTGAGTTTCTCCGGCAAATTGGGGAGTCGCTCAGCAAGGAACGGATCATTAATGTTCTTGAAGAAACTTCCTGCGCTTGCCATAGGCGGTTGCTTTGAGATTCGTTGCCGTTGGTACTCCTTTGAGTCTCTGTATATCTCTTGCCGGATCCTAGGTGGGAGCTGCATCCGCACCCGCAAGACCGCGCATGTGGGTGGCATCGGCCGCCTTAAAATGGAATCCCGGTAGGCGAACTGCATAAAGTCCGGAGCGACCCATTTTCGCTCTCCATCTACCACCACCTCCAGTTCGATCAAGTACGTGCTGATGTTACTTCGGTAGGCACCAGCGTTGCTGACAAGTGCTCCCCCGAGAGTCCCTGGGATGCCCACGGCAAACTCTAACCCACCGAGGGATTGCTGAGAGCATTTGAGGAAGAGCTCTTGCAAGGCGCACCCCGTTTCCGCAATGACCATTCCGCCGTCTTCGAAGGTGATGCGGCGAGCGCCATTGTACAAGACTAGTCCGGGAACGCCATGATCGGAAGGCAAAATGTTGCTTCCAGAACCTAGCATTGTCATCAGCATGTGCTCTTCTTGAGCTCGGCGCGATACTTCTGCCACTTCATCCAAGTTGGATGTCCTAATGAAAAGCTCGGCCTCGCCTCCCGCTCTCAGCGTACAGTAAGGTTTCAGGCTAACCCCCTTCACTGGAATGAGGTCGTTCGCCTTAAGCAACGGCTCCTCCCGAATGTTTTCTGGGAATGCTGATGCTTGGCTCGATCAAATAACTCGGCACTAGCTCATCCGGAGCAATCCATTGGACGAGATCCAGATTTGCAGAAAAAGAAGATGCGAGGGGAACCTGTTGAATATCCAGATCGATTCCGTAGCCCAATGCCTCCCCAGGGATCATTGATTCCGCGCGGCGAACTACCGTTTCTCCCGGCGTTCGTACGAAATACTCGCCTTTCTTGCTAGGAATCACCACTGTCTTGGTTGTCGATATGAGGTCGAAGCTGCTGAGACCTCCAGCGAGCACTCCTTGGGTAAAGGCCAAAATCTTTGCTAATGTAACCCCCACCTTCACCCCCGTGAAGCTCCCGGGCCCTAGGTCGGCCAAAAAACCACTTGCCTCGGAAAGCGAGAGATCGGTGGCGGCTAAACCTTCTTCGAGCAAACTCAGGCAGATGTAACTGGCCTGAAAGCGAGCCTCCTTTTGTGAAGACCAGAGAGCTTTCCCTTCGACACTTAGCAACGCCACGCTGCATAGGGGGCTTGAAGTGCTAAAGCAAACGATCACTTTGTTGCTTCGACGGCAAGCCGATCGATAAGCTCATCCAGAAGCCTTTTGTCCTGAAGATAGACAGCCTTAGAATTGGCCCGATATGATAAGGTCCAATAATAATCATTGAGAGCGCCGAAAGCGTGGACGACCACGATCTCGCCACTGGCGCCCTGCCCTTCCCTTCGCACCCAGCCTGTATCCATGCCGGCGGAAGTCTTGATAATCGGAGAGTCGTCTCGCCGAACGACCTTGACGAAGTCAACAAGGGTCTTACCTGCCGCGCTCTGCAACGCTTGCAATGGAGGCGGCGAATCCAAGACGCTCGAAATTTCCACCGAAACGGCGTTTGAAAGCTTATCAGTAGTGAGGGTAAATCCATCGCCTTTGACCGAAGAACGCCAACCGTCCGGGATGATCAGATTGACAGGCCGCCCGCCCGCCTTGGCGCCGACGGCGGTCTTGCCGCGATATTGCTTCGAGTTTGGGTGCGCACCATGGGCAAGCACCACCGGCTTCGTGGGCTTTGTCGTCGTCTTAGGAGGATCTACGGGCGGTTTCGAGTTGGGATCTTCCGCTTGCGGAATTTGTCCAGTACTCGTGCGAAGCGTTTGAAGAGCCTCGTGCCATTGGGTGTCCACGGCATCGAATGTGTCAGCTGGCGCTGTCAAGCGAAAGTTCATTTTGCGAGCATTGGCGCTGTAGAGCAAGCCTATGGTTGTCACCGTCGGCTCCGCACCAACCACGTAGCTAATCCTGGTGAGCAACATAGGAACGCTCAAGATCTCCTCCTGCCACTGGCGCTCCACGGTTCGCTTTAGGTTCTTATTTACGCTAAGTTGCATCGCCTGCCAATCGTCCGCTTTCAGTCGATATGGGATTGCATATATCTCTAAGACACCATACTTCGAGGTGGCTTCCGAAGGAATCTTAAACGAAGTGACGCCCTTCTTTATGCTCATTTGCCAGGTTTGGGGGTACTGGAACGATAGGCCGATAAGAGGGTTCGCATAGCTTTTCGGACCATCCTGGATGGAGATCAGCGCGCTTAGAATTAATGAGCATAGAACCATGGTTATTGTCAGGTTATGGACGCTTGGCGGCAGGTAAGAGCATCACGAATTTGGCCCCGGAGCCGACTTTGCCGCATTCGAAAACAGTACCTCCGTGGGCGTCCAAAATGCCCTTAACGATCGAGAGCCCTAAGCCCATGCCCTTCACACGGGAGGTATAGAAGGGTTGAAAAATGACGGTTTTTTGTTCTGATGGCACGCCCGGACCTTGATCTTGAATCTGGATCCCCACGAAATCTTTCGCCGACGACAGCTTAGCCTTTCTTACGAGCTTCTTCTCCGCCCGGAAGGTCATGATCCGAAGTTTTCCTTCGTTGAAGAAACCCAAGGAGTTTTCCACGATCTCCGAGACTGCTCGGCGCAGCTTGCGAGCGTCGGCCAAAATGCTGGGTAAATTTTCTTCCAAGGCATATTCGAGGATGACGGAAGATCGACGCGGGAAGACTTCCTCGACCGCTTCTTGCACAAGCTGATTGACTTCCGTTTCCACAACGTTGACTTCCGTCGCCATGACGAAGTCTCTAAAGTCTTGGAGAATTTCTTCGATTCTCGTGACGTTCGTACCCAAGCTATGGTGGATAAGCTCCAAATCGCGCACGTTGAGTTTGGGTTCGGCGAGGATGTGGCCGAGTTCATTCACGTCACCCTTTATCGCAAAAACGCGGTTTCCGATCATGTGAGAGCTGCGGGCGCTCAGCTCGCCCCACGCCACCATTCGCTCCACACGGATGGCCTTTTGCATCGACCGGATATTTTCAAGGCCGGAAGAAACTTGTTCGGCAATCGTTTGCAGCAGCCTTTGATCATCGTCGGTGAACCTATTGTTCAAATATGGATTGTCCGAGATTCTTCTGAGGACCCGAATTGCTCCCACACTTTTACCTCGGGATATGATGGGGACGGCGAGAAAGCCCGCGATCTGATCGCTCAGCAACTCAAGATATCTACCCCTCCAGCGCTTGTCCGATTGAGGGTTGTCTAATCTCATCGCTTGCCCGCTTTGGCAGACCCACCCGGT
>JBBREX010000148.1:0-6961 GCA_038225245.1 Fimbriimonadales bacterium | reverse complement strand
GTATCACCATTCCATCTCCGGTTGCCTCGATGTCAGCCCCCATCGATCTAAGTCCCTCGACCATTTTTGTAATACGATCGCTCTCCTTCTGACGAAGCTCGGCGGCATCGCGAATGGCCGTTTCACCTTCGCAAGCCGTCGCAAGTACCGCTAAGATCGGTATCTCGTCGATTAACCTAGGCACATCGCTACCTGAAATCTCGAAAGCCTTCAAAGGATTGCCCGCCTTGACCTCCAAATCAGCAATCGGTTCTCCCATCGATTCTCGTTCGTCCGAACGAGACCAGTCCACTCCGGCGCGAGTGAATACGTCCAATATTCCCGTCCGAGTTGGATTCACTCCGACGCCCACGAACCCCACCTGCGAGTCCGCAACCAACGCCGATGCCACCATGAAAAAGGCGGCGCTTGAAATATCCGCCGGTACATCGAACTCAAACCCCTCAAAAGCTTTCATTCCTACAACTCCCACCGTATGGGGCGAAGTCGCATCAGGCTCGAGAGGACATTGTTCGTAGGGCAAATCGAGCAATGGCACTCCCAGCGCCCGAAGCATCCGTTCCGTATGATCACGGCTTTTTGAAGGCTCTGTAACGAACGTTTCCCCTTCCGCTCGCAGGCCGGCGAGGAGTATGCAGCTCTTTATCTGGGCGCTCGCAACCGGACTTTTGTAACCGATAGATCGCAGCGGGGTTTTGCCTTGGATGCGAAGCGGCGAGGTCTCGCCTTCAACCTGCGCGCCCATCTGTCGAAGAGGCTCCGTGATTCTCGCCATCGGACGGCGGGAGAGCGACGTGTCGCCGACCAGAATAGCGCTAATTGGCCTTGAGGCGATCAGCCCGCTGAGCAGCCGCATCGTAGTGCCGCTATTTCCGCAGTCCAGCGCTCCTTCCGGTTCGGTCCATTCTTCGGCGGGAATGAGCGAGATTCGGTCTTGAACAAGCTTGGACCGCAATCCCATCTGCTCGAGGCAGCGAAGCGTGGCAAGGCAATCTTCCGCGAGCAAGGGGTTCTTGATTTCCGAGGGCGAGCGAGCGCATGCCGCCAGCATAAACGCTCGGTGGGTGAGAGATTTGTCGGAAGGCGCCCTTAGCGTGCCGTGCAGAGCGGAAGCTTGGGATACGCAAAGGCGGGATGCCATAGCTCATTTTGGCAGCACTCTCCTTCCTGCGCATCGCACCCTAACGATGGTCGTCTTAATCACTGAGAATTATTCACATGGGCGATGAAGTGTCGATCGAGACGATCCTCAGTGCCGGCGCGAGCGGCGAGGCATCGATTCTTTACGAGCCCACCTACCTCTTCCAAATCCTGCACTTGCAACCCAATCGTCCCTTTCTCGCTAAATTCGCCTTGCAACGCCTGCGAGCCCAAGCCGGTCGGGTCATTAAGCTGTTTGAAACCATCCCACCGGGGGCTATCGCGGAATCCGTTGGCCTCCTGGCCAAACAAATCTTTGCCGCCAGCCATGAAGCCATCAGCCCTTCGAAAACGCCGGACCCCTGGGTCACTCAGGCAACAATGTACGTGCGAGACGAGGCGGAGCAACAAGCCTTCGAGCTATCCGATCTCGGCCGCCGCTTGGAGGCCGAGGTCTCCGCCGCCGCCGGCCGACTTCGAGGGGCTAGCCGATCTACCTATGAGAACGCGCAAAGTCTTTTGAAGGAAGGCCTCGCCCTCGGCGGATTAGAGCGCAAGGAAGCTTTTCAAGAATCCGCAATGCTTCTCCGTGAATTTGCCAGCCCGGATGGCTATCAATCCGATCCGATCGCCTGGATGCAGCTCGGTTGGTTCAATTGGACGCAACACGGGAACTTGTCCGACGCCAAATCTTGCTTCCAGCAGGCTCAAGCCTTCGGGCAACGTACCATCTCCGATCTGCTCGCGGGCAGGATGGAAGCATATCTTCACGCCTTAGAACAAGACTTTAGAAGCGCATATGACATCACCATCGCCCTAAAGCGGTCTTATGATCCAGTCGAACCGGCAATCGAAGCCGCTCGCTATTGCGCGCTTTGTGGAGACATGGATGGGGCCCTCGTTCACATTGGGGAGTGCCTCGACCGATTCCCGCTATCCATTGCGGCTATTTATGGCGAGCCGGCCTTCCAACAACGTTTAGAGTCAGTAGTGCTTGTCGCGAACGCGACGCGAGACCGAATTGGCAACGCGAAAAAGGAGTCGATAGATCAATGGGCGAACGCGATAGGCAGGATTAGGTGGGCTGAAAAGGCAGGAGCCTTTCGGGTCGGGTTAGGCTCCGATCTAAAATCGCCGGCCGCCCTCGCCCAGCCTCAAGGAGTGGCCACATTGCTCGATGAGGCTCGACTGCTGGCCACGACCGAATCTCGAAAAGTCGATGCCATGAATTTCGCCGAGAATGCTTTTGCCCAAGAGCTCGCCCGACGTTCTGAAATAGCGCTTTCCGCGCGATCAGCCCTAAACTCTTGCCAGCGTGAAAGGGAGCGCCATTTGGAGCCTTACGAATGGGCTAAAAAAGAAGCCGAGCAAGCGATTCTGAACGAACGCGCATCCCCAGAAAGCTCAAGCGCCGGTCCAGGTTGCGGCTGGGGAATGGTCCTCGTCGGGGCGGGCGGGGGCGTGCTAGCTTTGGGATCGGCATTTTTCTCCTCCCGAGGCGAATCGTTACGAGCCGATAGCCCGGCAGGATTGCTCGTCTTTGCCCTCTCGGCGGCCCCCGTCCTCGTGTTCGCCTCGTTCATGGGGACAAGCGCAATCAAGCGCGGCGCCATGCAAGCAGAGCTGGCGGCGAGGGCCAAAGAAGCAAGCGTTAAGCTCGAAATCGAAATTAAAGTTGTCGATAGCAAAATGTCCGCAAGATTTCCTGCCCTCCGTCAAGCGCTGATGGAAGCGGAAGTCGAAGAGCATAAGATGGAAAAGGCGATGGCAATGCTGGCAAATCTCGATGCATCCGAGAGTCGAACTGACCGGCAATAGGAACTTTTTCCGGCCTTTTCGTAAATGCTTGTCAATTCCCCTTATTTTTGCGATAGAATGAGATGGTTCGGCGCGGGTTCGAGGACTTATCTTCGTAATACCGCACGAACAGTCTTTAGGAGAGGAGCCTTTATGAAAAAAATACTTATGCTTTGTGGCCTCGCAGTTCTGGCGATGCCGGCATTTTCCCAGACTTTGGTCCTCGATCCGAACGTGCCATTGCAGTTGTTCACCACCAACACAAACGACGGCTATAGCGTGGGACGCGGCATGTTGTTCACCATGAACAACACCGTTCAAGTGGCATCGGCAGGGCTATACACCGATATCGACAATTCGAGCATGACATGGACGATCCGCCAGGTTACAGTGCTAAACGGCAATGTAAACAACGGTTCCACCCTAATCGCATCGAAGACCTTAGGAGTCGGAGGAAGTGGGCTGCGTTACTACGACGTGGCGTTTGATTCTCCCGTGACGTTGACGGCAGGCTTTGAACTACCATCTCGAGGTCACGTACCAGGAGGCGGCTAACCAGAACTATTTCTATAACTGGGACGGCAATCCGACCCGCAACTTGGGTGTGCTGACGCTGCTCGATGGCACGCAAGGCGGAGACACCTCGAACACCGTTGCTCCGGGCATGAGAATCACTATGGTTCCTGAGCCGGCCAGCATCGCTGCTCTCGCGCTCGGCCTCGGCGCTTTGGTTATCCGCCGCCGCCGCAAATAAGCTTCCTCAATCGGAGCTAGAAGAGAGGACGAACGATGGTTCGTCCTCTCTTTTTTGTCAGTTCGAGGAACCCCCATCCCCCAACCCCTTCCCCCTCCGGCGCACAAACATCGCGGCAAGGGGAAGGGACTTTAGCCACCGAACGCTTGGACAGCCTGCGCAAGGCCAGCGTCGTCGACCTGGTGATGAAACACCAGTCGAATGCGATGCTCTGCGAAAGGCAAACAGAGAACGCCTTGGCGCGCCACGTTTTCAACCCACTCGGCGGCTGGCTGCTCAGTGTCGACCATTACGATATTAGTGGCCACATCTTCCCAAGCCACCGCCAAACCCGGCACGGTCGACAAGGCCCTCGCACACTCGCGGGCCCGTCGATGATCCTCGGCGAGGCCGTCGATCATGCTCGTCAAGCTGACGATCCCGCACGCCGCCAAGATCCCGGCCTGACGCATCCCACCACCAAGCCTCTTCCGCCAATAGCGCGCTTCGTCGATAAAGGTGGCCTCGCCGCAAAGCAAACTGCCGACCGGCGATCCGAGCCCTTTGCTCAGGCAGAAATTCACGCTATCCACATGCTGGGTGATCTCCTGGACGTCGACGCCTAGAGCCACCGCCGCATTAAAGACTCTCGCCCCGTCGAGATGCACTTTCATTCCATGCCGATCGGCAAGCGAGCGGTAGTCGGCCATCCGGCCCGGCGAGGTGACGGCGCCGCCTTTGCGGTTATGGGAGTTTTCGATACACAGCAAGCTCGTGCCCGGTGTGTGGAGCGAACGCTTGAGCACGCGCTTCTCGATCTCTTCGGGAAGCATGACCCCCTTGACCGACGGGACTGTGCGGGTGATGACGTTGGCAAGCACGGCGGGCGCCCCTCCCTCATAGAAAATCATGTGGGCTTCTTCTTCGAAGAGAGCGGCGTCGCCTGGTCGGCAATGGACGGCGAGGGCGATCTGATTGCCCATCGTGCCACTGGGCACGAACATGGCGGCTTCTTTGCCCACTTTCTTGGCGGCCAGCGCCTCCAGCTTTTGCACGGTCGGCTCGTCGCCGAGGACGTCGTCTCCAAGCGCCGCCGTTCGGATCGCCTCATACATTTCGGGCGTGGGGCGAGTCACGGTGTCACTGCGGAGATCGACGGTCATGGGAGGAGATTACCGAAAAGCTAAAACCTGCTCGGGCCGGCCGCCAATGACTGCGCATGAGATCACCTTGGGTATTTTAATTCAGAACTCTACTTGAACTGCTCTTTCCTCACCGTAGCGTACTATCGAAATCTCCGCGCGCTGTTTGGTGAGGGTTAGAGAATGGTTACTCCTTTTGTCTAGAGCTACTGCCAGCTCCTGCCAGTCCTTTATGTTCTGCCACTTATCAGAAGCGTTAGCTCGAATTGCTTTGATAACGTCACCGCGTCTGACCGTAGCATGCCATAACCTATACCTCAGATTTCCAGGAGCTAACGATGTACTATTTCTCGATTGCCATTGGGTCCATGCGATCTCGCGTTCGCGATCAGCAGCTTCTTGATCTTCTTGGGAAAGTATATAGTTACCAACTACGCAACGTTCAGGAAAGTCAAAATCCGGCACGAGCTCATTCTTTTCGTATTTAGCTCCCGACTCTAACGCTAGAGTGCAGTGGAAGTAGTAATTTGTAGGAGAAGACAAAAGCGGATACAGTGTTTCCCACCCATTCGAACGAATGACATGCATGTCCAGGTCCATCATTGCCTGGATCAGTCGAGATTCTTCCACTGGAAGATTTCTGACTGTTTCACCGCCTCCCAAACCAAGCATCGTAACTTCCGACCACCGCTTTGCACCAGCAGCATAGTCTCCCATAACGTTTCTTACGGAAGTGAGGCTTCTTCTCAATTTTGCCAACTCTTCCGCTTTCGAACTCAACTTATCGAATAGATCGTCGTGAAGCTCTAGGAAACCGTCGAGATACGATGCGAACCGATCTGCGGCACGTCTCATCTCGTTTGCGTCAAGATCCCAGCGGTACTCCAAAGCCATATCGGCCCTTGCGAGTTCCTCAAATAAGTCTGCCATAGGTCGAAACTCAGTCTTGATCGGGTTTGGCCGATGATCCCGTTCGTTGCTCGTTGGCAAAAGTAGCCTGGTGGCATCCCGTAATTTCGAATCTGCGTTAACGGATAGGTAACTTGGCAAATCGATCCAGGCTGAATCGGTGGTCAGCAGCCTGACCAATCCGTTGGAAGCAGCACCGAGATTGATGTTTTGGCCTTTGGTTAGGTAGAAACTTACTAGTCCCATTACGCGTCCCTTGTCATTGAGGATGGGCCCTCCCGAATTTCCCTCGCTTATCGAGGCCGTCACTTGGATAAAGGGAGTTCCTTGCAGTTTCCTTTTGCCGCTTACGATGCCCTGGCTGATGGTGTCGGGCATTAAGCCAAGTGGGTTGCCAATAGTGAATGCCGTGTCTCCAACCTTGATATTGGCAAAGAGAGTTGGGAGCAGCGGTTTTCGATTGCTCGGCCGTTGCAGACGAAGTATCGCAACATCTGACTGGACGTCACATGCGATCGCAGTCGCCTGAAAATGTGTCCCTTTGCTATCCAGGATTTCTATCGCTTCAGCCTTATCAATTACGTGGTACGCGGTTGCCACCATGTCTGGGCGAGAAAAAAAGAAACCACTGCCGCTGAACTGAACTCGCCTGCCATTCTTATATATTGAGCTCCGAATCTGGACGACTGCAGGCTGGCTGCGGCTAAATATTTCCTTTGCGTTTAGTAACCTGCTCTTGACATGCTTCATGGCGCTTCGCCCGTGGCGAGCCTGTATAACGCTTGGCCTAGGAGAATAACATGGCCCACCCGACTCGCATCTGACAGTGCACTTGAGCAAAAGACTCATGGTTATTAGGATTCGCAAGGCAGGAGCCATAAGATTAATTGTATCTCGATTCAGGAAAACGAGCAATTGTAAGGGTGAACAAAAGGTGGGATTGAGCCGATCCGGTCCAACAATAGGCTTAACTTTTGCGTGCTGTTCCCTAAGCCCGCTCAACTATTGGATGCTCTCATCATACGGCGAAATGGTTATTCAAAAACCCCGTGTAAAGCTGCCGCAGATTCACCCAGCTTTCCTCGCGGAAGCCGTGCGCTTCGTCGGCCATGACGAACAGCTCCGACTCACACCCAGCGGCCTGGAGGGCGTTGTGGAGCGCTTCGCTCTGGGCGAGAGGGATCACGTCGTCGCACGCTCCATGCACGATCAAGAAAGGGGCCGCCCCCGGAGCCACGCG
>JBBREX010000147.1:0-7057 GCA_038225245.1 Fimbriimonadales bacterium | reverse complement strand
CTCGCAATTGGCCCGCCTGGATGGATCGCGTCTTCGTGCCCAAACTCATCCGAGCGCTTCCCGCCATCATCATTCTGGCCGCCGTGATCTTGATCGAAGCCGAACCAGACCTGGGAACGGCTGCCGTAATCGCCGCTACCTCCTTCTGTTTGTTTATCATGGGAGGGGTCAGTCCCAAATCGATCGCCATCATCGGCCTGATCGGAGCGATTGGAGTCGTTGCTCTCACCGTCAAGGAGCCCTACCGAATCGAGCGAATCGTCAGCCACTGGCACCGATGGGAGCCAAATCTGGTCGATGATATCGGATACCAGACGACTCAGAGCGAAACCGCAATGGCGAGCGGTGGGGTAGTCGGGGTAGGCATAGGTTCCGGGCGCGCCAAGCACATGCTTCCGGCGGCCACGACGGACTTCGTGACGGCGACGATCGGCGAGGAATTCGGTTTTGCCGGATCATTGCTGACGCTTGCCCTCGTAAGCGGCGTCACCCTTCGTTTGGCTTGGCTGGCCAAGCGGGCGAGCCAACCTTACGCCAAGCTCGTGCTTGCCGGCTGCGCGTGTTGGATCGGCATCCAGTGTTCAGTCAATATCATGATGGCGAACGGCGCTCTGCCCGCAATCGGGATACCCCTCTCATTCTTTAGCTCCGGCGGGTCTAGCCTGCTCGCCCTATGGCTGGCCATAGGAATTTGCCAATCCGCCTCGAAACCGGTTCCAAAGGTTACGCCGACCACATGAGACTAGTGGTGACCGGAGGCGGAACGGGTGGCCATGTTTTCCCCGCCATCGAAGTGGCTCGGCAAGCCCAAGGGTCAGGTTGGGAGGTCGTCTATTTAGGTTCGATACGGGGCCAAGAAGGCAATGCCTGCCGACGTATCGACTTGCCCTTTCAAGGGTTTCCCTCAGAACCTTTGTACCGGCTTACGTCTTTGCGAGGCGCCAAGGCGGCTATCAAACTTATTAAGGCGACATCGATGGCTCGAAACGCGCTCGAGGCGTTTCGGCCAGGCGTCGTGTTTTCGACGGGGGGGTATGCGTCCGCGCCGGTGGTACAGGCGGCAAAGTCTCTCGGGATCCCGTTTGTGCTGCACGAGCAAAATACGGTTCCGGGCAGGACCAACCGCATCCTATCTCGCCGGGCCGCTCGCGTGGCCACCGTGTTCAAATCGGGCGCAGAGCATTTTCCCGGAGTGAAAGTGGTACGAACGGGAATGCCGATACGCAAGGAACTGCGATGCAGCGCCCAGGGCACCTTCGGCCTCGGCCAGTCGCTAGGGACGAATGATCCAATTCTGCTCGTAATGGGTGGCTCCCAGGGGGCCGCCGCGCTTAATGATGCGGCGCTAGCCACCGCAGTTCGTATGGCGGCCACGGACGTTCATTGGCTACACATTGCGGGCATGTCTCATTTTGAAAGCACCCTCGAATCGATGAAGAAGCTTGCCATCAATTCGCGATACGAGGTGAAGGCTTATGTTGAAGCCGAAGAAATGGCGTCTGCGCTTTTCTCGACTTCGCTCGCGATTTCTCGAAGCGGAGCAGGCACTCTCGCGGAGCTTGCCGCCTTTCGAAAGCCCTCTATTTTGGTGCCCTATCCCCATGCATTCGGCCAACATCAACTGATCAATGCCCAAGAATTCGAATCGATCGGCGCCTCGATCATCGTCGCTCAAAAAGATTTACAGGCGTCTACTTTAGAAGCGCGCATCCGTCTATGGCTTCATGACGACTCGATGCGCACACGGGCCGAGCAAGCATTGGCCGATTGGGACATTCCGGACGCCGTTCCGCGTTTAATAGAACTGTTGGAAGACGCGGCCCGATGAGAACCAAGCAGGAAATCGAAACAAGGTTTGCTCCCAGAGAAAATCTGGACCTCTGTCGCTCCTTTTTCCTCGTCGGCATAGGCGGCGCGGGGATGAGCGGGGTAGCCGGAGTGCTGCAGCGGCGGGGCTATTGCGTATGCGGCTCGGACGCCCAAGATTCGGAGGCGGTCTACGAGCTTCGCCGGGCGGGGGTCGAGGTGGTGGTGGGACATTCGGATGAGGGCGTGGAGGGCTGCGACGCGCTAGTCCTCTCCGATGCCATCGACCTTGTCGAGAGTCCGGAGGTTTTGCGGGCGGAGGCGCTGGGGGTGCCACTCTTTCGCCGCTCGCAGGTGCTGGGCTGGCTACTTCGCGAGAAGAAGTGCATTTGCGTAACGGGAACTCACGGCAAGACGACGACCACCGGCATGATCGGGGCTGGCTTGCTGGCGGCTGGTATGGACCCGACGATCGTGGTGGGGGCGGTAGTGCCGGAGTTTGGCGGGGCTGTGGTCGAGGGATCTGGCGAATGGGCGGTACTGGAAGCGTGCGAGGCTTACGATTCGCTGCGGGACTTCGATCCTGAGATTGTGGTCTTGACCAATTTAGAGTTGGACCACGTGGATTTTCACGGTTCGTTCCACAACCTACGCGATTCGATGATTCGTTTCTTGCGACGGCTAGGTCGGGCTCAACTCGGAGGCGACCTTATTTACTGTGCTGAGAATGAGGGGAGCCGCGAGATTGGCAATGCGATGGCGGAAGGTAGCGACTGCTTTAGAGTTCATGCTTACCATGCGGCCACTTACGCATCCGAAGGGGGATCGAGTTCTATCCGATTACCAGGAGAGCACAATGTGCTGAACGCGAGTGGGGCGCTCCTGGCGTGTCGCGAAGCCGGTGCGGACATTGTTCGCGCGGCCGAAGGAATTGCGAATTTCAAAGGGGCTGAGCGTCGGCTCCAGATTATGCGGGAAGCTGATCTGGTCCTTGTTGATGATTACGCGCACACGCCCCGCGAAATTGAAGCGAGCATCCTAGGGCTCAAGGGCAAATGGCCATCTCAACGGCTCGTCGTCGTCTACCAGCCGCATCTGTACAGCCGCACGGCGGGGCAGGAGCAGGCGTTCGCGGATGCGCTTTCGCTTGCCGACATCGTGGTGCTGACCGACATCTACCCCGCTCGTGAGGCGCCGGTGCCGGGTGTTTCGTCGGCGCGGATCGCCGAGGTGGTGACGAAGCCAGTGCACTACACCCCGCAGCGGCATCTTCTACCGCGTTACGTAGCAGGGATAGTGAAGGAGGGCGACGTGGTTGTTGGCATGGGGGCGGGCAATATCAGCGAGTTCGCACCCGCATTTTTGAAGGAGCTTGACCGTAGGGTCGGCGTCCCGCCGACCACATCCAACTTGGCTCAGGAACTATCTCCGCCAGAATGGCAGGTCGGCGAGACGCCGACCCTACAGGTGGACTGGGAATATCTCTTGGAAGAGGCGACCTTCTTAGATCCCCACAAGTCCGTTGAACAGCGTAAATTTAGGCACCTACCGCACTGGCCACAGGACCAAGCGACGTATGACGTGACCTTTAGGCTAGCCGACTCGCTTCCGCAGAAGGTCCTACTGGCTTGGAAAGACGAGAGGGCTCAGCTTGAGCGCGCGGCGATGGTCGAAAAGCGCGAGCTAAGCGATATCGACCGCCTTCGGTTGAAGACGTTACATTCAGAAAAACTCGGGGCCTACCTAGATGCCGGACGTGGTTCCTGTTGGCTTAAGCGTCCGGCGATTGCGGAGCTGGTTCTGAGCGCCCTCAAACACTTTGACGGCGAGCGGTATCGCTTGCTGGCGTGGTGCGTCATGCCTAACCACGTCCATGTGATCTTCCGCATCTTTCCGGGGTTGCATTTGGAGTCCGTTCTCCATTCATGGAAATCATACACGTCAAAAGAAGCGAACAGAATTCTGCAAAGAAGCGGCGAGTTTTGGCAGAAGGAGTCTTTTGACCATATAGTGCGCGACGAGAAGGACTTTTCTCATTCAATACAGTACGTAATTGGCAACCCAGAACAAAGTGGCCTTAAAGATTGGCGCTGGAGGGGAACCGCGGAAAGGCCCATCGAGCGGGGCCCAAACGCGGAATCTGGTCGGCAAGATGCCGACCCTACATGGGTCGCGGTTATCTACGGAGGCGACAGCGCAGAGCGGGAGGTTTCGTTGCACTCCGGGAGTGAGGTACAGGCCGCCCTGGAGCGGAAGGGATACAACGCGCAACTCGTGGACCTAAGCGAACTGCTACTGAGCAAAGGCGACTTGAGCGAATTCGTGGGGGCGCAGAGGCCAGACGCGGCATTTCTTTGCGTCCACGGCACCAATGCCGAGGACGGGGCCATTCAAGGGCTGTTCGAACTCCTGCACCTACCCTACACGGGATCCGACATCCTTTCGAGCGCTCTCGCGATGGATAAACACCGCACGAAGACCTTGCTCGCGGAGAACGGCATCGCGGTGCCTCGAGGCATTCTTCTTAAGCGAAACGAAAGTCTGAAGAACGATATTCGTGCGCAAAAGTACATCGTAAAGCCGAATGCCCAAGGATCGACGGTTGGCCTCACGTTTGTGGAAGACGAGAACGATCTGCTGGCGGCCATCGAGAAGGCGTTTTGCTACGGCGATGAAGTGCTGATCGAAGAAATGATCGAGGGTATTGAGATCAGCATTCCCGTGCTCGGTGACAAAGCCCTTCCAGCCGTCGAAATCGTGCCGAATTCGGGTCGTTATGATTTTGCTTCAAAATATCTACCCGGGGCAACCGAAGAGATCGTGCCTGCCCGTATATCTGAAAAAATCGCCAAGAAAGCGGTCGAGATCGCGGTGAAGTGCCATCAAGTTCTGGGTTGTCGAGGCGCAACGCGAACGGACTTCATCGTAGCCGATGACGAACAAGCCTACGTACTCGAGCTAAACACCCTGCCCGGCCTTACCTCGACTTCGCTTCTGCCGAGGTCGGCGAAAGCGGCCGGTATCGAGTTTGACGACCTTTGCGAATGGATCCTCATGGAGGCGGTCAATCGCGATGCGCACCCAACCTAGGCGAAAGCGCAAGCCTCGCTACGGCGCTATCTTTTCGACCCTGTTCCTCTTGAATTCAATTGCGGGCTTAGTTTGCAGCCCTTTAACGTCGGCGACGAAGGTTCGCGTTGAAGGTGCTTCTACCGAGGATTATCAAAGATTGGCGGCCGAGTTGCAAAGGCTCCGCGGACTTCCATGCTTGCAGTCGCCCACCGCCCTCATCGAAAGCCGGATCCTCATGAATCCTGAACTCGAGACGGTGGCCTTTAGGCAGAATCTTTTTGGAAGAGGACTGCTCACCATTCACTTACGAACGCCTGTCGCTATGCTTGCTTCGACAAAAAACAGTTTCTTAAGCGACCGTGGACGAATGTTCAAGAGCCGACGCCATCTGAGCGTTCCATGCATGATTCGACTTCCAACGGATGCGATGGCTCCTAATCTTTCCTTGGTAGGAAACTATGAATTTGGGCGATTGGCAAAACTTTGTAGTGACTTAACGCGTAAGTTTCCAAAAAATGTTTGGTCGGTAGAAGTGGATAACGGGGGCAAAATCGGGTTAAATAATGGACAAGCGGGCAAAATTATGTTCGGGTCTACGGTCGCTCTCGATGAAAAGCTCGATCAGCTTGGCAAGATTCTTTCGGACAGGCCACGCTTTTTGTCAGAGGTTCGAGAATTGAATCTGATGGCGCCATCTAACCCTCACGTAATCCGCCTGACCCCAAATCATTGATGAATCCATTTGCAACTCGTATTCAACATAATCCGGTCATTTGGTCGTTCAGCGCTATGCTGGCGGTGCTCGGATTTCTCGGCTCACTGGCCTGGCTGACCAATCGGGAGAGAATCAATACCTTCGATCCGGATCAGGCGACTCGTATTCGCAGTGGTACCCTCGATGTTCAAGCCGAGTATCAAAAGCTGT
Source organism: Fimbriimonadales bacterium (assembly GCA_038225245.1). GTDB lineage: Bacteria > Armatimonadota > Fimbriimonadia > Fimbriimonadales > Fimbriimonadaceae > JBBREX01. The sequence goes on along the minus strand of JBBREX010000147.1, from coordinate 1,254 downwards.
CGAGCGAGGTCACGAAACTGCGCGAAGAGACGACCAAGTTCCAAAACGCCGCCGCAAACGAGAGCGGACAGGCTAAGCTGCTGAACAAAAGCCTGCAAGACGCCAAGAAGCTCGCCGGCCTCACGGAGCTTGAGGGCCCCGGCATATCGATTACTCTGCGAGACAATCTCAAGGGAAAGAGTGACTCTCCGATCATCGACACCGTGGTCCATGACACCGACGTGCTTCGCGTGGTGAACGAGCTGTGGAACGCGGGGTCGGAGGCCATTTCGGTCAACGGCCATCGGGTAGTTACGGGCACGAATTTCCGGTGCGTCGGCTCTGTTATGCTCGTCAATAATATTCAGTGCGCATCACCCATTACCATCCAGGCCCTCGGCGATCCAAAGACCTTGATGGGAGCGATGAATCTGCCCGGAGGCATCATCTACGAGATCAAGGATAGTGGTGGCGCCGGCATGGTGCAGATCGATTCGATCAAAAAAATGCGACTGCCTGCCTACGCTGGCTCAACTACCTATAAGTTCGCTGTCGTTCCAAAGGATGCCAAGTGATCCTCATCCCCATTCTCGCCCTCATTGTGGGGGTGCTTCTGGGACGACTGGTTGCCCAACCTGTTGGCGGCATTGCGGGGACCTATATTGCGGTGGCAGTTCTTGCCGGATTGGACACGATCTGCGGGGGCCTGCGAAGTAATCTGGAAGGGAAATTCCATACCGATATTTTTGTTTCCGGTTTCTTTTCAAACGTCGTCATTGCTTTTTTCCTCGCTTGGCTCGGCGACCGAATCGGCATCAACTTATTTTTAGCTTCTGCAGTCATTCTGGGAGGCCGCATATTTGTTAATTTGAGCCTGATTCGCAGGTTTGCCCTCACCAAGTGGCAGGACTACCGTGAGCGGAAGCGAATTCAGAGGCAGGCGCAACAGACGCAGCAGATGAACGCAACATGAGACAAATAGTGTTTGCTCTTGATTTGGGATCGACCAAGGTGGCTTGCTTGGCGGCGGGAAATGGTGCCGATCAATCGCTCCAGGTGCGAGGCGTCGCCAGTGTTCCATGTAAAGGCGTTCAAAAGGGAGTAGTCATCGATTTGGACGACACCGCCCAGGCGATCGATAAGGTATCTCGCGAACTTCAAAGCGAAATCGGCCAAGCCGTCGACTCATTTGTCGTCGGCGTGAATGGAGCCCATCTGGAGTGTTCGAATGCGCAGGGTTTCGTCCCCATCTATCCTCGCACGCGGCTGATCAGC
>JBBREX010000146.1:0-7117 GCA_038225245.1 Fimbriimonadales bacterium | reverse complement strand
GGAATGGCGTTAACTACTATCGATTTGGAGAGGATGTACTCTATAGCTTTCATATCGCGAAAGCAGAACGAGATCAAAATGGAAATTTTGTATTTTCGGGCAATCCCGCAATTACGTATAACTTCCGTTTCTCGTCACGGTACAAGAATCTCAACACCATTCTCTCTTATGGCTTAGGTACGGAAGCGGGCGCCATCAACATGACCGATGACGCTCGACAAAACCTGACCCAATTCTATTCTGTGGAGAAAGTGGTCGGAACGACAAAAACAATGCTTGGCGAAGGACAACATCTGCTTGTTCCTCCAGTCAACGTCGGACCGCGAACGACTCCGAAGTATTACGATTCCAACGGCCATCTCATTCAGGGCGCATTGCAACAGGGCGATCTGGACCAGTACACCCGGGAGAATATTTATGGCTTAAGCGATGGGACACGCTCCTTTTGCGGACAGCGAGACGACGGGTTCTATGCCGACGTTCCCGCCATCTTCGACTTCTTGGGTATTCGCGATCCGGGCAAAGATGGGTTTAGCGGATATAACGTTCATTCGTTAAATCTGCAAATCCCGTTGGAGAATGTGGTAGTAGGTAACGAATATCCCATCGTGGGTGTGTTCGCAACAACTTCGCGCAGAAAGATTCCTATCCGCGCGGGCAGTCCTCCAATCGATAAGTTCGTACAAGTGGGGCGCATGGGCAATCCTCTTTTCAACGAAACGTTGGTCGCTTTGGCGAACAAGGACAAGTACAACCAGGTCATGCCGACGGCCGACCGGAGCGTGTTCCAGCCCTACGCTGAGCATTGCGAACTTGCCTTTCTTGCCAACGCCGTGCTCGGCACGAACTTCCAGGTGGACAACCGGACCGATCTGGTTGGAATCTTTATTCCCGATCTTCTTAAGGTCGATACCTCGACCGACGCGGTTCGGCTTGCCGGACAAGAAGGCTTCAGCCGCCTCAGCGTGTTCGGAGGAGATACCACGCTGAGCCACTTCACGGGTCAGCAAACCGCTTCGGGTTGGCCAAATGGGCGACGCTTTGGGGACGATGTCGTCGACATCGCCCTCACCGCCATTGCAAGCGGTCCGAGCTACGGGACGATCACCATCGTGAGCGATAACGCGAACTCGAACGACCTGCAATACAACCGAGTGTTTCCCTACGGTGCAACGCCTAATGGAGGACCGGTCAGCACCCTGCACTAAGGCAATCGGAGGGTGGCGCATCCCGCCGCCCTCCAGATTTGAAAGCGCGGGCAAGATGCCCACACCACATTCGGAGGGTTACTTAAAATGAATAATCAGACAAGGTTTCAATGGAGCGTCTCCGCTCTTCTCGTCATCGCCGGCCTCGCAACCTTCGGAGCTTTCCGTGCACGCTCGGCCCATGCCTCGGTTGGAAACGACTTCGCCAAATTCAAAGCGACCGGCGCCGATAAGAGCGATGCCGACATCGCTCGATATGAAGCCTTGATCGCCAAAAGTCCAAAGAACGTCGAGGTTTACGGCAAGCTTGGCGGGGCTTACATGCAGAAGGGGCGGGAAACCGGCGATCTGGCCATGTACTGCCGTGCGCGTTCGGCGTTCGAAAAGGCGGTGGAGATGGGCCCAAAAAACAAAGTTAGTCTGCACAACTACGCCTGGTGCTTAACGATTTTCCACAAGTTCCAAGACGCGATCTCCTATGCGAACAAGGCAATAAAGATCGACCCCAACGACGCGGACGCATGGGGAGTACTCAGCGACAGCGATTTCGAGCTCGGCCACTACGAAAAGTCGCTCGACGAAGCGCAGAAGATGATCGACATCCGTCCAAATCTCGCATCGTATAGCCGTGGAGCTGCCATCCGGTTTATCTACGGTGACATTCGGGGAGCAACCTGGCTCATGGGCCGCGCGATCGAAGCCGGCGGTCCCTACACGGAAAACACGGCGTGGTGCCGAGTTCAACTTGGCGATATTTATTTCAAGGAAGGAGCGGTACCTGCCGCCGAGCAGCAGTATGCGATGGTGTTGCGGATGGTTCCGAATTATCGTCACGCACTGGCCGGTTTGGCCCGGGTGCGCATCGCCCAAAAGCGGTTCGATGAGGCAGAAAAGATGTTACTCGTGGCCAACCAGGGCATGCCGCCAATTGTTTACGCCGTCGAGTTGGGTGATTTATACACCCTGATGGGGAGGTCGAACGACGCCGAAGCCCAATTCGCGCGCATTGATCCGATGATCGCTGAGCACCTGAAGTTCGGTATCCAAGGTGACGATCTCAAGCAGGCCATGTTTTATCTCGACCATCAGCGAAATCTGAAAAATGCTCTCGAGATCGCTGAGACTGCGATAAATGATCACGCCAGCGTCGAAGCCTATACCACCCTTGCTTGGGCCTACTATAAGAATGGCCGCCTATCGGAAGGGAAGAAAGCCATCGAACGAGCGATGGCGATGAAAACCCAAGACGCTCTTCTTTTCTATCGTGCGGGAAAAATCTATGCCGCACTCGGCGATATGGATCGGTCTAGGAAGCTCATGCTTACGGCCACTAGCCTGAATCCAAACTTCCATCCCCTGTTCAAAAGCGAAGCGCTGTTCGCCATGAAGTAGATGTCGACTCCGAGGATCGGTAGCGGCCCAAAAGGACTGCTCACCGATCCATCGGCTGTTCCTCCTGCCGAGGCAGAAGCCCCTCCCGCCTCACCAGCACCAGAAAAATCGTGCCGGCCAAAAAGTCATACACGACATGAATGGCCATCGCCGTGTAGAGATCGCCGGTCGCCCGTACAATGAGATGGTTGGCAATGGCTAAGAAAAAGATGATGCTCATGGAGCGCCAGCCTTGTACGAAATGGGCGATCGCAAACACGATGGAGCAACCGCTAACGGCCAACCACCAACTGCCAACCACTCGCTCCCAAAGCTGTAACATCGCCCCTCGGTAAATGATCTCCTCGGTGATTCCTGCGCTCAAAGAAACAATCGCCCACCATCCCAGATCGCTTGGCCGCGTCGGAATCCTCCAAAGCATCCTCTGTTTTTGCTCCGTCGTTCTCCAGTTCCAGCGAGCGGGAAGTGTGGCTAGGGTTGGGATGAGAAACGCAAAGGCCAGACCTGCATTCAGCCAACCTACATGGGGCGGAGGGAATAAAGTCAGCCCGTCGCTCTTACTCGCCGCCAGCGCGAGAGCGAGCCCAAATAATCCTGAGATCAGTACCGATGCCATAACCTGAGTCCGCGTGGGGACGACTCCCGCCTTCCGCACCTTCGCTGTACTGCGAACAGCGGCGAAAGGTACCCAGACGCAATTAGCGAGAAGAAACACCCACCCGAATGACGAAATCATTGGAACGAAAGGCTACCTAAGGAGCGCGGGTCTCTCCAGGCTTGCATCCCGGTCCACGGGGCTCTAGCTCCGTCGTTGGAAGCCCGATTCAGGCACAATAGGCGTATGCGTTCGTGGCTCCCTTTTGTTCTCCTCTGCCTCAATAATTGTGCGCTTAGTCAAGCAGTTCCCTTGAGTCGTTACCACGAGCTGCGATGGCGATGCATCGGTCCGCATCGAGGAGGACGTACGGTGGGGGCGGCAGGCATTCCCGCCATGCCGAACACGTTTTATATCGGAGTGAATAATGGCGGAGTTTGGAAGACTACCGATGCCGGACGCACTTGGAATCCGATCTTCGATGATCAGCCGACCGGCTCCATCGGGGCTCTTGCCGCTGCTCCCAGTAATCCGGAAGTCATCTACGTCGGCAGTGGGGAAGGGCTGCAGAGGCCCGATCTCAGCACCGGCGACGGCATATATCGCTCCGCCAACGGCGGCAAGACATGGACCCACCTCGGCTTGCGCGACGGCCGTCAGATCAGCGCCATCATCGTCGATCCGCAAGACCCGAACACGCTCTTCGTTGCCGTGCTAGGGCATCCTTATGGGCCGAACGAAGAGCGGGGAATCTTCCGGTCCCTCGATGGCGGTAAAACCTTCGACAAGGTCCTCTATAAGGACGAAAATACAGGCGCGGTGGCGCTTGCATTCGAACCTGGCAATTCAAAGACGGTCTATGCCGACTTGTGGGCCGCTAGGCAAGGCCCTTGGGAGAACGGCGAGTTTCAGGGTCCCGGCAGCGGCCTTTACAAGTCCACCGACGGAGGCTCGACATGGAAGCGTTTGGAAGGCGGCTTGCCCACGGCTAAGGATGGGCTAGGGAGGATCGGATTTGGTATCTCGAGGACGAACCCTAAGAAGATTTACGCCATCGTCGATTCCCGCCAACTCAGCGGAATCTACCGCTCCGATGACGGCGGCGCAGCCTGGCAGAGGGTCAACTCCGAGCAGCGCCTCTGCGGGCGAGGCAGCGACTTCGCCGAAATCAAGGTTGATCCTACCAACCCAGACACGCTCTGGGTCGCTAATACTTCCACCTATCGATCCACCGATGGGGGCAAGAACTTCACTTGCATTAAAGGCGCTCCCGGCGGAGACGATTATCACACTATTTGGATCAACCCCGAGCATCCGGAGATCGTTCTGCTTGCCTCCGATCAAGGCGCCACCATCAGTGTCAATGGTGGCGAGACCTGGAGCTCATGGTACAACCAGGCAACCGCCCAGTTTTATCACGTTGCCACTGATAATCAGTTTCCCTATTGGGTGTATGGCGGGCAGCAGGAGAGCGGTTCGGCGGGGGTGGCCAGCCGCGGTCCGGATGGCCAAATCACCTTTCGGGAATGGCATCCGGTGGGAGCCGAAGAATACGGCTACATCGCTCCCGATCCGCTCAATCCGAACCTGATCTACGGCGGCAAGCTCAGCCGCTACCATAGAGATACTGGAGAGGTGGATGACGTGGCGCCGCCCGACGTGCGGCAACGAAAAGTCCGCCTCTTGCGCACCGCACCTCTGATCTTCTCGATGGTTGACCCCCACGTGCTTTTCTTCGCCGCAAATGTGCTTTTCAAGACCGCCGACGGCGCGAAGTCATGGGAAGTCATCAGTCCCGATCTTTCACGCGAGCATCCCGCCGTTCCCGCCAGCATAGGCGTCTATCGGACGCCGGAGCTCGCCTCCATGAAGCGGCGTGGAGTCATTTATGCGGTTGGCCCTTCCTACAAGTCGATCGATGTTATTTGGGTGGGAACCGACGATGGCCTTGTCCATCTGACCAAGGATGGAGGTAAACACTGGACCGACGTGACTCCGCCTAGCGTGGATTCCTGGAGCAAAATCTCCCAGATCGACGCCGGACACTTCGACGCTGAGACGGCCTATCTGGCGGTCAACCGAATTCGCCTCGATGACCAGCGCCCCCACATCTACCGAACGCACGACGGCAGCGGAACATGGAAGGAGATCGTGGGAGGCTTGCCCGATGACCCCATCAACACCGTTCGCGAAGATCCTCAGCGCAAGGGTCTCCTTTTCTGTGGCAGCGAACGAGCGGTTTATTTTTCGAACGACGATGGCGATCACTGGAATCCCCTCCGGCTCAATATGCCCACCACCAGCATCCGCGACCTTGTGATCCATGGGGACGATCTCGTAGTAGGTACCCACGGCCGTTCGTTCTGGATTCTCGACAACATGTCTCCGCTACGAGACCCTTCGCCAGCACAGGATGACCTTGCGGCGTACCTGTTCAAGCCACAAGACGCTTACTTGATTTCTTGGAATCGCAACACGGATACGCCTCTCCCTCCCGAGGAACCTGCCGGCCAGAATCCGCCCGATGGAGCGATGATCGACTATACGTTGCGCTCACCCGCCAAGACCGTAACGCTGGAGATATTAGACTCCAAAGGTGAAGTTTTCCGACGGTTCTCAAATGACGACAAGCCATCACTAATCGACGAGAAGCAGCTCACCATCGCCACCTACTGGCTGCGTCCACCTGTCGTTTTGCCAAGCGAGGCGGGATTCCATCGCTTTATCTGGGATCTTCACGGGGAACCACCAAAGACCGTGCGACGGGGGTTCACCATGGTGGCGATCATCCACGACACTCCTAGCGCCCAAGGTGCTATGGCCCCGCCCGGCGTTTACACGGTTCGGCTGACCGTCGACGGAACGGTCCTTAATCAAAAACTTACGCTTCTGTCCGATCCCCGAAAGCCAAAAGGCTAAGTGAATCGTATGGGGTCTGCTATGCTCGACGGGCTTTTGCCCGAATCATCCTCGCATTTGCCTTTGATAGCTGCACGCGTGGTTCAGTTCTAGCTGTGCATGGTCGAGGCATTAAGTCCTGATCAAAAAGGACCGGGATGCCCAACTCCGTCAGGAGGCCTAATCGACTAAAAGTCTGCTATGAAAACAGAACTGCAAGATGTTACCGAGAGTGGCAGCTCCGGTGACGGACGAATCGATCGGCGGACATTTTTGGCGAATGGCGTTGTGGCGGGAGCGGAAACTATGCTTCCCATTGGGGCTTTGGTAGCGGCCGCCGCCCCGGCAGCCGCTCGTAAGGACGAAGGCGGCCACATCACCAATGGGGATGCCGCGATCCTACGAATTCTTGGCGGCGGCCGAGTTACTGGAAACGGACTTGTGGCAGCAATACATGGAGCTGGCGAACGACAACTCGGCATATAAGGAAGCCCTCGAAGTAATTGACGAAGACATGCCCACGTATGTCAGCCAGAACACCGAGGACGAGTTCACGCATGCCGATTTCATTAACGCGTATTTGGTTTCGAAGCACCGCCGGCCGGTGAATCTAGATCAATTCCGCACTTTGGACGGCAGCCATGCCAAGGGCTCGCTTGGGACGATGCGCTTGACTAACCTCAAGCACCTGAATGTGGATACGAGCTGGTACACCCGCTACCGAAGCGACAGCAATCCGGATTTCGGCGATATGCCACCACAAATCGTCACCATCAATGACCGGCCGGGCATCCCGCTGCGCGATGACTACACCGACAACCAGATCCAGGCAATAGCCAACACGGGCGCATTCCATTTTGCGATGATCGAGCAGGGCGGATCCAGCCTCTACGACACCATGAGCCTGAAGGTCTCCAGCCTCGAGGTGCTGCGCGTCGTGACCAGCATCGGCGGCACCGAAGTCGCCCACTTCAACATCTGGAACGACAAGGCCGGCTCCTGTCCTCCGGTGGACAGCGGCGAC
>JBBREX010000145.1:0-7402 GCA_038225245.1 Fimbriimonadales bacterium | reverse complement strand
GGCGGTAAGGCCGTCCATCTCGGGCATTGTGATGTCCATGGTCACAAGATCGGGACGCAGTTCTTTATATAGATTTATGGATTCAATGCCGCTTTCGGCTTCGCCAACGACTTCGAATCCGCTTTCCGTGAGAATACTTCTCAGCTTGACGCGAATGAAAAGCGCATCATCGGTGATCAAGATACGTTTGCCCATATTGTCTTGCTTCATCGCCCCCGTGGGCGATCCGCTCCCATCCAAATATCATTGTCGGCACGCCCGATCGTCAAGTTTAGCAAGTGCCGGATATAAGACGGCTTGTGTCGATTGCCATTAAGCGAAAAGCAACTCGCCGAACATGGTCTCATATTTCTCGTAGGAAACCATCAGATCGCCGGCAAGGACATCCCAGTCTTGGGAAGCAAGACCTAGACGAGCTAAAGATTCGGGATAGAAGTGGTACATCAGTCCATCGGCTCCGATCCCTAAACCCAGAGCCATGGCCAGAGCATCGGCCAGGTGCACGCAATCGGCGAGATCGCTGGAAGGTTCAGTCTCGTTCGGGCGATGATGGAACCGCACCGCTTCGGCAAGGGGCACGGGTAGATTCCAGTTTCCCGCAAGCATGTAACCGACTTCCGCGTGGTCGAAACCGAGAACCTGACGCTCCGCTTCGTCGAAGGAGATCGATTCTCGCTCAGCCAGGCTGACCACGGCGCAAACCTTATTTTCCAACCATACGCTCAGCGCAACTTTGCCGATATCATGTAGCAGCCCGGCCGTGAAGGCGGCGTCGAGGCAGCGCAGATTGGCGCGTTTGGCAACCTCCTGGGCCCCCACGGCCACCGCTAGCGCATGAGACCACATCGCCTTAGGGCCTAACTCGTAGCCCTTCATGGTGCGAGACATCCACGGAAACGTTGCCGCAACCAGCGTTAAGTTCCTAATGCAACGCATTCCGAGCACAACGACGGCCTCCGGGAGGTCCGAGACTTGGCGGGACAACCCGTAGTAGGCGCTGTTGGATAGTCTGAGCACGCGGGCACTCAGAGATTGATCGGCCGCCAAAGTTGCCGCCAAAGAGGACGCGGACGACGTGCTGCTCTCGGATTCGCGAATGACTTTGATGGCGGCAGCGGGAATCGTCGGAAGATCGCTAGTTCTTTCGACCAGTTCTTGGATGGTTAATAGAGCGGCTGGCATTATGCGGCAACTCCAAGCGGGGGGAAATCTAGGATCTTGGCACCACTCAGGGTTTGAACAGTTAGCGTTCCATCCGATACGTCAAAGAAAAGAGAGCGCCCGGCAGCACCGCCCTGATGAGATCCATGAACTTGGATTTGAGCCTTAGCTAGAGCTTGCTCGACAGCCCTGATGTTCCTCACTCCGATGTCGAGAGCATCGTCGGCCAAGGCTTTCCGAAATTGAGCGCCCCCAGCGTAGAGGGCGACAAGGTTCTCGGTCAGACAACCGTGTTGAACCATCAGCTGCAGGAGAGCGGGAAACCCGGTATCGACAAAAGTTGCCTGCCGATCACTCGACAGTCCTTCACGGGCGGTCGGTAACAGGAAGTGGGCAAGCCCGCCTTTTCTTGCCGCATGGTCGTATAAAGCGACAACGATCGTGCTGCCGACCGATGGGCATTCGATGACGGAGGGATCCGCATAGACCGCCATTTCCGCTCTGTTGATAGTAATTTGGGTGGATGTCAACCTTGCTCCCACGGCGCTCGAAGCCACGCAAAAATATGATTCCATATGGAGCGATCTCACTCTCTCGCATTTTTACGAGTCCGTACAGGCGAAGTACCACGGCGCTCTACGTGAAGGCCGGCTCACGTTCGTACCGAGGTTCTTCCAGATCGCAAGAGCTCGGAGTCCCCCATTACGTTGCGCGTCGAGGGCTTTGCACCCTACCAAACCGCTTCTCAGCTCGAGCTGCACTCGGAATACCATGTGTCGATCACGGGTTTACGCGTGGCCTACGATCAGTTCGATTACGTGCAGGGCAGATACGTGAACCTATCGGAAGGGGCAGCAAGTATCACCGATGTTCATTGACATTACGGGCAAATCCCTTTATCGAAGCTGGGACTAGAGCAATCCGTACTCAAGTTCGAATTCGTCCCGGCGGGCCGGTCTTCCAACACCTGGCGACTCTTCATGGACCAAGCCTGGTGGAAGATCACACCCTGAACCCTGCACGGCCACCAGTTATCCTGGCGGTCATCACTCTTTCATGAGTTGGAGAACGTCCCGAAATCGGGGATGGGCGGCGGTGCCCAGCCACTCGTAGACGATCGAGTCGCTGGTGGCGATGACGGCTCCCGCCGCCGCCATGCGTGCCAAAGCGACCGCGTGGGCTTCGGCTGAGCGGGCTCCTGTGGCATCCGCTCCGATTACAACCTGAATTCCATTGTCGAGAAGCTGAAGGGCGGTTTGGGCGATGCAAATCGGGGTCTCGATCCCGACTATGACCGCCTGATTTCTTCCGAGCGCCTTAAAGCTTGCCTGAAAGGTTTCGCTCGCCCAACAGCTAAAACAGAGCTTGTCGATAGCCTTATCCTCGATTGCTTGGAGAGCGGAATCGGTGTGTCCCATTCGGTCCGCATTCTGCTCGGTGAATAGGATCGGCACTTCGAGCGAGCGAGCGCATCGGGCTAGAAACTGACAGCGATCGAGCACCTTTGACTGGCCGTCAATCACCCGCAGGAACTTCGGCTGCATATCCACGATCACGAGAACCGAACGATCGACATCGGCGAGGAGGGCAGGCATTTGACTATTATGGGCCGAGCTAATCGAACAGACGGGCGGCAAAGTCTTCGGCATTAAAATCTCGCAGATCTTCTGCCTTCTCCCCTATCCCGATCAGCTTGATGGGAATCTTGAAGCGTTCGTACACCCCAATCAGGGCTCCGCCCCGGGCAGTCCCGTCCAACTTGGTTAGAACGAGGCCCGTAACGCCCGTGGCCTTAATGAATTCTTCAGCTTGGCGGATCGCGTTTTGGCCCGTATTCGCGTCGAGCACGAGAAGCACCTCATCAAATGGCCGACCAAGCGCTTTTTCGGCCACTTTCGAGACCTTCTGCAGTTCGGCCATGAGATGTTCCTTGCTATGTTGTCGCCCCGCGGTGTCGGCAAGGACAAAATCGAACTCTCGCGCTTTGGCCGCTCGTATGGCATCAAAAATGACGGAGGCGGAATCGGCGTTGGGCTGGCTACGCACTATCTCGCAGCCCGTGCGCTGAGCCCATATCTCAAGCTGCTCGATGGCGGCGGCCCGAAAAGTGTCCCCTGCCGCCAACATTACTTTCTTGCCTTGCCGCGTAAATCGCTGGGCGAGCTTGGCGATCGTGGTGGTCTTTCCAACCCCGTTGACTCCGACGAAGAGAAAAACGCTCGGGCTTTGGCTGAAAGCTAAGACGACCTCGCCCTCTTGAGAAAACCGAGACGAGATTGCTTGCTTGAGGCGCTCGCGCATTCGGTCAGGCTCTGTAATTTTCTCAGCCCGTACAGCTTGGCGAAGCTCTTCCAGGATCGCCGAAGTGGTAAGGACACTGGTGTCGGATTGGAGGAGGGCTTCCTCGAGCTCCTCAAACAGCTCCTCATCGATAACACCTCGGCCGAGGAGGCGGTCGACTCGCTGCATAAGACGCTTGAACATCTGAGTGAGTATGGCTCGCGCGAAGAGGAAATCGGGCCATACTCTTGAAGCTATGGCACGATTCACCATTCCGGCGGATTATCTCGTCCGCTTGCTTACCGATTTGCTCAATACGCCAAGCCCGACGGGCGACACGGAGTGGGCAATCAGCTTCGTGCAGCAAGAGCTTGAGAGCCTCGGCATCAATAGTTTTCGAACGAATAAGGGCGCCCTCGTAGCAGCCCTCGAAGGCCTTAAAGATGATCGCCCCCGAGCGATCACCGCCCACGTCGATACGCTCGGTGCGATGGTGGCAAAAATCAAGCCCAATGGACGCTTAAGACTGGCCAAGCTCAACGGGGTCGCATGGCCAACGGTGGAAAGTGAAGGCGTCACCATACAAACCCGAAGCGGGCGTCAGGTTCGCGGCTCGATCGTGCTTGCGAATGGAGCAGTTCACGTGAACAAAGAGGTTGGAACGGCTAAAAGAGACGAGGACTCGCTCGAGGTCCGAATCGATGAGCGGACGAGCTCGGTGGAAGAGACTCGGGTTCTCGGCATCGAAGTCGGCGATTTTATCTTTTTCGATCCGCGGGTCGAAGTCAGTCAATCCGGCTTCGTTCGATCCCGGTTCCTGGATGATAAAGCTTGCGTAGCGTGCCTAATCACGGCGCTCAAGGTCATTCGCGACGCGGGAGTTAGCCCAGCTCAGCGAACCCACGCTCTCATCAGCAATTTCGAGGAAGTGGGGCACGGTGGCATGGACAGCTTGCCCGAGGACATTTGCGAGTATGTGGTGGCTGACATGGCCTGCATCGGGGAAGGCCTGCAGGGCGATGAGTTCCATTGCTCGATCTGCATTAAGGACTCTTCAGGGCCCTACAGTCGGAGACTAACCGAGAAGCTTCGGACGGTGGCCGAGCATGCGGGAGTCGATCTTAAGACTGACGTTTATCCCTTTTACGGCTCGGATGGCAGCGCATACTGGCGCTCGGGAGGTAGAGCGGAGGTCGCGCTCATTGGTCCCGGAATCGATACGAGCCACGGTTATGAACGAACTCACACGGATGCCCTCGTCGATACGGCCCTGCTCTTGGCCGAATATATGATCGAAGAGTAGACGTTAGACTAGAGAACGCGGCAGAGGGCGACCTTCCTATGCCGAAGATAAGAGAGACGATGCGTTTTTTGTTTTTTTTCTTTTTTGCCGTTGTCATTGAAATGGGGCTTTGCAAACCAAGCGCGGCCCAACGGTCGATCGCTTATTCCAGCTTCAAGCGTGGGAGGGCTTATTACCATGTCGTTACGGCCGATCTCAAGGTGGATGCGGTGAGCGCGGAGACTATCTTGGCGCCTCGTCTGGTGAGCGTCTGGCAAATGATCCGGTCGAAGCGGCCGGCCGTTGCGATCACCGGCACCTTCTTCAACCCGAGAGCTCAAGAGCCCGTGGGCGATGTCTTGGTGGACGGTGAACTAAAGGCTAATGGGCTACGTGGCTCGGTTTTGGCGGTCGATTGGTACGGACATGTAAAAATATTCGACTCGGGATATCGGCGGCACATCAATTGGTTTGAGTACCGGTACGCGCTACGGGGAGCGGTTCGAATCGTCCGACATGGAAAGGTTTCACCAGATCCCAAGAGCCAACGATTCCATGACCGACGCATTTGGGGTTCCGCTGCGCGCACGGCGGTCGGCACGACTGCAAATGGCAAATTATTGCTCATGGCGACTTCCGCGCACGTGACGCTAAGCGAACTTGGCCGGGCGATGCGTTATGAAGGAGCGACTAACGCGGTCAGCCTCGACGGAGGCGGATCCACTTGTTTGTACTATCGAGGCGCTTTGGTGGTTTGCCCGAAACGCAAGTTGCTGAATTTATTCGTTCTTCAAGAACGATCTCCGTTTGGTAAGCAAACCATCGCTCATGGGCGTCCAGTGACGGTTGCCAGGCCATAGTGACTTCCCTCCACGACCATTTGAGAGCCCGACTCGCCATTGTGAGCCCGCGAAGAACCTCTGTTAGAAGTCGAGCGAGTATGACAGAGATCCTTCGCTATGCTCAGGATGACTTTTGCGCTCAAGGCGACAAGGTCGCTGCGATTTCCGCGCTCTGAAGGAATCCTTCTTTCAACCAGACGATGCGACTGGTAGACTCCAGCCGAGTTGAGCCTGCCCTATCTGGCCGTGATCGTGCCTGCATACAACGAAGAAGCCCGGATGCTGCCGACCCTGCAACGGCTATCCGAGTACTTCCAAGCTCAGGCATACACCTGGTCGGTCACCGTGGTCAGCGACGGAAGTACCGACGGCACTGGCGAGATCGTGGATCGGTTCGCGACCCAAAACCCTGGCTTTCATCTGATCTCTTATGGTCCCAATAAAGGAAAGGGATATGCGGTGCGTACGGGAATGTTGGCGGCTGACGGCGAATTCCTGCTCTTCTCCGATGCCGACTTGGCGGCCCCGATCGAAGAGGTGGAAAAGCTTCTGCTCGCGATCGGCGACAGCGACATTGCGATCGGCAGCAGACCCTTGAAGGAAAGCCGTCTGGAAATCAGGCAACCACTATTTCGAGAGTGGATGGGAAGGGCCTTTAATCAGGCGGTCCAATTGCTGGCGGTCAAGGGAATCCACGATACACAGTGCGGGTTTAAACTGTTTCGACAACCCGCCGCGAAAGACATTTTCAGCCGTTGCAAGCTCGATGGGTTTAGCTTTGATTTTGAATCGCTTTTAATCGCTCGAGATTGCGGCTACACAATCGCCGAGGTGCCAATCCGGTGGTCCCATCAAGAAGGTTCGAAAGTGCGTCTTCTGCGCGACGGATCACGAATGCTGATAGATCTCATTCGCTTGCGTCTTGCTGGGAAGAAGAGGCGACTGGAGCAGCGTGCAGACTGAGGAATACGAAAATCTGTTTCGGCATGAAGACCGTTATTGGTGGTTCGTAGGCCGTCGTAAATTGGCCCTCAGACTGCTGAGCCGTTTCATGCCGAAAAGGGATTCCAGTCTTCTCGACCTTGGCTGCGGGACGGGGGCGGTACTTTCCGAACTTGAACAGTCGGGGCGTGCGATCGGAGTCGATATGAGTCCGCTCGCTCTGGGTTTTTGTAGGGCGAGAGGTCTCTCGAACCTTGTCCTGGCAGATGGCGAGCGGTTGCCGTTTAAAGGCGACCGGTTCCGGGCGGTCGTCGCACTCGATCTTTTTGAGCACGTGCCCGATGATGTGGGAGCGGTTCAGGAATCTTTTCGGGTACTGGAACCAGATGGAATTCTTGTAGCGAGCGTTCCTGCGTTCCGAAAGCTTTGGGGTCCTCATGACGTGGCACTGATGCATCAACGCCGGTACACGCGAAGCGAGTTTGTCGGAATCCTGAAGGAAGCCGGTTTTACAATAACACGGGCGAGCTATGGCGTTTTTTTCCTATTTCCGTTAGTTGTGCTGGTTCGATTAATCGAAAAGTTTCGGGCCGGGCCCGCCAAAGTTTCTTTACCTTCGGTGCCCCGCTGGTTGAATAAGATCTTGATTTCTGTTCAGTCCTCGGAAGGCTCGCTGATCGAGCGAATTTCGTTACCTTGGGGTAGCAGCGTCGTGGTAGTAGCCCGGAAACCGAGGCAAAAACAACCCCGCCCCCGGAAGTTCCGTGAGGCGGGGTTCGTTTCGGCGAAGTCGCTAGCCTAGTCTCTTATGACTGGAGGATAACGATTTCGTCGCTGAAGGAGCGCCAAGTGTTGGTGAACACAGGGCCGCCCGGATTGACGCGGTGTCGGCTGA
>JBBREX010000144.1:0-7434 GCA_038225245.1 Fimbriimonadales bacterium | reverse complement strand
CCGGACAAAAGAGCGCTGGGGGTGATGCAAAAATAACCAAGGTTTCGGTATGCCTGGGCACGGTGTGGGTCGGCGACTTTAACGCAGACTTTCGGCACCTTGTACTTCAATCGTGCAATCTGTGCGGCCATCAGATTGCTGTTGTCTCCGCGAGTCACGGCAAAAAAGACGTCCGCTCCTCCAAGCCCCGCTTTCTCGAGCACGTCTTCATCGATGCCGCTTCCGATGACGACCTTACAGTTATGCCGATATCCCAGGCGCCGAAGAGCTTCTGGGTTCTGCTCGATGATGGTGACGCTATGCTTGTTTGCAAGCTGCAAACCGAGGGTCGCGCCTGTGCGGCCGCAGCCGAAGATGACCACATTCATATTGGTGCGAGTTCAACTATACCTGCGGCTCGAACCTGGCCGCAGCGCCTAGGTCCAACTTATCACGAATACATTTCCCCAGGAGGTTTACAGAATGTCATTGTTCCCGTAAGTATGGATTTGGCTCATTTTTAAGGACCATTTCCAACTGAGTTCGGAGGTATCGATCGTACGCCACCGCAATGGGACCAAACAAAACCGCGAGCACGAGCGAGGAAGATGCTATCGTGACCCCGATCTTCCGAAGCGTAATGGCAGCTACTTGAGAAGGAGCGATCTTTTGCATCATGCCATACGTTGGGGCGAGCAATAAGATAAGGCCCGACACAATACCAGCCAAACTGAGAATTAAGGTCGATCCCGAAGTGAATTCCATAGGGACGCCGAGCAGCGGCATGAGCCTGATCCCCGGAGCGCTGGCCCCGATGAGAAAGGCAAATAGGAATACCATAAGCGCCGTTGCAAGCAAACCAATTGCAATCTGGAACGGCACGCCCAGATCGGATGGCGGCCTCGATCGAACTCTATGTGGTGAAAAAGCAAAGAAGGATAAGCATAGAGCAGGCCAAATGGATGCAAAACCAAGCTGAGTAGCCCAGTACACGGCCACCGCAAGCACCACCCCTGCCAGCGGAGCCAGCGGCACGCGGAACAAGGCTTGAAGCTTTGGAAACCTCTGGAGGCCATATCCAAAAAGCGCCAACACGCATCCAAATAAGGACAAGGCTATAGCGGAACCCGGAAAGGTTGCCGCCGCCAAGGACTCCATGGCAAGGGACCTTGTTCGGTTGGTCATCGGTTCTTGAGTAAAGGCAAGCCAGGCTTCATTTTCGCCGTAGGCTCGAAAAGCCCCGGACGCTTCGTCGATCATGCCCGCTTGCATAAGGGCATCGTGAAACCGCCCTCGGAATTCAAGGAGTCGACGTCGGGAGGAGGTAATGGTGAAATTGGTCGGCTGAGCGGCCAACTCGATAATGTCCATGCCGAAGCGTCCGATCCCATTCGAGCGCGCTCCATCACGCATGAGCGCGCCGTTGCGAAGGGTGGCATAGCGTAATCGCAGGCCAGATGTTGAAAGGAGGTTCGAATGGTCGCGAACGATCAACGCGTGTCTGAGGATCAGAAGAGGCAGCGAGGACGAGCGCTGATAATATGAGTAAGCGTAACTCCAGGAAAGTCGGCTTCCAAGTTCGTCCCGTAAACCATCCGCGAGCGTAATTAGTCGGGCATTTTGAAGGTCGTTCCAACTTTGAGCACGAGAGGCCTTGATCCACAAGCTATTGCTTTCCGCATGCCTCCCTAGCTTCCAGAGGAAGGCAGCTTCTACTTGACGCCAAAATGAATTATCAGGATCTTGCGAGCCGTACCAATGGCACACCCTAACCAAGTTCTCGCGATCTACCCGACTTAGCCCATGAGACGTTGACTCTTGATCGGCGGCGATGACCATCCAATAGGCGGCGCTTTCGAGAGTATCCGGCATCGGCACGGGGCGTGAATTGGCTGGAAGCAAGGCGCTGTGAACTAGGAACCTGGAGTCGCCGAATTGCAAAAACGAACAGCGATAAAAGGGCCGGGAGAGGGGGTGGAACAACAAAACCAAAAGAGCACCGGCAGCGGCTCCCAGCGCGGTTCTGCGCCAAAACGTCATTACCTTTCTGGTACGCGAGAACGAGGACTGAATTCGGGAAAAAGAGGAGTGGACGAAACGGTGCGCCGCGACTCTTCGCTAGTCAGATTGAGAGGTCGGAGCTCTGACGATCGACCCAATATTTGCAAGGCGGCGAGAACTGCCACCCCTGCGATGCAAGCTCCGGCAAGAGCTGGTGACCAATAGTTCGCTGCTTGGCGGGCATTGGCAACTCGCCATCGCCGAATCAGCCGAGCTTCGAAATGGCTTCCCTCAACTGGTTCGATCGCCGAATCCTGGAGAAATTGTAGAGCTTGACGCTCAATTGAGTAAAGCCGCGCACATTTAGCGCAGCTTTCGATGTGCTTATTAAGGAATGCGCGCTCAGCTTCGTGAAGCTGGCGCTCATCCTGTAATCGGGCAAATTTCCAAAATTTGTGACAGCCTAAAAGGCTCACGGATTCTCCTTCATAGCGTCGATCCAGAGTTTTCGGAAACGGTCTCGTGCCGTATGGAGCCGCGAACGTACGGTCCCGATAGGTACGTGCATGATTTCCGCGACTTCTTCATAGCTTAATTGCTCCATTTCTCGAAGAACCAGAGTCGCCCTTAGTTCGGGCGTAAGCTGGGCGAGAAGCTTTTGAATCACAAGCTTATTCTCGACATTTACGCCATCATGCTGCTGAACAGTGTCGAATTCAGCAGGCTCGGCTCGTTTGCAACGAAGCCGATCCATGCACAATCGAACGCAAATTCGATACAGATAGCTCGAAAAAGCGCGGTCGTCTCTCAATCGATGTAGTTCTCGGAAGGCCTTGAGAAATGCTTCTTGAGCCACATCTTCAGCCTCGTGGCGGTCGCGTAAAATGTTGCTTGCGGTGCGAATCAGACGATTCCGATGCTTTGAGATCATCAACCCTAAAGCGGTTTCATCGCCTTGACGGCACCGATACAACCAATGAAGCTCGTCATATGCGGCTTCAGACATCGAAGAACGAACAGCAGTTGCTTCTATCATTTCCTTCACCCACTGTTCTAGACGAAGGGTTTCAACCTCGATGTTCATGGCTATCGTTCTACTATACACCGATTACCTGGAAACAGGGAGGGAATTTGAGCAGAATTCGTTCGAGGAGAGAGGACTCTTGCAAAAAAGACGCAATATCGAGTCACGTTGATCGGTGAAAGACGCAAAAAATGCATTGTTTTTCGCCGGTACACTCTCAAACTCATGCTGCCCTATCCGCTCTCGGCGGAATTTCTCCCGGCAATGGCCCAGAAGACGACCATCGAGCAGATGGGGGATTCGTTGGTCGTCGAATGGCGATCAAAAAAAATCGACGTCGTGCGAAGGGTAGTCGTGTTCTCCGGAGGGGTGAAGGCAACCTACGGCCTAACCGTGCTTTACGCTCAGGAGCTCGAACTCGACCTGGAAGCTCACGTTGGCCGGGCTAAAGGCACGGTGAACGTAGTGGACCCGGAAGGCACATTAGAGGGCGGGCAGGTCCAGTTCAATTGGCAGGACCATACGGGCCAAGCCGACGACGTCCATGCTCACGCCGGGGGAGCCAGATTCGATGCGGCAACCGTGCGGATCAACCCCGGCAAGTGGATACTCGAAGATGTGTACGCCACACCGTGTCACGAGGTCAAACCCTTGTTCGCGATTCGTTCTAAACGAATCACCGTTTATCCAGGGAAGAATGGAAAGCTGGACAACACGGGAATCGATATTCTTGGGCGGCATATCGGTACGTTTCCCGGGACTTCTTTTTCCCTTGACAATCGGGCTTCCGGGTTCAAGCTGCCCGGCATTTCGTATCGACGCCGAGATGGATTCGGAGTGTCGTGGAGCCAAAGCGTTTTGATTCGCGACGAGGCGGTGGCGAGCTCCACTTTTTCGTCATTTCCGAAAAAAGAGCCAGCTTACGGGGCACATTTTATCTATACGGGTTCGCCCGGAGAAAGCTCGAACACTCCGCTTCTGCCGGTGAGCGAGCTCGATGAGCGTTTTTCCCAAAGCTATATGGACAATATTTCTGTCGCAACATGGGCTCAAGAAGACGATACGCTGCGCAATCCCCGCCACTCGATCGGCGTGGGCTTAGACTGGAATCAAAGCACAGTCGACAGACGGGTGGATTCAACGGGCATCAGCAAGCGCTATGAACTTTTCGCTGAACGGGGAGGAAATGTGGGCCCTATCGGGGGATTGGTGCAGGCGCGTTTCCAAAATATTCGGCCCGGCTCGGGGGAAGCCTTCGTGACTCGCACGGTCATTTCGGCCGAAGCAAATTCCGGCCTTCATTCGTTGGGTAAGAACCTATTCAACCACTTTCGATTTGAAGGTGCCGGGTACCTCGGTGGAGGATCGGAGTATGAATGGGTACGAGCACAGGCCGCCATAACCGCGCGGCCATGGCCCGGTCTTCAGTTATCGAGCTCCCTAGTTCTTGGCGGCTCGCACGGGAGACCGTTGTTTGGGTTCGATCCCCTTTATTCCCAGTCCGGATACCATGTTCGAGCCGACCTCTTCATGGGCTCTCTGACCACAAGCTTTCTGGGGAGATACGATTTTGGAAGGAGAGGTTGGTACGACCATGAAGTCTCCATTGCCTTGAATGCGGGCTGCGTGGAACCGTACGTCGTTTGGCGTCAGTTTCCCAGCGATCTACGCTTTGGCCTTCGCCTGAACATCGGAACGCTTGGCTCGAAATTGCATCAACGCCGTTTCGAAAGGTCGAAATCTATGCGAGCACCTTAGTCCCGCGGTTTACGCCAACGCTTGTTCCATGAGCTTAAGAGAGCATTTAACGACTCGATCCAAACGGATCTCCCCAATATCCGTTACCATGCACGGGCCGTAGAGCGGAACGAAATTAACCTCGAATACTTCCGCGTAGTCGTGATGCTCGTTGCCCGTGCGATCTGCATAAGTAACGTCAACGAATTGGCCGACAAACGCCTTGGCGTCCGAAATCAACATCTTTTAGATACCTCTTAGTGTCGTGGCTTTTTGTGAGCAAGCGCTCTGTGCCTTAACGAACCTTTTTCCAACAAAGCGCCCTGGAACGCCAAGCAATCCTTCGGGATTGAGGTTTCTGCGCGATGAAATGGTAATCGTGCGGAGCGTTGTAAACTGCTTCAAGGCATGGCCCAACATTGCGACTCTAGCCAATGCAAGAACTTCGAGCTTGCATCGAGGAAAGAATGGCTGCTCGCCAACGGGATCGGGGGTTATGCGATGGGGACGGTCTCGGGAGCGAATACCCGGCGCTATCACGGGCATCTGGTGGCGGCGACGAAGCCTCCCTCCGTTCGCACCATACTCCTCGCCAACATGGAAGCCTTCGTTCAAGCGGAGGGAATACCCATCGGCCTCTCCTGTAATCAATATCAGGGCGCACTTCATCCAGAAGGGTTTCAGTATCTTGAGTCCTTCGATGTCGGCCGAACGGCGGATTGGCGCTTCAAAGTAGGCGGAATGGAGCTTCGAAAGCAGCTAGCCATTCATCCAGGCAACAATGCTTCCACCCTCGTCTATACCAACGCAGGCAACAGGGCTCTAGCTCTCATATTGCGGCCCTTGGTCGCTCATAAATTTTATCACGACAATTTTCGCGTGCGTGACGGCTATCCTGAGCGACTTGACTTCCCAAAGAATCAAACGATCGTGGGACACCGGGGTGTGACGTTATTCATAAGCCATGAAGGGGCTCAGCGAGTGCCCGCCCAAGGCTGGTACTACAGGTTTGAATACCAGCGTGAAATGGAGCGTGGGCTCGACCCGCGAGACGACCTTTATTGTCCTTGCGAGCTGAAGTATGAGCTCCTACCCGGAGAACAAGCAACTGTCGTCGCCTCCACCGAAAACGGGCACAAGCCGTACATGCCCGAAGAACCGCCAGCCGAAAAAGGAGTCGCGGGAGCTCTGCGTGAAGCAGCCGGCAAGTACTTTGTCAAGACCGACAACCGGACTTCTATCATGGCCGGCTTTCCCTGGTTTACCGATTGGGGTCGAGACACGATGATCTCCATTCCCGGTTTATGCCTTCACACCGGCCGCCTCGAGGAAGCCAAGCAGATCGTGCGCGATTATGCTTCCCAAATGCGGCAGGGGCTTATCCCAAATCGCTTTATCGACAGCGGAGAAGAGTCGGAATACAACACCGCCGACGCCACGCTTTGGTTCGTCCATGCAATCTATCGAATCCTCGAGAGCGCCTGGGACGAGGAATTCGCCCGAGCATGCTCCAAACCCCTTGAGGAAGTGCTTTTCTGGCACCAGCATGGGACCTTTTTCGGCATTCGCGTGGACCCGGTCGACGGGCTTCTCTCCCAAGGCGAGCCCGGTGTGCAATTGACTTGGATGGATGCCAAGGTCGGGGATTGGGTGGTGACGCCTCGTCACGGCAAGCCGGTGGAGGTCAACGGTCTCTGGATCAACGCTCTCAGAGCCATGGAGTGGATAGGAAGTCGACTTTCCGCGGATTTCGAAACACCTTGTCGCGTCGCCGCCGAGCTTGCGGAGAGCCACTTCGAGAAGAAGTTTTGGCGAGATCAGGTTGGACATTATTTGGACACGGCAGACCCCGACGACGCCTCGCTTCGCCCGAACCAGCTTATCGCGATGAGCCTGCCCTTCGGACCCGCAAAGGGCGAACAGGCGAACCAAGCATTCGCCAAAATCAGCCGTGAGTTGCTCACGGAAAATGGACTTCGAACCCTTGCCCCCGACGAGCCGGCTTATCGAGGCCGATTTCACGGTCCTCTACCTGAGCTAGACAGCGCTTACCACCAAGGGACGGTGTGGCCTTGGCTCCTTGGGCCCTACGTATCCGCGCTTGTGAAGCTAACGGGCGACCGAGCGGAGGCTCGCCGCATCTTGAAGCCTTGCCGCGAATGGCTGGTTGACTATGGTTTAGGAGGAATCGCCGAGGTTTACGATGGAGATAAACCCCGCTATCCAGGCGGATGTCCTTGGCAAGCCTGGAATATCGCGGAGATTCTGCGGGCTTGGGTCGAAGATGCGAATGGAAAATAGCCCATTTCGAGAGGCGGGAGTCGACGATGTAGTCATCACCGATCGAACCAGTTTACGAGTCGAAGTCGCCGTCGTGATCGCCGTTTGTTGGCTTCCCGCATTTGTCCACAGCGTCTCCCTGTTCTTGGAACAAAGAAGGGTCGAAGTGACGCTTGGAGTGGAGATCACTCATATGGTTAGCAGCTTGGCCCATACCGCCTTGGTGCTTTTCATCATTTGGTGGAACTCGGAACCTTGTCAGAGATACGGGATCGTTCGGCTCCGCAAGTCTGTCGTGTTTTGGTCGGTAGTGGCCCTTGGTGGATTATTTGCTATTTCCTTCCTCGTGCACATGATTCCGATTCATCTTCGGTACCTGGGAGCGCCACCCGGACTGCCTCCTTGGTATGAAG
>JBBREX010000143.1:0-7487 GCA_038225245.1 Fimbriimonadales bacterium | reverse complement strand
GACCGCGTGCGTACCCAGTATCGAGTTGTTTTGGTCGATGAGGCACAGGACGTCAATCCTGCTCAGTACGCCCTCCTCAAGTCCTTGGACATCGAGAAAGAAATGCTGGTAGGTGATCCTCAACAGTCAATCTTTGGATTTCGACAAGCAGATCGATCCCTCTTTCTAGCTCACAGTAAGGAGAGAAAGCACTATCCGCTGTCCAAAAACTGGAGATCCGATCCGGGAATTCTTTCCTTCGTAGATGCCTTATTTGGGCGGCTTTGGACAGCCGAATATCGGCCAATCGGGGAAGCTCCCGACTCGATGCTAGACGACCCACCGCCATTCGATGGGGTGGAGATTTGGCCGCAGCAGAACCCGGATATCACCTTGACGGCGAGGCTTATTCAGGAATTAGCACGAGAAGCCGATAAGCCGGGGGACGTTGCCGTACTTTGCCGCAATGCCCACTTTGCCATTCAGCTTGGGAAAGAGCTCTCGGTCTTTGGGGTGGAAAATCGGATCGTTGGCGGCTCCGAGAAGTTTTATGTGCGCCTCGAGGTTCGAGATATTGCTAATGCCCTTAAGACCCTCGTTGACCCATACGACGACTTTGCCTTGTTGGCCTTGCTGCGAAGCCCATTCGTGGGCGTTTCCCTAGACGCGATCGTCCTTCTGCGGGGGCTTGAAGGACACGTCATCGATCATTTGATTGACTTTGTTTCGCCGATCGAGCAAGACGCGGAGGAACTGGAGCGCTTTTTAAGCTGGTTTGAAGGAATGCGACAATACGCGGATCGAGTTTCCGCATGGGAAGTTCTTTCAGACCTCCTCCGGGTCAGCCCGTTTTTGGTGCGTTTGGCCAAACGGCCAAACGCGCGACAAGCGATCGCCAATGTCCGCAAGTTGCTCATGCTAGCGGCTGACGAGCCTGGCTTCGGAGCGCTCGAATTCGCGGAGCGAATCCGGTATGTGCAGTTGTATAGACACAAAGAGGGCGACGCTCCCACCGCGGAAGATGGCGGAGTGGTCAAGCTGATCACGATCCATAAGGCAAAGGGTCTCGAGTATCCGATCGTTGTTGTCCCAAACACCCATTTCCCTCTTGGTATGCACGGAAGAGATGTGGCCGCAGATGCAAGGTTAGGCTTTGTGGCCGCGCGTTTCGAGCGAGATCGCAGACCCACCGCCTACCTGTGGCTCGACGAGCGTCGAAAAAACAGGGACCGTGAGGAGGAGCTTCGAATTCTCTATGTGGCCCTGACGAGAGCCCAAAAAAGACTGTGCATCGTCGCCGCTTCCGATGCGAATCAGGACGTCCTCGCGGGCAAAATCGCGCGGCTGCTCTCCGATGAGATTCCTGGCCGGATACGTATCCGCGAGTTAACGCCGCCTGAATTAGTTCTTGTTGCTGGGAGAAGTGACTCGGATTAGTCCCGGTACACTCTGATCGTGCCGCTCACCGTTGCTTGCGCGCAATTCGCCCCGAAAAAGGCCGATGTCAAGGCGAATCTCGATCGAATCGGGGAAGCTATTGCCCAAGCGCGTCTCGAAGGAATCGATCTTCTCGCCTTTCCCGAGGCGTCTACCACCGGTTATTTCCTCGAGGGAGGGGTCTTAGAAAGCTCCTTGACCGCTGAGTCTCTTATCGAAGAGATTTCGCGACGGCTGAATTCGTCACCAAACCAGATAGACGTCGCTCTCGGCTTCTATGAGATTCAGGAAGGCAATCTTTACAACAGCGCGGCCTATCTGCAAGTTGAAAATGACCGTGCGAATTTGCTTCATGTGTATCGAAAATTCTTTTTGCCCACCTACGGAGTGTTCGATGAAGAGCGGTTCGTATCTCGAGGCCAAGCCCTTGGCGTATTCGATAGCCGATTCGGAAGAACCGCATTGCTTATTTGTGAAGATGTTTGGCATTCCATTTTGCCGACTTTAAGCGCTCTCGCCGGCGCGACCATACTTCTCGTTCCCAGCGCGTCGCCGGCTCGGGGTTTTTCCGGTGCCGTGCCCGATAATCTCGACCGATACGAGCGGCTCTTACGCGGGATTAGCGAGGAACACGGCGTTTTCTGCTTGAATCCTATGCTTTGCGGCTTCGAAGGAGGCAAGGGACTGGTCGGCGGAAGCGGCGTTTACGACCCCTTTGGCAGGGTACTTGCGAAGGGCCCCGTTCAAGAAGAATATCTCTTGAAGACGGTTATCGATCTCGGTGACGTAACCGTCGCACGAGCCCAATCTCCCCTCATTTCCGACCTGCGCAGCGCCTGGGGAGGAATCAAAACGATCATCAACTCTATCGACGGCGATGTCTGAAGTTGCCTAAGATACTTGGAAGATCAAGCATTTTTTGTTATACTGCTGAATAGTATTCCGTCTGGGGACTCGGGCGGCTGCGTATGGCTCTTCTTTGGAGGTTTTGGGAACGTGGCTTTGTTGAAAATCTTCTCTAGGCAACGGCTGATATGCGCCCTTTCTTTTGGGCTAGCGGCAACATGGTGCTTCGGCAAATCCGAACTGCCGAGCATCAGTAGCCGTACGCCTGAAATGGTCGGGGTCGGCGGCAAGATGCTCATCCGCGGCTCTCACTTAGGCAGTGACCTCAATGCGGTGGTTGTTTTTGGCAATGTGGTCGCCACCAATATCGAGCGTCATAATCCAACCGAGATCGTTGTTAGAGTCCCCGTGGGCGCGGCCAATTCGTGTCATGTTGTTCGAGGGCTGAACGGCCATCATGTGCGCGCGCTCCAGGAAGATCTGGACAAGCTGTATGGTCTTGGCACCACGGCAGATCGATTGCGACGAAGCGCCGAGGCGAACGAACTTCAAAATCTGCTTCCTCAAGCAGCTTCGAGTGGCGATGCGTCAGTGATCATCGTCAGCGCTTTTGTTCAAGGCAAGCCATCGGGTCTGCTCCGCTACCAGCCCCGCGAAATTGGCTACGTCGGCAACCGCATCATGGTTGACCTCAAGGACTTCTTGAGTTTCGATACCGCCATATCCGTTGCCCATCGCGTCGACGCAAAGTTGATCGGCTACATTCCGGTCACGAATACCTACGTGCTCGAGCTGCGAAATCCTCCGTCCTCGCTTCGGACGCTGGATGCGATAGAAAGTTTGATCGCGGATGATGCACGCGTATCCGAAGTCTGCAAAGACATGGCCCTCGAGACAAAGCAAGTGAAGTTTGCGGACACGGATTGGGTGGATCGGTACAAGCACAGTGAAACCGCTAGTTTAAGCGGACGCGAAGACGCTTGGCCTATGGATCGAGTCCAAGCGCCGGGAGCTTGGAATCTCCTCGAACGCTTTCTAGCGGGCGGAAGAGGCGACATGGGGAGCGACGACGAAGCAAGCCCGTTTCGAGTGGCGGTCGTGGATTCCGGATGCGATCAAACCCATCCCGATTTCACGGGTGTGAAGTTGAAGAAACTGGATTTCGCCGATTGGTATAGGTTCAGAATAGCTGGCGACGAGATCATTCTTCCTGCTGCGCCAGCCGAGCTCGACTATGACTTAGGAGATTCGGCCAGTCAACACGGAACGGCGGTAACAAGTATTATCGGAGCGGCAAACGGCAACACGGTCAATGGTGCGACCGGTGATAGGGGCGTCAACGGGCTGCTGCACAACCCGATGAAATACCGCATCCAGATTTATCGCACCAGCCTGATTTCAGAGGCAGACGGCGATTGGACTACGGTCAGCTTCTTTCTCGTCGCGATCAACCTTGCTGCCGTCGAGCATGCCAAGGTTCTAAGCGCAAGTCAGGGGCAGCCCTATCCGATCAAGGAAGATGGGACGAGCGCCCACGAGGGCGAAGTCCACGCTTCTTTGCGCAAGCTTGCCCGGCAGATGAACCACTTCACGGGGCTTCTTCTGGTCGTGGCAGCGGGAAATGAAGCCGATCGAGGCGACACTGAAGGCATGCATGGCCTCGTCACCCCTTACGTGGATCGCTTTACACCCGGTAATTACGTAGCAGCGTCTCTTGGCGCGCTTGCGAATGTCATCACGGTGGGCGCAATCGGGAGGCAAGACCAGCGAGCTTCTTTTTCGAACTGGGGCGATCCTGTACGGTTGAGCGCCCCGGGTGATGAATACTTCGTGGCCGGCGTCAACGGCGGGTCGCCTTTCCTTATCGGCGGATCGAGCTATGGGTTTACAGCGGGAACATCGTTTGCAACGCCGACCGTCACCGGCTCGGCCGGTTTACTTTTCGCAACGCCACTAAACGGTGGTGCCGCGCTTTCTCCGGCAGACGTGAAGACCAGGTTGATTGGCAGTGCCTTTCCGGTAAACACGGTTGACGAAACGGCAGGCCACGCCGTTTTGCCCTGGAACACGATGAAGACTGGCTATGCGGTGCGCAAGCTCCTGCTGGACCGCGGATATTTTGGCGCAGATACCACCAACTCAGGGGTGTCGAAGGTCCTCAGAAATTATTCCGGCACCGTTGGTTTGCTTGATATCCGCCGCGCGGCGGACGGACGGGCAGAGGGATTTGCCTGGCGAACCTTGGCGACCGCCAGTACTGGCAGTTCGCCCGCCTTGACTCAAAACGGATGGGGAGCCGCCTACTATTTCGCGGGCATCGACGGCATCGGCGTAAAAAGCTACGACTTCAAGACCGGCTCGGAATCGACAGTCGTTGCCGCCGACGATGTGCGCCAGGGCGCTTTGGAGTTCAGCCCGTCCGGACAGCTAGCTTACGTGCAATATTTTCCCCATCATGGCGCACCCTATTTCGAAGTCAAGTTGCTATTGGTCGGCGGCACCGTTCTCGCAGATGGCATCTGGGATCCGACCGGTTTTTTTGGGGGGCTCGCGTACAAGCTTTGGCACGTGGCTTGGCGCCCGGATGGGCATCCGATCGGGAGCGGCGCGCCGGGCGAGACTTGGGACCTCGATTACATGTATCTGAAGCCTGATGCACCCCATCGATGGTGGCTTCCAGACAATCCATTGCCTGGTCCACCTGTCTCGATCACGCCAGTAGGTCCCGCGGATCTCCGCATGCCTTGCTGGGCTCCGGATGGGAGGGGCCGCGCCGTCACCAAATTGGCTGCAGGGCCTTTTCCGCTCGATGCAAGCGACACGCTTGTTACGAAATTCTATGGGCCAGGACACGGGTTCATGTTTGAACACAGTGCTCCGATCGGCTTCTTCGTGCCCGACGCCTACGGCCACGGATCGATGAAATGGTCGCCGGATGGGAGCGAGCTGGCCTTTGCTTGGGAGCCTTCGGACTCCTCGTCAGGCAAGCTTTACACGATAAGACGCGACTTTAGAGACGTGGGAGATCGCAGTCTGTCTACGGCCTACACATGGACGACGAGCGGCAGTCAGGGCGCGTTCTCGTGGTCATGGTGAAGTAAATGAATATGAAACAGTTGTTGGTTATCGGTTGTTGGTTGTTGGTTGCAAGCGCACGACCAATCACGTTCGAAGTAGACGCAGGAGGACGTATCCCTTCCGAAGCCGGCCAAACCATCAGCACCGACTGGGCGGTATTCACATTCCAGGTTGCGGGAGTGCGGGGAAATGCCGAAAGCGTTCAACTCGTGCTCGACCTCGTTCACACTTGGGATGAGGACCTGGAGATCGTGCTCTCCCATACGGTAAATGGCGTAACCAAGGAAGCCAAGGTATTCAATCAACAAATTGGCGGTCCCGACCGTTTCGACAACTTCGATGCCACCGTCTTCGCCGACAACGCAACCATGTCTATCACAGACATCCTTGCCCAGCCTCCCTACGCCGGCCGCTTTAAACCCGTAGAAGCGTTCTCAGTTTTTCGCGGAATAAACCCAAACGGACAATGGGAGCTAAAAGTTTTCGACCACCGATACGGGGACTACGGCTGGCTTTATAAAAACGGCGATCCGCCTTTCGAAAATCGCCGTGGAATACTTGATCCCTCTCCGCATGGTTCGTTCTTCCATGTCTGCAGCGACAGCTTTTGGCCCGAGGACTTTGATTGCTACGCGCCGTCCAGCCAGCTCATCGGCCAAGGCGGCTGGGATGGATGGGACGGCAACACAAACGCAAACGCGACGGTGGTGAGCGATCTCAGGAACAGCTGGCCAAACAGCGTAAAGATAACCGGCTCGACCGACGTGGTCCGCTCCTTCACCGGGTATACGACGGGGCGCTGGGTGTTTAAGGACAAGTGGTACGTCAGCTCGGCGTCCGTCGGTGACTCCTACCTCATTCTCCTGAATAAGTACCTTGCGAACAATCACGACCTGCAGCATGACTGGAGCGTGATCCTCCGAGCGCGGGCTTCCGATAGGACGCTGACAAGTACGCAAACGGGAGGCAGCCTTCCCCTCGTGCTCGATGATTGGGCCGATGTCCGTGTCGAGGTAGACCTTGATGCCAATAGCGCTAGGCTGTTCTACAATGGCCAGTTCCTAACAGCCCACCCTTGGGCGCCCCAAGGCGGGCAGCACGAAATTGCCGCCGTGGACCTCTATTCTGATAATTCAAGCTCGTTAAGTTACCACGACGACCTGGATCTCGTGGCCGGCCCTGTGAACCTAAATCCCACATCGTTTAGCGTTTTCCGTGGCACCTTGGAGAGCGGCGCACTGTCCGATCTGCTCACAAGCGATGATCTTCGCGTGATTGTGCGAAACGGAGCGACGGCCCTGGCAAGCGAATCACCAATTACTCTCCTCCTGGATGGAACTTGCCCCACCCAGACCGCCGAGACTCTCGGCATGTTGGTTGAGAACCACGTATCGCTGCGGGGCCTTAAGGAGCGCATCGATATGTTCGACTATGTAGCCGGTACCTACGTGAACGTCTACACGGGAGATGCGACCCTCGCCGATTCGGTTGCCTACATTACACCCGCCAGCCCGAATCGCTTTATCGAAACCGGCACTAAAGCAATCAAATCCCGTCTTCGGATCCGCTTCGACGGACCAGCCTTGACCAATACATGGCGTAGCTACACGGACCAGTGGGTCTGGCTCTATACCGCGCCTTGAAGAAAATTTATCCGATGCTCCTCGGCCCGGGGCCGAGGAAAGTTGGCGCAATAGAAGTCTGAATCGCCTGAGTGCGCTTCTCGCAGTGTCAAGGGCGTTCAAAATGGTGGAGGGAAGGGGATTCGAACCCCTGACCCCCTGCTTGTCGGACGGTTCGCCATTTGTGTTTGCCGGGTTCTACTCTCCTGGGAAGGAAGCCAAAAAGTTTGGCATCCTTAAAACGGAGCCGAACACTCTGCTGGCGAGGGTCCATGAGCGAATGCGAGCAATCATCCGAAAGGAAAACTTCGTTGTGTACTTGCGCGGCGAAGCGCTCGAGGCCAGTTGATCGCCTTAGCTTCCTATCCGCCGGAACGGATGTCAAGTAATAAGGTCAGCACGAAGATGAGTTCGAGTAGGTATAAGGAGGCGGACAGTATCGAACCAGTCTAGCGCATGAAATAATTGTGTTCAAGCATCACACAGTAATGACGACAGAGGGCACGGTCTGGCCCCCGAGAGAAG
>JBBREX010000142.1:0-7488 GCA_038225245.1 Fimbriimonadales bacterium | reverse complement strand
GATCTTCGGACAGTAAACGAAGACTTTGGAGCGACGGTCATCCGGACGATCAGTGGTAAATTTCTCGACCTAAGCCTGAGTGGTGGCTGGTTTGAAGCGGAGCACCCGGCGCCGGTTGGCGTCCTCGTCCATTTCACGGCCAGGTTGAGTGAGACTCTTTGCGCCCGCGGTTTAGCCCTGGTAGCCCGGGCATCGGACCAAGATTCGGGGATGGGCTTGGAATTCGTCGAATACATCGGGGCATCTAGAGCAGACTTAACCTGCTTTCTCGAACGAATTGCCGCTTAAGCGGCACCCCAACACCCGGAAAAGACTGTTTCCGCAGGACCCGACATCATGACTTCGCCCGATTCGAGATACTCGACCTGAAGGTCTCCCCCCGGCAAGTGCACGGTAACCGAACGCTCCGTTCGGCCGGTTTGGTGGCCCGCCACTGCGACCGCGCAGGCGCCAGTGCCGCAAGCCAAGGTCGCACCCGCCCCCCGTTCCCACGTCCTTTGAGTGATTTCTGAGCGATTAATGGCTTGAGCAAAATGAACATTCACCCGTCCTGGGAAAAGCCGACTATTCTCCAGAATCGGGCCGATTCGTTCTAAATCGACTCTTTCGCCGTCCGTAAAAATGACTAGGTGTGGATTGCCCATTGAAACAGCGGTGCCCAAGAACTGTTCATATCCAGCCTCGATCGGTTGCTCGACGAAACGCTCAGTCGGATCGCCCACCATGCCGATTTCGCCTTTTAACATCCGCGCTGGTCCCATGTTCACCTTGACCTGATCGCCAATCAGCGTGAGCTCGAGTACGCCCGCACCCGTCTCTATGCGAATCGTTTGGTTCGTCGTCAACCCTCGGTCGGAAACATAGCGGGCAAAGCATCGGACCCCGTTGCCGCACATTTCGCTTTCGCTGCCATCGGGATTGAACATCCGCATTTGAAACGGTTGCCGTTCTCCTGTTTGCACGAGAATCAAGCCGTCGGCTCCAATTCCCAGCCGCCGGTCACACATCGATCGAGCGAGGAAGGGCCAATCTTGCGTCTCGCACGAATCAGCCGTGCAATCCAGCATGATGAAATCGTTGCCGATACCATGCATTTTTGTAAAAGCTATCACTCGTCTTCTTCAGGGGGATGGGGTGTCGCGTGACTCACGTATTCACCTTCGCTTGGACGCCCGCTCCCGATTGGCCGTGAAGGTACCACGCTCGTGATTGCGTGCTTGTAAACAAGCTGCGTCGGTTTCCCCGGAGAATCGAGCAATACGGTAAATGCATCGAACCCTCGCACCTGACCGCGTAGCTGCACCCCTCCCATCAAATAAATGGTGACGCCGATGCCCTCTTTGCGCACCTGATTAAGAAACATGTCTTGGAGATTTATCGTTTTCGCCATAACCAAATTTGTCGCCCGCTAAGCGAGCGCCTCAATTACTGTCCGATAAGGACCCTTTCCGTTCCCTAAAGCGTCAATCCGAACCAGTTCCGGCTCTGATCGCAACCATGTTCTTTGACGTTTCGCATATCGTCTTGTCGCGTTAGCGATCAAGGTACGCGCATGTGTCAAGGAAAGATTCCCCTCGTACAAATCCAGGCACGTACGATACCCGATTGCTCGCATTGCCGGATCATCTTTTGAAACTCCCGTTGAGATAAGGCGCCCCGTTTCTTCAGGCCATCCTGATTCGATAAGAGCGTTCGTTCGCGCTTCGATACGGTTATTTAATTCATCGACCGGAAGATCAAGGGCGAACTTATGCTTACGAAAGGGAAGATGATGCGCAACCATGAGGTCTGTTTTTGTGAGGACCTTTTCCATTGCTCGTCGGACACGCGCCGGATTGTATTGATCGATTCGTTGGGCCACTGCATGGTCTAATTTATTCAACAACCGAAATACCGCAGGTAATCCCTCTTTCTTTATTCGCTCATCGAGCTCGTGTCTAAGTTCTAGACTGGGAGGCGGTTGTAAATCGCTCCAGCCTTCAAAGAGGGCTCGGATGTACAAGCCGGTTCCACCGACGATTAGTACGTCCTGTTGGTTGATTGACGCTTGTTCCAGCTCGACGCGAACGAGTTCAATCCATTCCCCAACGCTGAACCATTCGTTCGGATCCTTAATGTCGATCAAAGCGTAGCGCGAGCGGTCGGGAGGCTTATTCGTTCCAATATCGAAGCCACGATAAATCTGAAAGGCGTCGGCACTTATCAGCCTCGCTCCGATTGTGGAAGCGACTTCCTCCGCGAGATCAGATTTGCCAGAAGCGGTAGTACCCATGATCGCGATCAATGCAGGGGTCTTCACTCGATCTCGAGCGAGCGAAAGCGCTTCTCGGTTATGGAAATATCATCGGTTAGAAAACGATAAGCCCAATGGACTCGTTTCTGAATCTCCGCCGCTTGCATTTGTTCTGGCGAACCGTCCGGAAATTTGGCGGGATCGCTTCTCTTGTTTAGACGCTCAAAGGCCTTTCGCAAAGTGTCGAAATCGGCATCTTTAGTGACGCCTAAGACTCGCCGGGCGAGGGTTCCCTTGTCGGCAGGCGTTATCGTGACTTGCCCCTTTTCCTTTGGATACGAGGCAGGGCCATCAAGCTCCTGGACCGCATCCAAGCGATCGATGCCTTGTATTCTCTCCCACTCCTGGTTGACATATCCCCGAAGCAGGTCATAAGCTCGACGTGCGGTGCTTATGTCGTTCCCCTTACTAAGTTCTGAGCTTCCGCCATGCTTTGCGATATCGTATCCACATCGGCCAAAGCGACTTCGAAAGAATCGCTTGGCGCGAAGTCTATCATCGATTCGGATAGTGAAGATCTGACTTCCGTCAATAGCTGCTCGAGCGAATTGCGAGCTTTCTCGATTTGCGAGTCGATCGCTTGTATTTTGACGTCGACGCTCGGGATCGAGGGTCCCCCGGAACGGTTCCGGATCAGAGACTCTAGTTCCGTCCTGAGCAAGGCGAGCGATTCCGCTCCCGCAAGGAGCCTTGCTGCGCTGGATATTGGTTCCTTCAGAACACCAGCACCAGGCGTGCTCGCGTAGTGCTTGGCAAGAGTGAGCAGTTCTTGGTTCATCGCGATCAAAGGCTTCAACTGCGATCTTCCATGGGTACTCAGCTCACTTGGATGGATTGGCCTCGGCATTTTTAGACTGACTGTGATGAGAACGATAACCCACAACAAAGAGCCTAGGGCCATCACCGGAAGAAATCCCATGAGTCCCGCGACGATAGCCGCGCCAAGGCAAAGCAGAGCAATTGGATTGGCGAGGGTCTTCATAGTTATAGTTTAATTCGAAGCGTCAAACCGACATCTCGCAGCTCGCCTCGTGAAAAACGCAGAAATGGCAACAAAGAAAGATTTTGAGGCAAAGGAATTTCGCCTTCCGCGCGGTAAAAGTCCCGCCTGCTTCGCCAAGC
Source organism: Fimbriimonadales bacterium (assembly GCA_038225245.1). Classification (GTDB taxonomy): domain Bacteria; phylum Armatimonadota; class Fimbriimonadia; order Fimbriimonadales; family Fimbriimonadaceae; genus JBBREX01. Next base: position 4,073 of record JBBREX010000142.1, on the reverse strand, counting down.
TCTGCTCCAAGCAAATACGATCCGGGCTCTTGTGCCGAGCGGCCTTAATGTTGCCCGAACGTCGGAAACGTTCTCTTCCGAATCGGAGGTGACATCAGGATGCCGCAAGGCCACGAATTCCGCATTGACGATCACATATCCCACCCGGCGAGAGTAGTCCACTCCAAGCGCGAGCTTATAACCATGGCCGTTTCCCGGCGAGCCCTCAGGGCGACGGATTTGATCGAGGGCGGTCGCGCTGATCGAGAAATGGTTTCCTGCGGCAAAGCTCAGACCAAGTCGCTCACCGATCCTGCCAGTCAATCCACGAGGGCGTCCCGGCCCGCCGTCGCATGCGCAAATCGAAATGGGAACCGGTTTTGTCAGCGTGCTTGTGTCGAGTCGGACGGCCAACACGCTTTCTCTAAGAATATTACGTTCCCCAAACGGGATGAATTGTCGTCCGACTCTCCAAAAACCAGGATCTTCGACATAACCTTCATCCAATTGGTCACTATCGGCGTCGTTGGCGATTCGCTGCAAGCGCTGGGCGACGTATGTTCGATATCCGGGTTCGAGAAGAGCGGTAAAGCCCACCGTACTGTGGTGGCCCATGGGATCATACCAGCGGAACTTTGAAACCCCACCCGAGGTCGTGACATAGGTTCCTCGAAGATCAAGCTTGATCGCGATATCTGGAGTTTGACTCCTCGCGAAACTAGCGAATATCAATGCGGATGCGGCGGCGCCATATTGCCTCATGATAGGGCCTTCAAAGTCGCCGGCAAATCCTCGCGGCTTGAGGATATTTGATGTCCGTCGGCAAGGCGCTTAACGGTTACCGTGCGAGACGCCAGTTCGGATTCACCGATAATTAAGGCAAAGCGAGCCTGTAATTTGTCCGCTTGCTTGACCTGCGCCCGGAGGCTGAGGCGATCCAAATCGCATTGAGCCGAGATCCCATCGCTCCTCAACTCGCGGGCAAGCTGGAGAGCATCACATCGCGCTCCTTCGAAGGCGGCGACCACATAGGCCTCCAATAGGGGCGTCTGATTTTGCTCGTCGTCTGCTTCCAAAGCGATCAAGGCTCGCTCGATCCCTAAAGCAACTCCTACGCTTGCGGTGGGGGGGCCTCCCAGCTGTTCGATCAAGTTGTCGTAGCGCCCGCCCCCGCAAAGGGCGCTTTGGGCCCCCAGGCTTTCAGATTGGACTTCGAAAACGGTGTCTGTGTAGTAGTCGAGCCCTCGCACGATCTCCGGCGCAACTCGATAGGATATACCGGCACCGTCGAGATGATTTTGTAGAGCACGAAAATGGTCTCGGGAATCATCTTCCAGGAAATCGGAAATCTGTGCCGAGCCTTGCATCATGGCTTGAATCTCGGGGCTTTTACTGTCCAATAGACGCAGGGGATTTCTCTCCGCTCGAGCGCGATCTTCCTCCGACTGGTCCTTTAGCCAACTCGCGGCATGCTTAAGAATCGCCGTTCGGAATTGCGCACGAGTTTGCTCCCGCCCGAGAGAATTGAGTAGGACGGTCGGTTTTTCAAATCCGATTGTTTGATAAAATCGCACCGTTAGCTCGATCACCTCGGCATCCGCGAGAGGGGAAGGGGAGCCGATCAGCTCTATCCCTAGCTGGTGGGCCTCCCGATAACGGCCCTTCTGGGGACGTTCGTAACGAAAAATTTGCGTCTGATACCAGAGGCGGTTGATTTGATTCGCGTCACCAAGGTGGTGTTCGAGATAAGAACGAATGGACGGAGCAGTGCCTTCGGGTTTCAAGGTGACGCTACGGCCTCCTTTATCGATGAACGTGTACATTTGTTTGGACACGATGTCGCTGGTCTCTCCGCTTGAGCGCACGAAGAGCTCGGTGTCTTCGAAAGCTGGCGTTCGAATCTCTCGATAACCGTACAGCTCGACAAGACCGGCGAATGTACGCTCCAAGTATTGCCATCGGTGCGATTCGCTCGGTAATACGTCGTGAGTCCCTCTTGGGGCCTGAAACTGCATACGCACTCATTGTGCCTGATAAATGTAGGGTCGGCGTCCCGCCGACCAGCATCGCCCGATGTCGTCATTTCAAGACCTAAGGGCCACCATGCTGCGACGACTTCAGTCGGCTGCGGGGCTAAAGCCTTCTACCCTGAGGCGGAATAAGTTTCCCGCTCCATGCTGCGACGACTTCAGTCGGCGACGGGGCTTAATCCTGGTAACGTTGAGAATATGCTTCGGAAATTCACTTTCATTTTCCTCACGCTGTTTTCGGTAGTGAATTCGGCGAATGCCCAACTTCCACCACCTCAGCGGGAATCATTGGTCGGAGCCCGGTCGCTGGCGCTGAGCCCGGATGGGGCTCAGCTGGCATTCAGCTATCAAGGCGATATTTGGGTTGCCCCAGCGTCGGGAGGAAGGGCAATCCCGGTCACCAATCATGTCGAATATGAGGACAATCCCGTATGGTCGCCAGACGGGCGATGGATCGCGTTTTCGAGCAACCGCAGCGGCAATAACGACATATTCGTAGTTCCCGCGGAAGGGGGTACGAGCCGCCGCTTAACGTGGCACACGGGAAGCGATGTCCCGAGCGACTGGACCCCGGACGGTGCATCGATCCTATTTCGAACGACTCGCGATGATGTGGTCAATGCTCTCTACTTGCTCGACGTGCGCTCGACGAAGTTGCGAATGCTCATGCGTGACTTCATGACCGTTGGCGCGCCCCAATCCTCCCCAGATGGAAAGGAGATTTTGTTCACTCGCTTAGGTTTTCCCTGGACGCGGCCGCGCTACCACGGGTCGGCCGCTTCCGAGCTATGGACCTTTGCCATCCAAACCGGTGCCCGCAAAGAGATTCGGAACAACGATTTTCAACACTTATGGCCGCGGTATGGCCCGAAGGGCGCGATCTATGCGGTCACTGTGAGCGAGCTCACTCCCAGCTCGAGCTATCTCAATAAGACGATTCCAAAAATAATCGATAACGAAGCTCGCACTCCGAACGTTTACTCACTCGATCACGCAGGGGCTGCCCGGCGGTTAACCCATTTCGTTGGCGGAGCAGTGCGCTTTTTGGCTGTCGCTAAAAGCTCGGGACTTCTCGCCTTCGAACATGAAGGTGACGTCTATACCATGCGACCTGGACAAGCCCCGGCAAAGATCATGATTTATGCAAGCGTAGACGATAAGACTACGCAAGAAGAGAGATTGGTGCTCACTACCGGTGCGCAGAATGGGGTCCTTGGCCCTAAAGGGGACAAAATCGCGTTCGTCGTTCATAGCGAGCTATGGATGGTTCCCACGAAGAAGGGAAAGGGTCCCAACGCCGACGATGCGATCCAGCTTACGAAATATGCAGGTCTCGATGAGGAGCCGATTTGGCATCCCGACGGACGTCATCTATTCTTCGTATCCGACCGCGAAGGCAGCCAACGGGTTTACAAAATGGACACCGAATCGAAGGCGATTGAGCCGGTTAGCAAGATCGAGGCCGATTCTTTGCGCTTGCAGCTAACGCCAGACAAGAAGAAGCTTAGCTACTGGATCGCCGGAAAGCTCGGTGGACTCTACACGGTCCCCGTCGATGGAGGAGAACCGACGAGAGTTATTCCGCTCTCCCGAGAATTCCGCTGGGGCAATGATCCGCTCTACGATTGGTCGCCTGACATGCGATATGTGGCCTATATGCGGAAGCTGGCGGGCAGCATCGTCGATATGTGGATTCGGGAGGTTAAGACTGGCAATGAAGTCAACGTGACGCGTTTGAACGCAAACCACGGCAGTCCGAAATGGTCGCCCGACGGGAAATATCTTTTTTACCGAAGCGATCGCAATGGGCCGGGAATCTATGCATTGCCGCTGAAAGCGGAAACTGCTCGCGAGACTGAGCTTGAGGCTAAATACGAAAAGCCCACCAGTCCCGTAAAAACGGAAGTCGAGTTCGAAGATATCTTCCTTCGATCGAGAAAAATAATTTCCCAAGCTCCCGCCGGCAATATCGAGGTCGATCCGACGAACGGCGAGATTCTCTTTATGAGCGAAGCAGACATCTGGAAGGCCTCCTACAGCGGGGAAGAGCCAAAACGGATCACC